>CAYMBC010000012.1:0-19920 GCA_964388605.1 uncultured Gammaproteobacteria bacterium
GGTCGCCCAATGAGATCCGCCCTTGCGTAAAGACTTTTTTGAGAAGCTGCTCGGAAAGCGCGCCGGCAAAGGTTTGAAGGGCGGCCGGAAGGATGCCGAAGGCGGCGTTGCCGAACGCACTGCCCGTGATCGCCACAGTGCGATCCCCCTGCTTCCACCCCTGTTCCAAGGAGATATCGAGCTGCTTCTCGATCGTCGAGGCGGGCGTCTTGATGTCGCGAGAAATGAAATCACGCACCGGCTTGAACCCCTTATTCGCCAGGTAGTCGCCATACGATTCCAAGTTTTTCTCCGCGATTTGCTTCAAGGCGACATTGTTCAATTCGATCGCGGCCGAGAGCGAGCTCTCGCCGGGAGTGAACATGACACCGACTTGGTTTAACACCTCGGAGGAATCCTGGCTGACAAACGATTCCCAGTTCGTGGAAATATTCTCCCACGAGCACTTGGGAGTCGGCGGGGTCGGCCCTCCGTTGCCAAGAATGCCCGGCAGGCCGTTCAAGAAACCGATCTTGAAATTCAAGGCAAGCTGCGGCGTTTTCGGGACGCAAATGTTCACGCCGTATTTCCCAAAACTTGCCGGGTCGGTCGTCAGCGTACCCAGCACTTCTCCAGCAGCGTCGCCAGCGGTATTTTTCAAATACCCGCCAAGCCCCTCGGTGGTGAAAAACGGCTTCTGTCCGCTGCCACCGGAAGCCAGGTAGACTGCGGCATCGTACGCCACTTTTTGAGCGAAGTAATTGGCTCCGTTCAAAAGAGCCAGCGCAGCCGTATTGGTCAGCGACGTTTTCAAAACCTGCCAGGCCGATTGCTTGACCGTATCCGTAGTTTGTACGGCTCCTTGGGCGGTTTGCGCCGCCAAATTCGCGTTCGTGACGGCCGCCTGCGCGTTCGCTCCCGGATCGACGACGACTTGCGGAACGCCGAATTGCGCCGCAGCCGGCCTAGCGACGACAAAAAAGACGATCAGTACGGAGGCGAGAACTTTAGTTGGAATTCTTGTCAGCATTGGCTTGGACTTCCTGGAGGGACTGCTGGTAAAGCCTCAGCAGCGTCGCATCGTCTATGCCCGCGAGATCATTTTCCTTCACGCCGTTCTGAACGAGAAGGGAGCGGATCTGCGCCGGGGTCGGATTAAGAAGCTGTTTCATCGCGTCTTCTTCGATCTGCAGGGTTGAGCTGGCTGCCGCATCAAACGGTGATTGCGATGCGGTCAAGCCCGACTCGACGCACTTTTTGCCCTCCGGGCAGTTGGGATCCTCCCCTGCTTTCAACTCTGCACTGTCACTCGTTCCGTCGGAATCGGAGTCCGCGAGATACGGACTTGTTTTATACACGTACGTTTCTTCAAAATCATTGAGCGCGTCCGCATCGGTATCTTTCGTTTTCATCGCCTCGATCCGCTCCTGTTCGATCTGATCAGGCGTCTTGTAGGCGCCGGTCTGGCTGACGAACGCCGCTTGAAAAGATTCGCGCCATTGATACACGCCGAGACCAAGGCCGATCAAACCCATAATCAAAACGACCCACGCCCCTGCGCGGTGCTCTCCAGGCCTCTCGTCCGTGATCGGCAGATCAGCGGGCATGGCCTCATGATATCACATCATTCGCGCCAGTGTTATCCACTTTTCAAGCGAGACGCCTTCCGGACGGGCTTCAGGAGAAATACCGGCCTCCCCAAGCAGCCGTGCAGCCTCCTCGCCGAGCATGGCACGCAGCGTATTCTTGAGTTGACGTCGTTTTTCTGAGAAGCCGAGAGCGGCCAGCTTGAAAAAAACCGCTTCCTGCCGGCCGTCGAGCGCTACGGACGGGCGAATAGCGAACTTCAAGACGCAGGATTGCACCTTCGGAGGCGGCGAAAAGGCTCCGGACGGGACGGTAAAGAGCATTGTCGGTTCGGAATAATATCCACAGAACAATGCGAGCCGATTCATGCCGCCAGGCGCGGCCATAATGCGCTCCCCTACCTCTTTTTGAAGCATGAGCGTGACCGACGTGGGTCCCTTTCCCGTTCTCGATCGCATCGGCAAAAAGGTTTCGAGCGTCTTGGACGTAATTTCGTACGGAAGATTGGCGACGAGTTTCCATTCGGTGCCAAGCAAGCCTTCCAGCGAAGCTTCGTCAAGATCCAGCACGTTCATGCGGAGCAGCTCGACGTTCGCGGGAAGGCCCTCTTCTTGCAACAAGGCGTGAAGCCGTCGATCGATCTCGAGCGTCAGGACTTTTTTCGCCGAAGCAGCGAGCGCCCGCGTCAAAATGCCGCGACCGGAGCCGATCTCAAGAACAGCGTCGTTTTTCGTAACGCCCGATCCGGCGACGATCTTCTCGATGATCGTCTTGTCGGTCAGGAAATGCTGTCCGTACCGGCGGATCGCCATATCACAAGCGCTTCATGAGTTCGCGATGCAGGTCTTCCTCGGAAACAGGACCTTCTCGCAAGATTTCGACAAGCCCGCCGCGCGCGCGCACGACCGTGGAAGGACGCGTCGTTTTCAAAACACCGGCATCTAGAACGACATCCGGGGATGCGCCTAGGTCATGCAAGATGGAAGCGACGTCATATCGCGTTTTTCGGCCGGAAATATTAGCGGACGTGGAAACGATCGGCCTGCCAAGGGCGGCGGAGAGCGCGGTCGGCCACGGCGCGGAGCTCACGCGCAGTGCAATCGTGCCTTTTCCTCGAAAATCTGGGGCGACCAGCGTAAGCGGACCCGGCCAAAAAGCATCCGAGATCATGCGCGAGTAGCGATCGAGCGCGCAAAAAGCGCGCGCCATCTTCGGCGACGCCGCGATGAGCGGCAACGGCTTGGAGGCGTCTCGTTTTTTGAGCGTGAAAAGTTTTTTTACCGCCGCGCGATTCTCCGGATCGCATCCGAGCGCATAGGCCGTTTCAGTCGGATAGACGACGAGCCCGCCGCGCTTCAAGGCAGCGACGGCTGTTCCAAGCGCGGCGCGGTCTATGTTTTTCGAGTTGATGCGGATGAGCAGCATGTCAGCGCGTTTTGAACCAAGCAACCGTCTTTTTAATTCCAGCGCGCACGTCGACCTCCGGTTTCCATTTTAATACCTTCTTCGCCGCGTTCGGGTTCAAGCAGCTGCGACGCACGTCGCCTGCGGGAACGGGACCGCCGCCGAATGCGCCTTTCGCTTCGTATTCCTCGGCGATCAGGGCAGCTACCGCTTTCACGCTCGTTTCCCTTCCCGTCGAAATATGAAAGGCGCCCGACTCTTTGGCGCGCATCGCTTTCATATTAGCCTCCACAATGTCGTCAACGTAGACGAAATCTCGCGTCTGCTTGCCGTCGCCGAAAATCTTCGGCGTTTTCCCTTCATTCAACAGCTTGCAAAAGACGCCGATCACGCCGCCCTCCCCTTTCTGATCCTGGCGCGGACCATAGACGTTGGCGTAACGGAGCGCGACGTATTCCAGGCCGTACTGATGCTTCGCGGTTTCCAAATAATATTCGAAGGCGAGCTTGGCGACGCCGTACGGCGTGCGCGGCGACGGCGCTTCGGTTTCCGGGGTCGGAAACTTTTTCGTGCCGTGATAGATGGCGCCGCCGGATGAAGAAAAGACAAGCTTCTGCACGCCATGGCTCACGCACTGCTTCAGCACGCGAAGCGATCCATGGATGTTCACTTCGGCATCATGGATCGGGTCGTCCACCGACACGCGCGCGTCGATGTGCGCGGCAAGATGAAAAACGACGTTCGGTTTTTCTGCAGAGAAAACAACCCCGAGTTTCGGATCGGTAATGCTGATCTTGTAAAAATGGGCGTCGGGGTGGAGGTATTCGCGCCGCCCGTTCGTCAGATCATCGACGACTGCGACCGTAAAACCCTCGGCAATCAGGCAATCGACAAGATGCGAACCAATGAAGCCCGCCCCGCCCGTGACCAGCGCCGCCTTATTCTTCATCTTTGTCGTCTTCTTGGGCATGGGATTTGAGATAGGCTTCGGGATCCTTCATCCATTTTAGATAGGCCTCGATGAACTCGTCGATACCGCCGTTTAAGACGCCGTCGGTATCGCTCGTCTTCTGCTTGGTGCGATGGTCCTTGACCATGCGATACGGCTGGAGGACGTACGAGCGGATTTGGTTTCCCCATTCGGCGCTGTGGTATTCGCCGCGGATTCCTTGCATCTCCTTTTGGTGCTTTTCTTCCTCGATGGCGGCGAGCTTGGCCTTTAACATCTTCATGGCATTCTCGCGGTTCTGCTGCTGCGAGCGCTCGTTCTGGCACGTGGTCATGATGCCGGTCGGAATATGCACGATGCGGACGGCGGAATACGTCGTTTGCACGCCTTGTCCGCCATGGCCTCCGGAGAGGAACGTGTCGATGCGCAAGTCCTTGGGATCAATCCTGATGTCGGCCGCATCGCCGATGTCCGGCATGACCTCGATCATCGCGAACGAGGTGTGACGGGCCTTGGCCGCGTCAAACGGAGAAATGCGCACGAGGCGGTGCACTCCGTGCTCGCTTCTCAAGAAGCCGTAAGCGTGACGCCCGATCACTTCGATCGTCGCGCTCTTCAAACCGGCCTCCTGCCCCTTGCTTTCGTTCAGCATCCGCACCGTCCAGCCCTTCTTTTCGCAAAAACGGGTCACCATGCGAAAAAGCATCTCGGCCCAATCCTGCGCCTCCGTTCCGCCCGAACCGGCGTGAAAAGCCAGAATGGCGTTCATGGAATCATAACGCCCGCTGAAGAGAACGAGAAACTCAAGCTCCGAGAATGCTTTCTCAAGCTCAGCCATTTGTTTTTCGATTTCCGGGCGGAATGCGGCTTCTTCTTCGGCTTTCATTCCGGCGGCGAGCTCTCTCAGGTCGCTCGACTCCTTCTCGAGGACGTCCCACGTTTCGATCTCCCGGCGAATTTCACTGACTTGCTGAGCGATGACCTTGGCGCGATCCGGCGTACTCCAAAAACCCGGATCGAGCATCTGCTCCTCGTATTTCCTCAGTTCCTCACGAGTAGCGGCATCGTCAAAGCAACCTCCGCGTGGAAGCGATCTTCGCGCGGAGGGATTCAACCCGTTCAAGAATATCTTTCATACGGCGTTTCCTTGGTTTACAGCTTGATTTGAACGGCGTATTTCCCCAAAATCGGCAATTCCCACGTTTCTCCGTTCAACGTTTTTACGATCGCTAAGACATTGACAATAAGGAGCGAAAGCCAGGCGGCCCAGCCGATGAACGGGATCCAAGCGAGGAGCGAAACAATGACCCACGCGACGAACAGCGCGATCCCCTGCTTGGCGTGAAACTGGCAAAAAGCACTGCCCTTTCTCGCCATCGGCACGATGAACAAAAGCAGCACGTACGAAAGCGCGGCGGTCGCGCGATGATTCTTGGCGTCTTGATCCATGGAGGCCAGTCTACCATTTTTGCCGTCTTCATTCAAGAGCCCTGATGAAACGGGCGCTTCCTGTCTTTCCGCGCCCGAATGAATCTTCCCGGACTGATTACGCGCGGAGTATTGCTTTCAGCGAACAAAAAACCGCCCTTACGGCCGGTTTTTTCTCTAGTAGTCCATCCCTCCGCCCATGCCCCCCATCCCGCCACCCATCGGAGCGGCTTCCTTTTTTTCAGGAAGTTCTGCAACGACAGCTTCGGTCGTGAGGAACATGACGGCGACCGAGACGGCGTTCTGAAGGGCGTTTCGCGTAACTTTGACCGGATCGACAATGCCCTGGGCAAGCATGTCATCGACTAGCGTTTCGCTCTTGGCATCGTACCCGGCGCGCTTCGACGTTTTCATCTTGGCAGCAACGGAGGTGACGATATCGAGTCCGTTCTTGCCGGCGTTCTTCGCGATTTGGAGCATCGGGCTTTCAAGCACCAAAGCGACGATCTCGCGGCCGACATGCTTGGAAGCGGCGATGGCGGATTCGCCGGAAGCCTTGCTCTCGCCCAACTCGACTTTGGCGCGCAGAAGCGCCGAGCCGCCGCCGGCGACGATGCCGGCCTCAAGCGCGGCTTTCGTGGCGTTGACCGCGTCTTCGATCAGGTACTTCTTTTCTTTCATTTCCGATTCGGTCGCGGCGCCGACCTTGATGACGGCGACGCCGCCCGTGAGCTTGGCCAGGCGTTCTTGAAGTTTTTCCTTGTCGAAATCGTTGGAGGCGTTGGCGAGTTCGCTCTTGATTTCGCCGATGCGCGCCTGAATCGCCCGCTCTTCGCCCTTGCCGCCGACGATCGTCGTCTTGTCCTTCGTGGCGGTAACGCGGGAAGCGCGTCCGAGATCGGAAAGCTCGACGGTTTCGAGCTTGAGTCCGATTTCATCCATGATGACCTTGCCGCCCGTGAGCGCGGCGATATCCTTCAACATTTCCTTGCGGCGATCGCCGAAACCCGGCGCCTTGACGGCCAGCACGTTGAACGCGCCCCGCAGCTTGTTGACAACCAGCGTCGTGAGAGCCTCGCCGTCGACATCCTCGGCGATGATCACGACTTCCTTGCGTCCCGTTGCGGCGACCTTTTCCAAAACCGGCAGGAGCTCCTGGATCGAGGACAGTTTCTTGTCCGTGATCAGGACGTGCGCGTCGTTATAGGAAGCTTCCATGCGCTCGGCGTTCGTAACCATGTAGGCCGACACGTACCCGCGATCGAATTGCATGCCTTCGACATGCTCGGTTTCGATCGAAACGCCTTGCGATTCCTCGACCGTAACGACGCCGTCCTTGCCGACCTTCATCATCAAATCAGCCAGCAAGTTTCCGACTTCCTCGTTATTGTTGGCGGAAATCGTCGCGACTTGGGCGATTCGGTCGCGGTTGCCAGCGATCTGCTCCGCCTGGGCGTCCAGATTCTTCGAAACCTCTTCGACGTATTCCTGCATGCCGGAGCGCATGGCGTGGACGTCGACTTCGAAACGCGCGTTCTTGATCTTCTCGAAACCGAGGTTGATCAAGTCCTGCGCCAAGAGCGTAGCCGTCGTCGTGCCATCGCCGACGGAGTCGTTCGTCTTGGAAGCGGCTTCGCGCACGAGTTCCGCGCCCATCTGTTCCGTCTTATCGGCGAGATCGATCTCCTTCGCGACGGTAACGCCGTCCTTGGTAACGATCGGAGCGCCGTATCCTCGGGCGATCACGACGTTCTTGCCCTTCGGACCAAGCGTAGCTTTGACCGCGTCGGCCAGCTTGTCGACGCCGGCCTTGAGCTTGAGGCGCGCTTCGTCGCCGTAGAAAATGTGCTTTGCCATAGTTATTCAATAACAGCCATGATGTCGGATTCCGCAACCAAGAGATATTCGACGTTGTCGATCTTCACTTCGTCAGGAGAGTATTTCTTGAACACGATCCTGTCGCCGACTTTGACGCCCATGGGGCCGAAGGCGCCGTTCTCGAGCATTTTTCCAGGACCGATGGCGATCACTTCGCCGCGTTCCGGACGGTCTTTATCGACGGTTTCAGGAAGGATGATGCCGGACTTGGTCACCTCGTCTTGCGTAAGAGGCTTGACCACGACGCGGTCACCGAGAGGACGGAGAGGCATACCGTAGGTGCATGAAGAATTATGGCGAGTGTGATGTTAGCACTCAAATCAGAGGAGTGCTAGCCGCAGTGTAAACAAGGCCGTATTCAGTGTCAAACCCTTCCGCCCAAGACTGAACGGTTACCCCTTTGTCATGGCACGTTTTTCCTTTTTTACGCAGAGTGTTTTTCTTGTGCCTGACATGCAAGCGCCGAAACCGCACTCTACAGCCAGTTCTTTTCAAGGAGAAAAATGGAACGGTACGGATCGATGCCGTACGCGGCAAGATTGCCGATCCGGGAGGAAAGAAACGAAAGTTCGATCGCATGAATCCGAAAAACCTCCGAGGCAAAAACGCCGCGGAGTCTCCGCCTGAGATTCAAAACCCCGCGCGTCAATCCGATTTCTCCTCCCCCGCTTTGAGGAAAAAACCGAAACACGCGCCGGTCAGCATCGTTCCAGCGAAAAGGTCGTAGGGATAATGGTCAAAAAAGCTGACGAGAACGATGACGAGCGGGAGCGTGGCCGTGACCGCGATGAGCGAAGACGGCGTCCGGCGCAACACCCACAGCGCGGCATACCACCATGCGAAAATGAAACCGAGCAGGATTGCGAGACCGAAAAATCCGAGCTCCGCCCCGAGCAGGAGCGGAACGAAATGCGGCGGCTGCATCGCGTACGCATCTTCGGGAACGCCGAGCGAAAGAAACGCGGTCGGCAAATAATTGCCGATACCGACGCCGGTGGCAAAATACCGAAGAAGCATTTCCGTGCCGCCCGAGGCCGCAGCCGCGCGCTCGGCAACGGAGCGCGCCTCAAGCCGCCCATCGAACGACAAGCGCGCCGAAATCAGCGGCAGAACGAAAAACCCGACGCAAGCGGCGCCAGCCATCGCGGCGAGCAGCGCCGGAACCGCCTGCCGCCGCGTCTCTTTCGCGCGAACCGCCCGCGGAAGCAAGAAGGCGGTTGCAAGCGCGAACGCGGCGGCGAGCCAGGCCGAACGCGAGAAAGAGGCGGCAAGACCCGCGCCAAGAATGCTGACCGCGGCGAGCAGAACTGGACGGAAACGGCCGGGACGCGTCAAGAGCGCGGCGGCGGCGACAAGCCCTGCCGCCGCATACCCGCCGAAGACGTTCGGATGCGGCAAGGTTCCATAGGCTCGCAGGAACCTTCCGGCCCCGTGTTCGACGACGGAAACCCCCGCCTCGGCCGCGGGATGCGCGGCCACACCGAGCCACGTCGAAGCAAACGACGTTTGCGTGAAAAATTGCCAGATGCCGAGCGCCGCGGACAGCGCCGTCCCCGCGACGAATGCCTGCAACATAGCGGCCAGCGACGTTCTCGAAACCCAAAGGAGATACGCGAGCGCGTACCCTTCGCAAAGACGGATCAACGAAAACAGCGCTCCCGTCGTGTCGTATGCCCAGAACACCGAAAAGAACGCGTAGGCCGGAAGCAGCGCGGAGACTTGGATCCAGAGCGGAGCGCCTGCTTTTCGAGGTTCGCGCGAAACCGCGGCAGCTAACAAATGGCACGACATCGCGGCAAGCAGAAGCGCATCCAGCGCAAAGAGCGCCGACGTTCCCTGCTCCCACGGAACACCGAACAGAGCGGCTGATTCCTTGATATAGCGCGCCTGCCACGGCAGAAGCGCGACGAGAAGAAACGTGAACCGGTCACGCCAACGTGCGAAGGGCATGGGCGTATTTTTCTTGATACGAATCGCGAATATCCGCGCGACGGTCACGCTCATGGAATTTGAGAACCTTGTCGGATAACACGACTCCGGAGAATGACGCTTCCGCCCCGGCGCGAAGGGCGGGCGGGAACTTGTCCTGTTGCCAGCGTTTCGCGAGCCGTTCGAAATAGTCGCCGCCAAACGCATCAAGGCAGCGCTCGATGAGCTTTTTTCCAGAGCGAGAGAAAAGGCCGACCGCGCGACGCGGCGAAGCCGTTTGCGCGCCTCCCTTCGAACGAACACGCCGCATCCACCCGTTCTCGGACGATATTCGGAGCGCCACGCCCGCCTCATCGTAGACGGGATAGAGCTCGTGCAGCCAATGCGCGAGATACACGTCATCCGCGAGCGCGAGCGGTCGCAAATCCAACGCGTCGCTCGTCACGAAAAAACTGAGGCATATCCGGTCGGCCGACTCGGTTTTCGTCGGGCGAACGCGCAACACAACGGCCAACCCGGCGACCATCATCCGAACCAGCCACAGGCGCCCTGGCGCAACGACGAGAAACAGGTCGATGTCGCTTTCTGGACGCGCGTTGGACCGCGCGAGCGTGTTGCACACGAATGCCGCGCGCAAGTACGGAGCATGCCGCGCCAGCCGCAGAAACGACCGAGCGCGCGCAAACTTCGCTTCCGCCAAGATATACCTGGTTTTCCGAAGCGCAATAAGCGCTTCGCGCCCAGGCAGGCAGTAGAATCCTTCCGCCGACGCGACAAGGCGTCGATCAAACGCGATGTCGAGCGCCTCCTCGAACTCTTCAAACGCCGGATCCGCGCCCTTGTTGGCGGGCAACGCAAGAAAAAGCTCCTGCGCGGTAAGAGCGACGTCGAGGACGTCATAGTAGGAAAGCTCCGAAAGGATTCTCTCCAAGAGGATGTTCATGCCTTGGCGTTTGAAACGAGGCCGATTGCCTTGGCTTTGGCCAGCTCCATTTCTTTTTCAACGCTATCGTCAACGACCATCTTTTCTTCCGTGATCGAAAGCACCTGCTCGCGGGAAACGACGAGCGGGTGGGCCAGCATGCGCCTTGCCAAACCGTCCGGACGGACGCGCCAACGCGAAACGGACTGGCTCTCGACTTCGATGTCAAATCCGAGCACGCGGCCGAGACCGGTTCCGCTCCTCGTTTCAACCGGCAACTTCAACAGTTTTTTTTCTTCAAGAACGGGCATAAAAACAAAACAACGCTTCCAGCATAACCGGAAAGCGCCGTTTGTTCCAGCTGTTTATTTCTTCTTGCCGAAGGCGAGTTTCTGCTGGGCGATCATCGCTAGGTTGGTGAGCAGCCAGTAGAGCGTGAGGCCGGCAGGCAAGTTCCAGCCGATAAAGAGGGTCATGGCGGGCATCATGTACAGCATCTGCTTGTTCATTGTCGCCATCATGTCCTCGTCCTTGCTCTCTTCCTTATGGACTTCCGGATCCTTGCGATTCATCATTTTCGCCTGGAAGAACTGAGCCCCTGCGGCGAGCACCGCGAGCACGATGCTGCGCTTCGAGAGATCAAGAAAACCGAGAGACAAGGTCGAAATCGTGCCGGGGTTCGGAACGAACGCATACAACCCGTCCAACCCCTGCGACTTCAAGCCGGCCGACAGCACCTGATACAGCGCAATGAACAGCGGGAGCTGCACCAAAAGCGGAAGGCACGAAGAGAACGGGCTGACCTTGTGTTCCGCGTATACGGCCATCATGGCCTTGGCCTGCTCTTCTTTGTTGTCTTTGTACTTGGCTTGGATCTCCTTGATCTTCGGCTGGATATCCAGCATTGCCTTCTGGTTGGCCAGCGATTTGTGCGTCAGCGGCCACAGAAGCCCGCGAACCAGGATCGTGAGCGCCAGAATCGCGAGGCCAAAATCGTTGAACAGGACGTTATACAAGCCGACGAGGAGGTTCAGGATCGGCTGGTACAGGACCGCGTGATAGATCGCAAGCATGAGGATTGATTACGTTATGCCGGTATTCTACTCGCCTTTCTCGTCGGACGGAATCTCCGTGCCTTTCGCGAGCGAATCCATCTCCTCGGTCACCTCTTCGGTAATTTCATCTTCGTTCGCCTGCGCTCCGAGAGGAGGAACCTTCTCCTCCGAAGGCGCTGCGACCGCATTGTCGTTGGCGTCCATGACGTTGATCTTCCAGCCGGTAAGACGCGAGGCGAGCCGGACGTTCTGTCCGCCCTTGCCGATCGCGAGGGAAAGCTGGTCGGCGTCGGCGTGCACCGTGGCGACGCGATTAACTTCATCAAGCAACACGCGCTTGACCTTGGCCGGCGCCAGCGCCTTGGCGATGAAGACGGAGGCATCCTCGTCAAAAAGGATGACGTCGACTTTCTCTGAACCGCCAAGCTCGCTGATGATCGTCTGGATGCGCGTGCCGCGCTGCCCGATGCAAGAACCGATCGGGTCAATATTCGCGTCGTCCGCGGAGACGGCGACTTTCGAGCGCGAACCGGCCTCGCGCGCGACCGAATGGATCTGCACCGCTCCGGAAGCGACTTCCGGAATTTCCGTCGAAAACAGCTTTCGGACGATATCCGGATGCGCCCGGCTCACGATAACCATGGGCCCGCGAGTCGTCATGGTCACCGAGCTGACATACACCTTGAGGCGCGCGCCTGAAGCGTAGCTTTCGCTGGGGATCTGCTCTTCCGGAGGCATGGTCGCCATGATGCGTCCGAGATCGACCAGCACGAGGCGCCCTTCCTTGCGGGAAACGATGCCGTTCACGATCTCTCCCTCGCGCCCCTTAAACTCGCCGAACACGTTTTCCCGTTCGGCTTCCCGGAGTTTTTGGATGATGACTTGCTTCGCGGTCTGCGCGGCCATGCGTCCGAACTCGCCCGGAACGTCCAGCTCCATGCGAAGCGTTTCGTTCATCCCGGCGTCCGGCTTGATCTTCTTGGCTTCCGAAAGCATGATCTCGAGCTTCGGATTGAAGCGCTTGATCGGATTTCCTTCCTCGTCGAGTTGTGGCTCTTCGATCGCTCCGGAGGCCTGAGCCGCTTCCAACGCGGCAAGCTCCTCTTCCGTCGGAAGTTCCTGATCCTCGACGACCAGCTTTTCGTCGAAAACGCGGATATTCATCGTCTCCGGGTCGAACTCGACTTTGAGGTTCTGGTTCTTGTTGCCGAAATCCTTGCGGAATGCCGCCGCAAGGGCGGCCTCGATCGTTTCCATCACAACCTCGTACGGAATGTTTTTTTCCTCGCAAATCTGCTGGATCGCTTGAACAATGGGGCTGGCCATAAAATATGGGGTATGAAGAATGCCAACCTCTTTATAAAGGCTGGCATCATAACGGAAACATCATACCAGAGAACATCCGCAGCGTCAATCACCGACGTTTTCGAGATGGCGGATGATCGGCTTTCCTCCGGAAAGCTCGATCCCGACAACGTCGATGCGGTACGGACGATCCGAAAGGCCGTTGGCGTTCCTCCAACCCTCGGCGCAGGCGGCCATCCTGCGCAGCTTCGACGGCGTCACGGCTTCTTCAGGGGAGCCGAACGAGGGGTTTCGACGCGTCTTCACCTCGACAAACACGAACGTCTCGCCATCGAGAGCGATAAGATCGATTTCGCCTGTTCGTGAAATGCGCGCTTGCCGCTCCAGGATACGAAAACCCCGCGAGCGCAAAAACGCAGCCGCGAGGTGTTCGCCGCGATCCCCCGTTATTTTCCTTTCGGAATCCATTTCTCAAGACGCGCCTTCTCGGCAAAGGCGGCTGAGCGCCCGGGAACGACGACCAGGAGCGCGCGACCGATGGCAGCCGCCCACCACACTGCGACAGCGAGCCAGACAAGATACCAGAAACGCGCGCCGAAAAAATAAATCAGCTCGTGGGTGAAAAAGACGAGCAAAAGTCCGGTCATTCCCATCCAAAGACCGAATGAAGCGAGCCGCTTGGCTCCTTCAATAGCGAGCAAGGACCCCTGTTTCTTTTTGGCGAAACGCGAGGCAACGTACCCGAACACCGCAAGCACCCCGAAAAAAGCGAGGAGCGCGAACTTCACGTTCGGCAGGAGTTCGCGGGCTTGGAGACTGAACCAATACGACCAGGTAAGGAGAGGCATAGAGAAGATTTGCCAATAACGCTCAAAGAGTAAACAAAGAGCCGCCGTTCACGCAAGTGGCGGCAGCTCAAGGCTTTTTGAAGACCGCTCCGAAATGATGCGGGCCGGCATCGAACTGCCCGAGGGCTTCGTAGCCGGCTTCCGCGCCCAAGGCGGAAGCCTGCTCTTTTGAAAGCCGCTTCTCGGAAGCCGGGCCGAGCGCGGCACCTGCCGGATTCCATTCGATGACGAGCAAAACGCCGCCCGTATGCAGCACGCGCTTGGCCTCGCGCAGCGCCGGCAGCTTATCTACGGCGTGGAGCACATTGACCATGAGCACCATGTCCATGGACGCATCCGGGAGCCTCGAGCCCATCGGACGTTCGAAGTTTCCCCAGACGAGCTCGACGTTTTCAAAGCCCGCGGCACGTATGCGGCTTTGATTGGCCTGAATGACCGATTTCAAAATATCAACGCCGTACACGTGTCCTTTCGCGCCGACAAGCTTTGCCGCAGGAAACAGGAAATGACCGACCGTACCCACGCCGAAATCCGCGACGCGCATCTCTTCACGGATGCCCGCTTTCGCCAAAGCATTGAACGGATCGATGAGCGACCGCCCGGTCGGCAAGTACTTCATACTGAGAGTGTCGCTTCATCCGGGATCCCGAAGAGGCTTCCGAACACGGCGCGGAAGAAAATAAAATGCAAGTTCGTGATAACGAGGAACGAAATGAAAATCATCAAAATGCCGATCAGCTTATAGACCATGCGCATGCCGCCCAGATGCGCGTCGGCCCAGCTTGAAATCGAACCGAATGTTTCGGCGAAGAAGCTTGACTTCCAGACCATGACGAAGCCAACTGCAGCGCCGACGAATCCTCCAAGGATGCGTCCAATCATATATTGAAAGTATACCATAAAATAAAAAGCGCTGATGAGGGATCAGCGGTTACCGAGAGTCGGGGTAGCGGTCACTTCTACTTGTTGCAAGAGCTCTTCAACGAGCTCGCCGCCTCGATTCTCGAATCTCCCCAGCTCAATGACCAACGAGCCGGAGTGCGGGAAAGGACTGACAAACCGCGAGAAGGTCGAACGATGTCCGGGGTGAATGATACGGTCGCGTTCCGACATGGCAATCGCCCGCGGACCACGCAGGTGCTCCACGACGCGTTGCAGATTCATGCCATAACCGGCACCGCTACTGTTGTCATGAAAGAGACTGTGTGTGAATTTCTCGATGACCGGCAAGAGGCACTGAGGTAGCATCAGCATTAAGGCCGCTTTGCAAAATACACACGTACCATGCGGGACGATACTGCTCGCGAGAATCTCGTGTTTGCAGTTCGGACATTCAAACAGCGCCCCGGAAGGGATGGGTTTGCAACCGCGTCCTTCACACGCTACGCAGACGTGCCGTATGTGACTCGTACCGTAGTGTGTCCCCTCTTCTGTCGTCGTGTAACACAGCCCATTACAGCTGCCGCACAGTTCGATCGGCTCGCTCGACATTGATTTCCTCCAATTCAAACCGCGGGAACTTCATCACGAAGTCCCCGCGGTGTCAATTATCATTCTTGGTGGGCGCTGTAGGATTCGAACCTACGGCCTACTCGGTGTAAACGAGTCGCTCTAACCAACTGAGCTAAGCGCCCTTGCCGCTTTAGACTACCTGCAGGCCGCTTGACAAGCAAGGGCACTTTCATTGACAAATTACCCCGGTTCGTGTACTCTGTCTTTACACGCGTACGTAGCACGAGGAACGAGGTCGGCGTCAGCCATACCCAGCTCGCAGTGCGAAAGACGAGTGAAAGGTTCACGAACCTTTGTAACTCACCCGCTAAGCCCAACGCAAGTATGGCCAGCGCCAAAATCTTCGTCGGCAGCCTGTCTTTTCAGGCCACCGAGGATGACCTCAAGGCCGCCTTCGCTCCGTTCGGTACGGTCGTTTCCGTGTTCATCCCGGTCGACCGTATGACCGGCCGCAAGCGCGGTTTCGGCTTCGTCGAGATGTCCTCCGCTGAGGAGGCCGCCACGGCAATCGCCGAGATGAACGGCAAGGAAATTGTCGGTCGTCCGGTTGCCCTGAACGAAGCTCAGCCTCGCCCGGAGCGCCAGTAATCGGCACTCTCAAAGCGCCCCGCAAGGGGCGTTTTGATTTTCCGTAAAAGGCCTTGCCAAGGCTGGGATGTTGAAGTATAGTACTCCCGTTCGCAATAAGCGGTCGTGGCGAAATTGGCAGACGCACTACCTTGAGGTGGTAGCGCCCGCAAGGGCTTGAGAGTTCAAGTCTCTCCGACCGCACCAGCAAGTGAGCGCACCGAAGGGTGGGCTTTTTTGCTAAAAAGAGCTCATACGATACAAGTCAACGCGTTCTTGCTGACAAGCGTAGTATCCCCGCACGCAATCGTGCGGGGATTTTTTCAAAAACACCCCGGCAAGCGCCGGGGTGTTTTTATTCGAATTTTCTCGTCTTGCCCGTGATGACCTTCAGCTTGTCCGGCAAAATCTCGATATCGAGCACGCTCGATGAGAGCCGTTGACCGTCGCGGATGACGGTGACGGGCTGATGATGCTTGACCGTGAGCTTGCGCACGGGAACGATCGTCGGCGGAACCGGAGCCTCGGCCTTGCGGAAGAGGTTCGAAAAGAATCCTCGGCGCGGAGACGGCTGGAAGACGGTTTCCAGGAAGCCGTCGCGCGGAGAGCTGATCGTGGGCGCCCCTTCGGCCGACATGGCCATAGGCGCAAGGTTGCAGACCTGCACTTCGTTGTCCTCGGTCGGAATGACGCTGTATTGGCCGTTACAGGAAATCGCCGCGCGTGTCCGCGGAATACGGACGGAGGAAAGGAAATAATGCCCGTTGATGCGCCCGAGATCGACCGTGTGCAGCACGCGGCGTGACAAAATATTGCACGCCTCGACTCCTTCTTCCACCCCAAGAAGCCCGGCGATCTCATGCGGGCCGTCGCCGATCGGAATGACGCCGAAGGCCATCTCGTGCCCCCCCACCTCGTCAATCAAGCGACCGATCGTTTCGTCGTTGCCGACAGCGACAATCGTTTCGCACCCTTGTTCCGCGGCATCCGCCACGATCTCGCCGATGTTCTTGAACATCGTGAGGCGCTCGATACGCCCGCTGATGCCAAGATCCGTCAAACGCGTTTCCACGCGCGAAAGGAGGCGTTCATGGCGCTTGTCGGTAACGAAGCTGTCGTAGACGTACGCGTACATCCTGCCTGAGCGTTATTGCTGAAGGATTTCCTCGATCTTTTTTTCCCGAGCCGTGCGAGCCGGACGCATCGCGCCTTCCGCGCGCTCTTCCATGATTTCCTGCTTCTTGGCCGGCTGAACATCCATGCCGATCACGAGTTGCCCGCGCATGACGGCGCCCGGAGCGACCGATAATACCTTGGCTTGAATGTCGCCGTAGATGCGCGCGGTCGAAGACAGCTCGAGCCGGTCGAACACGCGAAGATTTCCATGAAGCTCTCCGGCAATGGTGCCGTTGCGAGCCTCGATGTTCGCCGTGATCTTGGCGGCTTCGCCCACGATCAGATCGCGTTCAGTGGAGATCGATCCGGTCACCATGCCTTCGATGCGAACATTGCCTTCGCTCACGAAGTCTCCTTCGACACGCACGGACGGCGCAATGACCGTTTCGGTTTCGTTTGCAGCGACCATATCACGCTCATTCTTGAACATACCTCCACGAAAATGTTAGCGCCTGAAGCAGGCTGTGAATTTCTTTTCCTATTGTACCCTGTAAAAAAAAGGAGGGCAAAGCACCCTCCGGGGATGAACAAAATCGTTGTCTACATCTCTTCGGGAACGGAGAACCCCAGGAGCTCCGTACCCCGTTTCAGCACCGCCGCCGAGGCCGCGAGCAGCTTCAAACGAGCCTTGCGATCCTCTTTCGAGGCCGAAAGGACGGGGGCGTTCTCGTAGAGAGCGGCGACGGCCTTAGCCGTTTCGTAGGCATGCGCGGCCACGAGCGAGGGGCGGTCCTGCTCGGCGGCGCGGCGGACAGCCTCGGGGAAACGCGCGAGCGCGAACGCCAGCGCGAATTCCTCCGGCACAAGATGGCGCCCTCCCCCCTCCGCCTTCGCTTCTGCCTCGGATTTTTTGAGAAGCGAGCGGATGCGGGCGTGCATGTACTGAAGATACGGACCCGTCTTGCCCGCGAAGGAAAGCGAGGCCTTCGGGTCGTACACCATGTCCGAAGAAATATCGACTTCGAGGAAGTAGAACTTCACGGCGGCCAGGGCGACCGCGCGCGCGCGACGAACCACTTCGTCGTCCGGAAGCGTGGCATGGCGCTGCTTGATTTCCATTGCAGCGTCCGTTTCAAGCGCGGCGAGAAGATCGTCGGCATCGACGACCGTGCCTTCGCGCGACTTCATGCGGCCTTCCGGAAGGGTTACATAACCGTAGGAAAGGTGCTTCGCTTTCGCGGCCCACCCGAAACCGAGCAGCTCCAAAATTTTGAAGAGCTGCTGGAAGTGCAAATTCTGCTCATTGCCGACGACGTAGACCGACGCGTCGATTCCTTCCTCGTCGAACTTCTTCTTGGCGAGGTAGAGATCCTGCGTGATGTAGAGCGAAGTGCCGTCCGACCGAAGCACGATCTTGTTCGGTAGCTTGTACTCTTCAAGGTCGGCGAAGACGGCGCCGGTTTCGTCTTTCTTGAAAACGCCTTTTTTCAAACCGAGCTCGACGATGTCTTTTCCTTCCTGATAGATTTCCGATTCTTTGTATTCGACGTCAAAACGGAAGCCGAACCGTTTATAGGTGTCGTGCTGGCCGTTTTCGCACCAGGTACTCATGGTTTTCCAGAGCGCGCGCGTTTCCGCGTCGCCGGCTTCCCATTTGCGGATCACTTCGTGCGCCTCTTTTTCCAATGTCTCGTCTTTCTTTGCGGCCTGCTCGTACATCACGTAGAGGTCGCCGAGATAGTGATCGCCCTTTTTGCCGAGCGTCTCCGGCGTCGCGCCATTCCCCCACTTCACGTAGGCGACCATCGCCTTGGCGATCGCGAGGCCGCGGTCGTTCAAGAGCAGCGCGCGCGTCACTTTCTTGCCCTGCGACTCGTAGAGGTTGCACAAAGACGCGCCGATCAAGCCGTTGCGGACGTGCCCGAGGTGAAGCGGCTTGTTGTTGTTCGGGCTGATGTATTCGACCATAACCTTCTCTTCCTCCCCAGCGTGGTTGCCGTAGGCGTCGCCTGCCTCGAGAACTGTGGAGGAAGCCTCTTCGACAAGCTCCGCGCGATCAAAAAAGAAGTTGAGATACGGACCTTTGGCTTCGACGCGTTCGAATCCCTCTGGAAGTTTCGTTTGCGAAGCGAGATCGGCGGCAATTTTCGGAGGGGCGGACTTCAGCTTTTTGGCCAGCGAAAAACACGGGAATGCCAGGTCTCCATTTTCGGAGAGTTCCGGATACTCCAAAGCTTCGGGCAAGATATCCTCACCGGTCGCTTTTGAAAGCGCTCCGGCAAGATTCAGTTTCAGTTCTTCAATCAGATACATAACTTTCCACGTCATTCCTGCGAAAGCAGGAATCCAATTCAATAGTTCATCAAGGTACTGGATCCCTGCTTTCCCAGGGATGACATCCACTAAGCAATCCTAATGAAATGCAATTTCCCCTTTTGGAGAATAGTTCCGCCCTTCGTGATGTCTTGCAAGGGGTTTTTGACGACCGCGCCATCGATCTTCACGCCGCCGCTTTCGATATCGCGACGCGCTTGTGAGTTCGACATCGCGAAGGCGGCCGCAACGACTTCGTAGAGCTTCATCGGCTTGGCCAGCTTCCAGCTTTTCATCTCCGTCGGCATCTCCCCCTTCTGGAAGCGCGCCTTGAACGCCGCTTCGGCGGCGGTAGCGGCCTTGTCGCCGTGGTACATCATGGCGATCCGCTTCGCGAGGCGCATTTTCACGTCGCGCGGGTTCTCCCCCTTCTTGAGCGCGGCATGCTCGGCGGCAATCTCTTCTTTGGAGTAGTCGGCGGCGAGTTCGAGCCAGTTCGGAAGGGCGCTGTCCGGCACGGACATCGTCTTGCCGAACATGTCGTCGGCCGAATCCGACAGTCCAATATAATTGTTCAGCGACTTCGACATCTTTTCCTTGCCGTCGGTACCGACCAAAATCGGCGTCGTGAGAACATCTTGCGGCGCCATCTCCTTTTTGCTCATGAGCGCGCGGCCGGCGAGAAGGTTGAAGGTTTGGTCGGCAGCGCCAAGTTCGACATCGGCGTCGAGCGCGATCGAATCGTAGGCCTGAAGCATCGGGTAGAGCAGCTCATGCATGTGCACGTCCGTCTTGGCGGCGAGGCGCTTCGAAAAATCATCGCGCTCGATGATGCGGGCAACGGTGAATTGGGCGCACAGCGAAATGAAATCGGCGGCTTTCATTTTGCCGAGCCATTCCGAGTTGTAGCGGATCTCGCCTTTCTTCACGTCCAAAATTTTGCCGACTTGCTTGAGGTAGGTTTTGGCGTTGTCTCTGATCTCTTTCGCGGAGAGCATCGGGCGCGTCTTGGACTTGCCCGTCGGGTCGCCGATCAGCGCGGTGAAGTCGCCGATCGAAAAGATGACCGTGTGGCCGAGGTCCTGGAACTCGCGGAGCTTGCGGAGCTCGACGGCATGCCCGAGTTGC
>CAYMBC010000013.1:0-19617 GCA_964388605.1 uncultured Gammaproteobacteria bacterium
CATCGTTACAGTCGGGGGAGCATCCTTTGATCAAGTAGTTTCCAGCCTTGAACGGAATCTGCTAACGCCGACACCCCATTCTTTCGGGGCTATCGCTTCGATTCCGCCATTGCCGCTTGAACCATTCGGCACGAGAGTGCAAAGGTTCAAGCCACTTGGCGACGGCGCACCGATCAAAGCGGCACTTCGTTGGATGTGGAAGCTTCCTCTTGGATGGTTCGGTATACGCAGCGTCACGGCGCAGTGCTTGGAGAAAGTCTTAATGGGTCGTGTTCGCGAACAGACGCGCATGGTCTACAGCGTCAAGGTCGAGACAGGTTTATGTCTCGACCACGTTCGTTTCGAAATTGAAACTATGGTTGCGATCGGGGTCGTAGACAGTGTGCGCCTTGAAGTGGAGGCGGCGCTGCGCGACTACCAGGCGCTGCTTGCGCGTATTCCGCACGTGCGTCATACGGCTCGGATGGCTGCAGAACTTGCCGACATGACGTTCATGGAACGTCTCCATCACGCCTCAGATCTTATCGCCACGACCGGAGGCATTGCGACAGAAGAGGAAACTGCCGCTGAGATTGCTGGCGTGACCGAGGAAGCAGTATGTCGCTTTGTACAGGAAAGACTGGCTGTCGAGAGCTCCCTCCTCATGATCATCGAATCCTGATCCCGTTCTCTTGACGGGTTTTTTTATTTCTCGTACGCTCAACGGCTGCTATGCAACACCGAGCCGTTTCACGCCGCATTTTCGAAAAACTGTCCGCAGCACGGAAGCCTCTTCTTGTCGCGCACCGCAAGCCTGACGGCGATACGTTGGGCGCCATGATGGCCGTGTATAACTGGTTGCGCGACCACGGGCATGAAGCGCTTGCTTTTTGCGTCGATGAACCGGCTTCGGTTTACGCGTATTTCCCGCGCATTCGCGACGTCCAAACCGATCCGAATATTTTTGAAGACGAAGATGTCGACATGGCCTGTGTATTTGATGCCGGCGATTTGAAATACGCCGGCATCGATACGTTTGTCGCCAACATGCGCGCGCGTCCGTTCATCGCCAACTTCGACCACCACGTGACGAATACGCTTTTCGGCGACGAGAACCTGGTCGTGACGAAAGCGTCGTCGACAGCCGAAGTCGTGCATGAGTTTTTCGACGACAATCATGTCGAGATCACGCGCTCGATGGCGACGTGCCTCATGACCGGGCTCCTGACCGACACGTCGAACTTCTCGAACCCGGCTACGACGGTGAAGAGCCTTGAAATCGCCTCCGAGCTTCTTTTGAAAGGCGTCTCGATCCGCGATATCACGAAGCGCCTCATGCGCAACAAGCCGTTCCATGCGCTCAAGCTCTGGGGGAGGGCGCTTGAACGCTTGCGCTGGAACCCGGAAACCAAGCTGGCGTCAACCGCGCTCTTTCGCGAAGATTTTGAAGACTATCCTGTGCACGACGAGCATCTTGAGGGTCTCTCGAATTTTTTGAATCACCTGCTTCAAGCCGACGTCGTGCTGGTTCTCAAGGAGATGGAGAAAAAGCGCGTGAAAGGGAGTTATCGCAGCGCCTCCGATACCGACGTTGCCGAGCTGGCCAAAGCCTACGGCGGCGGCGGACATCGCAAAGCGGCCGGATTCGTCGCCGACGGGGCGATCGTCGAGCGTCCGGACGGCTGGGTCGTCCAACAGAGCGATCTTGGGCCGCTATTCGAGCTTCCGGCATTATAAAAAAACCTCCGCTTGGAGGTTTAGGCGTACTTCCCCTCGATCATGATACAGAGCTCAACGAGCTCTCTGAGCCGATCGATATTTTTTCGGTAGTCATTCCCATCCGCCACGTAGCGGACGAGTGCCATGAGCGCCCAGGGCACGCGTTCGTCGGATAGGTGCCTAAGGCCAGCGTGGACCAGTGTTTGGAGGCTGACGAACGACATGAGCGAGCCCCAATGAAGAGCGTCTTGCGGAGCCGCCTTTTGCCCCGTCGCCGGATCATCGCAGGCCACGGCGTAAGCGAAAGAACAACCAGCTCGCTCTGCCCGTTTTTCAGGAGTATTATACTCCTCTCGCAATGAGGCGTTCTTCAACTCGAGCAACAGCGCATATCCGTACTCCGCGGCGCCATTGCGCAGAGCAGCATTCCGAACCCACTCATCCCCCGCCAAGGGACCTCGCCCGTCAGGGTACACGATCTTTTCGATCAAAACTTTGATCGCGCGGGCGAGGACGCCTCCATCGAGCAAGTTTTGTTTCGCCGCGATGTCAAAAACATCCGCAACCCTCCTCGCTACACGCGCAAGGGTAATAGATGCCGCATGCGCGATGTGCGTGCGGCTCAAACATGCAGTCTCGGCTCCTTCAGGGGCCACGTAGTCATCCCAAAAGGTAAAGAGCTCGACCCCTCCGGTTAGTTCTCCAAACGTGCCGCGAACCCCGGTCAAGAAAGGAACAAAAAATACTTTTTCCACGTAACCTCCTTTGCGTATCGCCATAAGAGCACCTGCGCTGCCTTTTGTCAACGCCGCTGCTCCGCGATATACTCATCATGCTATGCATAATCCTTACACCATCACTTCGTTTTCCGCGAAGAACTATCTCGTGCCCACGGTCGTCGAAAAAACGCCGATGGGGGAGCGCGCCTACGACATTTACTCGCGCCTCCTGATCGACCGCATTATCTTCTTGGGCGACGGCATCGATGACAACATCGCGAACATCGTCATCGCTCAGCTGCTCTTTCTTGAGAGCCAGGACAAGGATCGAGACATCAAGCTCTATATCAACTCGCCGGGCGGCTCCGTCACGGCAGGGCTCGCGATTCTCGACACCATGAACCTCATCAAGCCGGACGTTTCGACGATCTGCGTCGGCATGGCGGCTTCGATGGGCGCGGTGCTGCTTGCCGGCGGCGCAAAAGGCAAGCGCTTCGCCCTTCCGAACTCCGAAATCATGATCCATCAGGTCTTGGGAGGCGCCGAAGGGCAAGCTTCCGACATCAAGATCCGCGCCGAACGTATCTTGAAGATGAAGGATGACTTGAACCGCATGCTCGCGAGTTTTACCGGGCAGCCGTTCGCGAAGATCGAGAAGGACACCGATCGCGATAACTTCATGACCGCCGAGGAAGCCAGAAAGTACGGGTTGATCGACAAAATCATCCGCAAATAAGGAGCTCAAGATCGTGAAAAACCCCGCGTCGATGACGCGGGGTTTGAGTATGGGGTGAGTTCGGAAGTGTCAGCGGGGGTTGGACCGAATCGCGGTGCCGGCGCTCTGCACGATGCAGGCCGTTCCTGCAGCGAGCAGGGCGGTCATGCACAGGAAGAAGCCGACGATGATTGCGCGATCCATGCGAGCGTGGCTCATTCCACCTCCTCGTCGGGGATGAGATCGTCCCTGTCGAAGACGAGGGCGAGCCGTTTGAGCCGGTCCCGCCTCAATCGGCTGGCCAATGCGCGCGCGTGAAGGACTCCAGGGTGCGTCGTGTCCGGGTGGAATACGGAAGGTCCATCGACCCTGCTGCCAGATGCGTGCATGTTTTCTCCTTTCGAGTGGGGTTTTTAGGCGGCCACCGAGGACTGGACGAAGAAGCTCATCGCGAGCTCGACATCCGACTCGTTGTCGGGATCGAGCCCCTCATTGGTCATGAAAGCGCGAAGGGCCGTCGTCGAATCCGACTCGGACAAGGCGTTGGTCGTCGAAGCCGCCTCCTTAGCCGCGTTGTTCGCGCGCTCGAACCAGCGCAGAAGCTGTCGAGCCTTCTTGGTCATCTCCGGGCAGTCATTCCTGGCTGCCTTTAGTTCCTCGATCTGAACCCTGAGATTGTTCGCTCGGGTCTTCCGACCCTTCAGGTAGGAGTTCTCCAGCTCCTCTTGGAGCTCCGTCTGAGAAGCGGTGTTCTTCTTGATCGCGAGCTCCAGCTCCTTGAGCCGCTCGTGGCGGGTCGGGACACGCAGGGAGGAAGGAATCTCCCCGACGGGCTGGCTGTCGAGAGACAGCGTGCTCCGGACGTGCTCGGCGGTCTCGCGGAGCTTGCGCTCCTCGTTCTGCAGCAGCCCGAGGGTGTGCCTGAGGCTCTTGGACTTCTCGCTCTGCTGCTCGAGCCAAGCCTCGATCCTGGCGAGCTCGTCCATGAAACGCTTGGTCAACTCGAGCTTCTTCAAGAAGTCCTTGATCTCGACGATCCGTTGCTCGATGTCCACCCGGATATTCAACCCCTTGAAGCGGGCCTGTTGGGACGCCGTCTCGATCGTACCCGCCAGCTTGATGAAGAGGGTGATGGCGTTATGGGACACGGTTCTCTCTCCTTGTTTTTGTGCGAAGGTTCAGGTTTCCAGCGTCCGGCGTGCTGATCACGCACAGGCGCTAGAGACTGAAGGGGAGGTTCCTCCCCATACTGAACTGAGATGAGAACTAGAGAGCAGCGATCGAGACGAACAAGGCGATCAGGAGCAGGATCGAAAGGATCGCGTCGATCGCGAAGCTTCGCCCGCATGCCTCGGAGTACCGGGAACACTCCCGATACCAGCCGCAGAAAGCGATGTTCTTCATGGGTTCCCCCTGACGTTAATCAATCTGTCCGACCCTCCTGACGCACCATGCGGCAGAAGAGGCGAATCGATTGCCCGCAGGGAGAGACCTGCGGGGAAGGGGGTGAGAGAGCGGGTTAGTTCCGTCGTGCAATCGGCGTGTATGGCACAAACCTGCCATCGGGCCTGCGAACCAGAACGTTCTCGAGCGGGGGTTTCCGTCGGTGGAAGCCCAGAACCGTGCTCGGCATGGGGTAGCCACGCTCGCGCGCAGGCAGTTCGGTACCTTCCCAAGAAGGCAGCCGGCTTCCTCTCTGCGCGTCTCCGAGGAGGATGGCTTCATCCTCCTCGTCCAGAGGGTATGGCTCCCGTTCATCGATCACATTGTCAGCCCTCACGAAGTGTGGTCTCCGCGCCTCGTGGTCGAGGCGGCCGTCATCGACATCCTCAGCCGCGTACAGCCCGGGATAGGGCGACGGCGGGCCATGCCCGCAGAACGACGTGTGCGGGCTTTCAGTTCGAAGACGGCGCATTTCACACTGATCGAGAAAGGCCTCGATCCCTTCTTCGTGGAGACGGAATTCAAGAGGCAAATTCTTCACGGAGTCCTCCTTTTGTGCTTTTGTGAACGGTCGTGTTCCTTCTGGCCGTTGCCTGATGACAGCGGCTTATGAAAGTGATACTAGCACAAAAAGTCAATTTTGTCAATAGGTACGAACAGATAAAGAACCAGAAAATAAGGCTAAGATACGCACGCTCACCTGAAAACGTCATTGCGGGGTGAAACACCTTGTGAAACAGCTTGGTGATTTCCTTGACAAGTTTTTCAAGACATGGTAGTGTCACCCGTTGCTTGAGCACCGCGCTCGGCATTCTGTGTCACAGCCCGACCGTTTTCGGACCTCATCGCATCTGGTCTCTAGAAACTCGCGCTCACGACAAGCATGGAGGTATCTCATAGGGTACTTCGGGCTCCGGCTCGAACACTCCTATAAGACACCTTCTTGAGCGCGATTTTCTGCAGACCACTCCGTAAACATTGGAGAAGAAAAAGACCCTCGACGCATCGTCGAGGGTCTTTCGTTGTTTGCTGTCAGATCGCTTCGGCGCCGGTGGCCGATTGGTCGGGCGGAAGCTCTTTGAGCGATCCGTCTTTGCCGAGCGAAATGCGCGGCGCTCCCGCTTTTCCGACAAGGCATTGCTGTTGCCACGGCTTGTAAACGCTGCGGAAGTCTTGCGTTTTTACGGTGCCGTCCGGATAGGTAATTGCATAGGTGAAGCTCGTCGTCGCTCCGGCATGCGGAGTTTCAAAGCACTTTTTCGCGCCTTCCGCGAGTTCGGAGGTTTCGATCAGCTTCGGTTCCGGCGGCGCGGTGACGTTCCAGGTCTTGATCGGCCCTTGCTTCTGCACGCGCCCGTCGCGCGTGCCCCAGAACTCGAATCGCGCGAGGTCTCCCGTGATCTTCGTGATCAAGACCGCATGCGACGCCGTGTCGTTGACGAACTTGAAATCAGGAGCGGGATCGTACAGCGTCGCGTCGGTACCGGCGGGTTCGTAGTAACGCACCCGATACGAGTGATTCTGTCTCTGCGTGATCGGGAGGCCGGCTCCCATGGTCGCGCGGAAGGTCGTCGTGCCGATCTGGCAGAGGCCGCCGCCGTATTCGGGGACGGTGCGATTTCCCTTGATGACGAGCTCCGGCACGTAGCCGCCCGACGCGTCGAAGGGTTTCAGGTAATCGAGCAGGCCGACTTCTTCTCCCGGCTTCACGATGATGCCGTTGAGGCGAGCGGCGCCGTTCGCGATGTTGATGCGCCGATTTTTGGGGCTCCCGGCAAAATTCGACGTGCCGTAACCGAGCAATTCCCGAATGCCGAGTTCTTCGGCGATCGGGTCGGATGCCGGCGCCGCGACGGTCGCGACGACGATGGGGAAAACGCCGTTTTCCGACGAGTCGAAGAGGTCTTCGACGCGCTCGATGCTTGCGGCGTAGTCGACAGTTTTGCCGAGCGATCCTCCTTGGAAATCATGGGCGCGGCCGTCTTCTCCGATCGTAAAACGCGTCGGTTTCGGCTCGCTTTCGATGTCTTTCGCAGCCGCTTGCAAAAGCGGTTCCAAAACTTCCCTTTTCAGCGTAAGGGCGGCGGAGCCGTCTTTTCCCCTTGAAAGCACGAGCGCTGTCGCGACTTCCTTCGGAGGAAGAGACCACGTCATGTCGTCGTAGGCCAAGACTACGTCGCCGCGCGACAGGACGCGCTTTGCGGGCTCGACAAGCCCCCGTGCTTCAGCAGCGGTGATCGCCGGTTCTTTCGTCGTCGCTTGCAAGTCGACCGATGCTCCGCGCCAGCGTTCAAGAGCCGAAACAGCCTCATCGATGGCCCGCTCGTAATCGAAGGTCACTCCGGTGGAATCGGGGGAGACGCCGATGCGCCAATCGATCCGCGTAGACGGCGTCGAGGAGGCGTCGCCGACGGAAATTTCCGCTTGCTCGATCGACAGCGACGCGTCTCGAGCGGGCTTTTCGAGTTCGCCGAAACGCAGGACGAGGAGATCGCGGAGCGCTTTTCTATCGACGGACAGCTTGGCCGGCTTTCGCACGTCGGCAAAGAGCGCCCGCGCATTCGCCTTGAGAAGCGAGATCCGCCCTTGTTCGTGACCGAAAGAGAACGCGTCGTCGACCATGCCCTTTACGTCATAAGAGACCGGGGACGGGGTTGGAGGCTCGCCGCCGAGATCGCGAGCGCGCACGGTCAAAGAGCGGTCTTGGTAGCGAAACTGCACGCCCGAGACATTGAGGGCTCGGAGCGCGTTTTCAAGCCGTATCGTTGCGGCTTCGGGCGTCAAGCCGCCGACGGCAACGCCGCCGATCGTGATATTCGGCACGATGCGTCCGTTCGCTCGAGCGATTTGGAGGGCGAGTAGTCCCGCAATCAATAACAGACAAAAACCCCCGGCGAGCGCCAGGTGCTTGGAAGAACTCGGCAGGAGTTTTTTCAATCGCTCGTCCATTTACAGGAGAAGTTTTACAGGGATGGTGCGCGCGTGCTGCGCTTTCGGCATGATGATCGTAAGGACGCCGTCTTTAAGCGTCGCTTTCGCTTCTTCGCTTTTGACGTCGCTTGGCAGGATGATGGTTCGAGAGAATCGTCCCCAATAGCATTCGCGGATAAAGTAGTCTCCGCGTTCGACGCGCCCCTCGTGCTCGCGCTTGCCCTTGATCGTGAGCATGTCGCGGTTCAGGAAAATCTCGAGGTTCTCGGGTTCTACCCCGGCTATCGTCGATTTTACGACGAGCGCATTGCCTTTTTGATAAACATCGACCGAGAGCTGGCCCTCGATTTCGTCGGTCAACCAGGGCTCCTCGACCTTCACCGCGTCGTTTTTCTTTGCCTGCGCCTTTCGCTTGGCCATATCTCTGGGAAGATACGAGTAAGAACTGCTGGGAGTATAGCGATCCTAAGCGCTCTTCGCAAGCGCGTTTCAGCGCTAAGGACAGCTAAAATACTGTCAAAAATACTTGACAAAAAGATGGTTTTGTGCTAGACTGCCCGGTCACGCTGGAAGCGGTTTTCCGCTGCCAGAGCCGTGGCTTCGGCCCAACACAACCGGCCGGACGACGGCCTTTGACAACTGGAGGACTCATGTCAGACGATGCCGATAACAAGGTCATCAACGTGGCCAAGCTGTTCAGCTCCCACGCTGACAAGTTTGGCTTCAAGGTCGGGGAAAAACTCCCCGACCTCCTCGAGAATCTCTTGAATGGCTTCGTGAAGCGAGACCAAATCGGAAAGAACTTCGAGGAGCTGGTCCCCGGTTCGCACGTCTTGATCTCCAAGGCGATTGAGTTCCTGGCAAACGTGCTGGAGCTTCCCAAGGAGAAGGTCAAGAAGCTTGTCCCGGGTTTTCTCGGCGATGTGCTCCACGAGACCATCAACGAGGCGATCGATGCGATGGGTCGCGGTGCCGGCGAGGCTCCCAAGGACGGCAAGAAGCCGGACAAGGGTGACAAGACGGCGGATGCGGTCAAGCTCGATCCGGGTTCGATGAAGGGGTTCGTCCTCGGCGGTCAGCTCCACAAGAGCAACTGCACGACGGCCGAACGTCCGCGCGGCAAGTTCAAGGGCGACAAACCGCCCGAGGACATCACTGTGCTGGACGCGCTCAAGCGGCGCCACGCGCTCAGCTACTGCGGCTGCTGGGGTAGCCCCTCGGAAGTCGAAGAGCTGGAAGCGCAGGTGAAGGCGGCGATCGCGCCCGCGGCGACGGCCAAGGTCGAGACGAAGGCGGAAGCGCCGGCGTCGAAGCCCGAGTCGAAGCCGGGAAGCGGCACGCTCTTCTCGCTGCTGATGAGGCTGCGTGAAGAGGAGCCGCACATGTTTGCGCAGGTGCACGACCTCTACCGGTCGTTGACCGCGAAGGACATGGACCTGAAGAAGAAGTTCTTCGTGGTCTTCCACAACAACGGCAGCTACGACGATCTGAGGCGCTTGTTCGAGCAGCCGAACGATCTCTGGGACGAATGGCTCTCCGATTACATCGGAGAGCCGACGCCGGAGAAGCGGACGTTGCTCCAGCGCGAGCAGGAGCAGTTTGACCGCATGTTCGATGCCATCTTCGAGCAGGTGGAGAAGTTCTCAACCTGGTGCAGAGGCGTGAGCAGTGAGTTGCGTTCCAGCACGGCGGCTTTCAAGGCCGAGTGCGCTGCGCGCGACAAGAAGCGTAGGCGGAGGGCAAAAGCGGTCAAGATCGGCGTGAGCTTCTGCGCTCTCGTTGGCACGATCTGCTATTTCGCCCTCATCAACCACCCGTTCTGAAAGGAGCCGACAATGGCTGACAGCGATAAGAAAGGCTTCCTCGAGAAGCACAGTGGTAAGTTCCTGTGGATCGTCGGACTCATCGGAGCGATCATTGCCCTTCCCCAGGACAAGATCGCAAAGAAGGGTCTACCGGCCTTCAAAGACTCGGTTGTCGAGTTCCTCAAGATTGGGCGCGACCTGACCATCAAGGGTTGGACGCGCGCATACGATTGGATGAAGGAGCATGGTCGGGCATTCGTGCTCGGCATGCTCGGCACGACTCTCTTCACCCTCGCGGTGATGGCGGGCGGCATCTATCTGCACGAAAACGGTTACCCGTTCGGCGGCCAAGTGGTCGCCGTCATTGGAGCCGTGCTCCTGCAGGTACTCTTCGTCCTCATGACGCTAACTGCCGGCGCGCTCGCGAAGGTCTTGATGTTCAAGCTCGGTCTGATCAAGCAGTTCGTGGGCGGAAGGTTCACGGAGGCGAAGAAGAAGGAGCTTGAGGAACGTCACGCCAAGTACGCTTCGTACCTCACGTCGACCTTCGTGCTCTTCAGTGCGGCGCTCGCACCGTTCGAGCTCTTCGTCTCGTGGAAGGTGCTGGGCGTGACCGTCATCATGACGGGTCTGGCACTGCCGGCGGTCTTCGCCGTCATTCACCAGAAGAAGGACTTCGGCATGGTGATCGAGGCGGTCAAGTTCGTCTCGATCGGGCTCGTCATCCTGACGATCGTGGCGTTCCTGTGCGTCGAGCTGTTCCCCAAGTCCTTCGGGACGATCCGGTTCGGCACTGCCGACGGATGGCTCGCTAAGATCACGCCGTCAGAATGGATTGCGAGCTTCATTGCTCTCGGTTTGGTGGCGCTCCTGCTCTATAGCGTCTTCACCAAAGACGTACAGAGAAGGGCGGCGAGTTTCCTGGCTTTCAAGTGGCTCGTGCCGATTTCGTTCGGGTTCATCCTTTTCCTGAGTTGGAAGGGGACGATCAGGTACGAAGATCTAACGAACCATCCCTCCCCGTCGATGACGGGGGTCGAGGGTCTTGTGAACGCCATCAAGAAGCCTTTCGGCGGAGCGACTCCCGTGGTCGGCCTTGAGGACGTTCATCTCGCTCCTCCATCGGAGCCGCCTCAGAGCGGCGTGATTCAAAAACGGGCCACGGCAAAAAAGCCGCTTCCGCCCCCACCGCAGGAAAGGTCCTACCAGGACGATCCGGGGTCCGCGATCGCGGATCTCGAAGCGCTCGAGTAGGCCTCCAACGTTCCTTGCCTCGCTGTGCACCTGCTACTCTCTGGCAGGTGTTTTTTTGTCGCAAACTATTGACAAAATCGCCTTTTTCTGCTATCCTCGCGATAGGTCAAGGGCGAGGATATCCTCGCTTTGAGCCCGCACAGAAGGGTATTTTGACATCACATCCGCCAAGAAGGCGGAAGAAAGGGAAGCCATGCGGATCGGATCGGTCATTCTGGTTTTTGTCCTGACCCTGACCTCCGGATGCCTTTGGGGCTCCGGAAGCGCGAAGACTAGGACAGTCTATCGCCATGACGATGGGGTTCACCCCGTCGTTGAAACGTCGCTCGAACAAACGTACGACGGCGACACCTTCGGAGCCTCGCTGCCCGCGATCGTTCTCGGTGCCAGCAGCGCCATCGATCCAAAATCGGGCGTCCCTTACGGGGCTGCCCCGAACGGTCTCGGCGGAGGGTATGGAGGCGGAGCCTCAACGCTCTGCGTCTCGAACCCAGAGCGTTGCGCCGCTCCCATCACGGTAACCGTGGCGCAGCAGCCGAGTATTCTCGCAACGGAGAGCGGCAGCTCTGGCAGCAGCCTGCAGGTTTCTGCAGGAGGCGAACCGCAAGTCCTTGCGGCTGGTCAACCCGGCACGTATGCGCCACCTCCGCAGGGGCAGGTTGACCTCGAGGAGATGCAGCAGCGTCTCCTTGAACTCGAGAAGAAGGCGGCGATCATCACGCCTGCCCTCAAGGAGCAGTTGCGGGTTCAGTGCCAGATCATCCTGGCCCAGCCCACCCTCATCAAAGATGAGGGTTCGAGGGTGAAGCTGGTGCAATCCTGCACCAAGGCTTCAAAATAGTGATCGTCTCCCAGGAGGATTTCATGAACAAGCTCTTTTTTACGGCGCTCTTGCTGGTCGTTACGGGATGCGGTTCGGCGCTGAGCCGCGCCGAACGCGCCGAACTCGCCAAGCTTCGCTCGGCCGATCGAGCGGCGCGCCTCGCGCGTGCCGAAAAGGACGGCTATCAGCCGCCCGGTTCACCGCAGTTGCCGGCGACGGCTCCGCAGCCGCCCGTCGTTGCTGGAGGAGGCGGTGATTCCGCCGAGTTCAGCGGCGGTCAGCCGAGCCGTGGTGCGACGACTTCTGAAGTCGTCAGAGGAGAGCGCAGCGCCTACCTGTGCGTGATCGGCAACGATCCGCGCCAGGTTCGCAAGGGCCGGCTTCTGAAGCTGGTCAACAACTACTGCGATGGGCGGCGTGACGGCGGCTTGAACTGCGCCGACAACGACTACGACGGCTACGCGGACTTTGACTCCTTCGTTGCGTTCGAGATCGACGGCAAACCCGTCGCCACCGACACGCAGGGAGTCCTCAAGCCGCTGTCCACGTGCTACGTCGATGTTGGCCGCGCACGCCGCGTCAGGCTGACCGTCATGCGGCATGCGAATATCGGTACGCACCGTGTTCCGCGAGTCGATCCGAATACGGTCGACGCGACCTACCACAGCGTTCTCAGCGTCGACGGAAACGTCACATTGCATGACGTGACAGAGAACCGGCCTTGGTCGTCTCGATGACGACTCTCAAAAAAAACGGCCCTTCGCAAGCGCGAGGGCCGTCTTCTTTTTTTGCTTCAGGTTGCGGACGTGGCGCGAATGACGGCGTTGATGATGAAGCCGGTCAATGCGTAAGCAAGGAAGATGATAATGATGCCGATGATGGACTGTTTGATGATATCCTTCGCTTTATCGACCGGACCCTCTTCGCCGCGAGCAGTCATCCAGAGGAAGCCGGCATACACCATGAGCACCAGGAAGATAATGCCGATGAGACCGAGGAGCGTGCGGACGATCCGCCCGATCAAGATCGGAAGCTGGCTGCCGGCCGTCGCCGCCCCTTGTCCGTTGCCGAGCGTCGTGGCTTCAAGTCCTTGCAAGGCGTTTCCCGAAGAGGGATCAAAGGTTTGGGCGTCCGCAGGAACAGCGGCGAAAGCGAACTGGCTCACGGCAAGGAGCGAGAGGGCTCCGAGAACGATTTTTTTGAACATACGTGGAAAAGGATTAGCGTGGTTAGGAGCCGGCGGCCGGGGCTGCCGTGTTCGCAATCGCGTTGACGACGAAGGCGGCAGTGGCGTAGGCGGCAGAGATGATGATGAGCCCGATGACGGCGTTCTTGAGCAGTGTTTTCGCGTGCTCGACTTTTTTGTCGTCTCCTTGAGCCGTCAGCCACAGATAACCGGCATAGACGGTGAGAAGGAGAAAGGCGATGCCGAGCAGTCCGATAAAGGTACGAACGAGATTTCCGATGATTTCTGGAAGCGTGGCCGTCGATGCCAGATTCGCTTGGGTACCGACATCGAGGAGCTTGTCGGCCCCGAAGTTTTGGGCGAGCGTCTTCGTGTTCATACGCATTTACGCCGTTTTCAGGAAGGAGATCATTCCTTGGGCGCTCGGTGCGCCCGCTTCCTGCCCGGAGCCTACTTCCGTCACCGCGTTAATGACGAATGCCGTGAGCGCGTAGGAAGCGGCGATGATGACGAGTCCGATCACCGCGCTCTTGATGATGCCGAGAGCCGATTCGGTTTTTTTCGAATCGCCCTGAGCCGTCATGTAGAGGAATCCGGCGTAGAGCATGAGGATCAGGAAGAGGACGCCGAGGTAGCTTAGAACCGTCTTGATCAAGGAGCCGATCGTGGCGAGAATCTCGGTTTTTTTGAGGCCGGTACCAGCAGCGGCCTCGTCGAGGCCGAAACTGCCGGCGGCGTGGACGATCGGGAGCGCGACGAGCGCGGCGCCGACAAGGCACAACGCCGGAAGAAGGACGCGTTTCAAGCGCATACATGAGTGAGTTCAAGGGATCCGGAGATGACGGCGAAGCTCGCCGGCATCTCCCGAGACCTTGTGACGACGCCCCGATGTGCACCGGGGCGTCGCGGGAAGGCGTCGTGCTTAGGTCGTTGCCGTAATGAGGCTGTTGATCACGAACGAGGCGATGGCGTACGCGGTCAAGATGATGATCAAGCCGATGATGCCGGCCGTAATGATCTTCTTGGAATCGCCCACGGCTTCGTCTGAACCGCCGGATGTCATCCATTTGAAACCTCCGTACAGGATGATCATAACGGCAATGATACCGAGAAGGCTCATGGCCGTGCGGACGATACGCGCAATCGTGATGCGGAGGTCCTGCTGCTGCTGGCCGAGCTCGACGGCGATTTGACCGGGCAGAAGTTCGTTGGACGTAACCGCGCCTTGGGCCGAAGCAAGCATCGGGAGCGCCATCGTCGCGAGCATTGCCGTACTGATCAGACCCTTGATAAACGTTTTCTTCGTCATGCAAATCACCTCCTTTCAAGGCGTTAGCCCGTGATTGCCGAGAATACGAAGCGGACAAGCCCGTAGCTGGTGAAAATCACCGCGAGACCGACTGCCGCCCATTTCATAGCCTCTTTCCCTGCGGAAACTTTACCACTTTCGCCGCGCGAGGTCAACCAAATAAATCCCCCGTAGATGAACACGAGCAGCGCGACCGCGCCGACGATGCCGACTGCCGTCTTCACGACATTCGCGATCAGTTCGGGAACGGTTCTTGCGGAGATCGGGTTGATCAGGCAGACCTTGCCGGCCGGGCACGCGGAAGAACCTACGGCATTTTGCGCCAACGCCGGCAGCGCTGCGCCCGACGCGAAAGCCGAGATTGTCGCGGCAAGAAGCAGGAACCTGAAAAAGGGGCGGCGTGCGTGCATACTCTTATGTCAAGACGTTGATGAGGAACGAGAGGAGCGCGTATGAGAGGAAGATCGCGATCAATCCGGAAACGGTCGTCGTGATCATTCCTCGAGCTTCCGCGACCTTCTTGTCGTCGCCGGCCGCGGTCATGTACTTGATGCCGCCCCAGAGGAAGAAGACAAGCGCGATTGCGCCGACGACGCTCAGGATTTTTTTGATGAGCAGGGCGATCGCTCCCGGCACGCTGAGGTCGCCGAGCAGGAGCACTTGTCCCAAGGCGGTTCCCCTGTTGGCTTGAAAGGACGAAGCTTCGGCGTTTTTTGCTATTCCGGCCAAGAGTTCACCGCAGGCGCCTAGGGGATTGAACGGCGTCTTGCAGCCCTCAGCCGATTTGTAGTCGCATAGGTCGTTGTAGCTTTTGACCGCATTCCCGGCCTCGTCCATGCCCATGTTTTGGCAGAAACGCGGGCACTCGCTTGGCGCTCCCGTTGCTCGCATGTAGACCGTTTTTCCGGCGCAGGATCCGGGTTTTACGTCCGCACGATATTTGCAGAAGCAGTACGAGCAGGCTGAGGGGTTCTGCCCTTTCGGATTCCCGTTGCCGGCAATGGCATTGATCGGCGCGCGGCAGTTGTTTTCCTTTTCCGACCAGCCGGTAATGACTTCCAGGTCGGAAGGCCCGTGGGGTTCCTTGCTGAAAAGGCATTGGGTTTTTTCTCCGAGGGCGGCATCGTACGATCTTTCGGCCGGGTTATCGACGCTCAGTCCGGCGTATTCGTTTCCCGCGGAGCGGCAGAGCTGCGTGCAATCGGAGCCGGCCGTCAATCCAAAAGGGACGGCTCCGGCCACGATCACTTCGCCCTGGCAGAATTTCCGCTCGTCCGCCTCCGTCAAGCTTGACGGATTAGTGACGCGGCAATAGCAGAGCTGCCTTGCCTGAACGGATCTTGCAGGCAGAGCGACAGACGCGGCGCACAGCGCGCCGAACGCAAGGAGCGAGAAAAGGCGAATACGCATAGGGGAGATCAAAGGCAGCAGCCGATTTCGATGCCTTGTCCGGGTTGGGTGCACAGGCCGCGGATGCAGCTTTGTCCTGTTTCGGCAGGCTTGCACGAATAGCGTTCGAGGCGGTTGCGTTTTTCCAGCTCTCGGGACAAGGCTTCGCAGCCCCTGGTTTTCGGGAGGCATTTCAATGATTCGGGAACGATGTTTCCGTTGGCGTCGATGCCCGGCGGGATCGACACCCACAAGCCGTTGCCGTTCTTATCGCTCATGCCGCCATTGGCTGCCGAAGCGTTGACCACGCAGTTTTCTCCGATCACGGGGATTTTGGAAGATCCGCCCGTCAGGGCTTGCGTCGCGAAACGGACGAGGATGCCGGAAGAAAAAATGATGGCGATGCCGATGACCGCGCTTTTCAAAATGCCGACGGCCTTCCCAACTTTCGCTTTGTCGCCGGCGGCCAAAACGAACGTGAAGCCGCCATAGACGAAGAAGAGAAGAGCGACGGCCCCCGTGATTCCGATGAGGTACTCCGTAAGATTCACGACCACGGCCAGCATATCGGTAATGCCGCAGTCGCCCGTCGCCGTGCAAGGAGGGAGCAGCTTGGTTTGCGCCGCTGCCGCGAGGGGGAGAGCGAGCAGCATGAGCGGGAACGCGAGACGAGAAATGCGTTTCATAGCATGGATCAGTGTAACACAATCGGCGCGCCTTAGGCACGTGATCCTCGCCCTGAAACGAGCCGTTGTAAAACCAAAACCCCCCTGAAGCAGGGGGGCATCACCCGGCGTTACCGGATGGTTTGGGCGACCGTTTGAGCCGCGAGGTTGATGGCTCGGTTCGGCTCGGCGCCGGCGAGCGCCGCGTCGATCATCTCATCGAAGGCTGCCTCGGTCGCTTGCATGTTGGTGCCGGAATACCAGCTTTTTGCCGTCAGGACTTGCGAAGCGAAAATGCCGATGTCCGGATCGCTTAACTGGGTGTTGATCAGGCTGCGCAGCGCGGTCGGTTTCCCTGTTTTTGCCAGATAACTCTTGGCTTGATCGGCTTTCGCGGCGAATTGCAGGAAATCCCAGGCGGCGTCTTGGTTCTTGCTTTTTTTGGAGACCGTTTCAACCCAGTAGTTGGCGTAGTTGACCTTTGCCGACGGATCGATTTGGGGGATCGCCGTCATGCCGAAGTTAAGCTTCGGGGCTTGCGCGCGAATGCGGGCCAAGTGATAGGAATAGCCAAAGAAATAGGCGGTTTTTCCGGAAACAAAGGCGTCGTACGAGTTGGGCTGCGTATCATCCCAGGTAAAGACCTCCTTTGAAGGGTTGGCAAAGTCCGAATAGAACACGAGCGCTTCTGCACCGGGAGGAATCTCCCGGTCGAGCCCTTCGGGCGTGCGATTGAAAGCCGGCAGGCCGTTCGCGTCGCTCATCGTCGTTCCGTTTTGCATCATGAGAAGCGAGAGAAGATCGAACGATCTCTCGACGTTTTTTGATGTTCCGATACCGGCCGCCGGCTTGACCAGCTTGCCTTGGGCGTCGTACGCGGTCAGCCGTTTGACGTGATCTTGGAACTCGGCCCATGTCGTGGCGGCCGTAGGGATGCCGGCCGAGTTCAGGACGTCCTTATTGTAGTAGAGCACCATCGTATCGAGCGCCAGCGGCAGCCCCCAAAGCCGGTCGACAAGTCCTTTTTTCGGGTCTTCCGACTGCCCTTTAGTCACCACATCGCGGCCGACCTGATCGACGAACTGGTCGCGCACCTGCGCGGGCGTCATGATCGGAAGCGTTTTTTCCACCCAGACCTGGTTCTTTTGGATGCCTTGGACTTCTCGGAAGGACATTTTTACCGTGGAGGGCGCGGGCGACAATTTCGATTGATAGGCGCGCAGCCAGGTGTTGTGCAGGGAGAGAATGTCGGGACCGCGATCTTCCGCCAGCGCGTCGAGCAGTTCGCGCTCGTACTCCTCGAGACGAAGCTTGCGGTAGTTGATGGTGACGTTCGGATGCAGGGCTCGGTACCCGTTGATGATTTCGTCGAAGGCGTCTCCGTCGTCGAGGACGCGCCAGTAGGTAAGGGTCAGAGGCTTCGACGAAGCGGGAGGAGCCTGGAGGCTCGAGGAAAAACAGCCGGCACCGCTCACGACCAAAGCGGCCAAGAGAAGGACGGAAGCAAGGCGGATGCGCAGCATACGTGTTACGAAAGAAGTTTCTTGAGCTCTTTCTTGAGGCTTCTGCCGAAACGCGGGTCTTTGAGCCCGAGCGCCACGTTCGCGAGCAGGAACGATTGCTTGTCGCCGCAATCGTACCAGGTCGTATCGGCGATTTTTCCGTATAATGGGGCGTTTTTCGACACGTGCGTGATGAAGGCGTCGGCCAGGCGAATCTCGCCGTCCTTTCCAGGCTTCTGCGTTTTCAAGATTTCCATGATGCTTGGCGTGATGACGTAGCGCCCCATGGCGGCAAATGTCGAAGGCGCCTCGGATTCGTCGGGTTTTTCGACGAAGCCCTTGAGTTCCATGACGTCTTTCGAAACCATCACGCCGCTCGCGATGCCGTAGCGCGAGACGTTTTTTTTGCCGACGTTATAGAGGCCGATGACGGGATCGCCGTAGCGCTCGTAGGTAGAGATCAGCTGCGCCGTAGCCGGGACTTTGGAATCGAAGACGTTGTCGCCGAAGAGAACAGCGACCGGCTCGTGCGCGTCGACGAACGGGAGCGCTGAAAGGATGGCGTGCCCGTCGCCAAGCGGAGCCGACTGGCGGACGAACGCGAATTTAGCCAAGCCGGTGATGCGTTCGAGCATGGCGATGTCCTCTTTCTTGTCCTTTTGGCGGAGGCGCGTTTCAAGCTCGAAATTGCGATCGAAATGATCTTCGATGGCGCGCTTGGTGAGGCTCGTTACGAAAATGATTTCTTCGATGCCGGACGCCACGGCTTCCTCGACGACGTACTGGATGACCGGCTTGTCGACGAGCGTCAGCATTTCCTTCGGCTGCGCCTTGGTGGCGGGCAGGAAACGGGTTCCCATGCCGGCAACGGGCAGAATGGCTTTGCGGATCTTCATAGGCGTAATATGAGGAAGTATAGCAGAAGCGGCTTTCCTCTGGAAAAGGCGTTTCCGTAGGGCGCGGTAGCGATGTTCGCCCTCTTTTTCTGCATGATGAATGCGGAAAAGCCGAGAGTGGCGGCGCGCAAACGAGGTTTTGACGATCTTGAACGCTTCAGCCGAGCACGACGAGGTTCTTTTGAAAAGCAGCGCTTTTTTTGAAAAATCGGGCTGTATTGGCCCAGGCTCTCTCCGCCCGGACTGATCGGGACCGTGACTTTACAATGCCGGGCCCGCGTGCTACATTTCGGCACGTCAACCACGGAGAGATGGCTGAGCGGTTGAAGGCGACGGTCTCGAAAACCGTTAGACCTCTCAAGGGTCTCGTGAGTTCGAATCTCACTCTCTCCGCCACGACAATTTCTTATCGTGCGACTCGAGTGCCTAGAGGGCAATGAGGCGTCCGATGGGGCCTTGTCGCCAAGACAAAACCGCCTGCGAGGGCGGTTTTGTTGGTCTAAAAACCTCAAAATGGCACTATGTTTGAGGCCTTTATTGTGTTAGTCTGTGTATTAAGGAAGAAACGCTGAGCACCCCTTCTAAGGGAGTAATATGACGGACCGAATACCCCAAGACGCGATTGATGCAATTGCAAAACACATAAATGAAAGGGTCAATCGATCCCATAGTATTCCTACCGTTGGGAATGACTTAAACCCCGAGACCCCACAAGTTTTTGAGATTGTGCCTTTCGAAGATATCGATAAGGGAGTTGGAAAAGTATATGCACTTGATGGAAGTATCAACAGTCATTCATTTTATAATGGAGTTTCCATCGGATTATACCGTGGAGGATACGTCTGTTATCAGTTGGGCAAGCCGGTACGAATGAATGATCTTTCAGACCCGATAGTTCTGGGGAAGTGCTATACGCCCAATAATATTCTCGTGATAACGCATGAGCATCTTGAAGCGATTTACGAAGAATTATTTGAGCTCGAACCCGTAAAAAAATTCATCAGTTTCCTAGGTTCGAAAAATATTGAAGATGTTTTCCCTTATCAGAAAGAAGCGATCTGCCAATCACTTTCAAGTCTGTTAGGTTTCTGTCAAGAGATTATAGAATGGTCATTAGTTTATGAAATCGCCACACGTCCAGAGATTGCGGCTGAAGATTTTATTTTAGTTGATGGGGACTTGCGCTCGGAACAGATCAATCAAAGATGTTTAGTGGAGCTTGGAAAATTCATCCACGAAAAGAAAATATTCCTAATAGGAATTACGAAAAACTCCCCGATCA
>CAYMBC010000014.1:0-19590 GCA_964388605.1 uncultured Gammaproteobacteria bacterium
TTCTGCGAGACGAACCGCATGGCGTGTACAGCGCGCTTGGCACGCTCGCGTTTAAAGTCGTTTTCATCCCGGCGGTCTTGGCGTACGCCGCGCGTCGCGCTCACGCCTCAATGCAAGTTAAGTTCTACTTGCGCCCAGCCGCCACGTATTTTGCGGTCGCGCTCGTGTTACTCGCGAGCCATCTCGTGTCAGCACGCTTCGCGATCGTCCCGTTCGTCCCCGTCGCCCTCGTGCTGCTCGGCCTTTCCTACATGATCATGCGCAAAGACCTGTATTCGCAGATCATCGGCTTCATGGTTATGGAGAACGGCGTCGCGGCGTACGGCGTCATGACCGTTGGAGGCATCCCTCTTCTCGTTGAGATCGGCATTTTCCTGACCGTCACGGCCGGAGCGCTCGTTATGGCCGTTTTGAGCCGACACGTGCAAGAAATGTACGCGACAGGGGACACCGAACGCTTGACCGAACTTACCGAATAAATCGCTATGGCACCGTTTCTCTTGTTCTCGTTTCTCCTGATTGCCGCCGCCAGCGCCTACGCGCTTCGCTCCGAGCGCCAGGTACGTATCGTCTCGCTCGTGAGCGCGCTCGTGACCGGTCTTGGCGTCCTCACAGCTTCCATCCTCGCCCTCACCGGCGGTGCCGTGCCTGCAATCGTCGGCTGGTGGCACGCTGACGCGTTCACGTGGCTTATCGCCGCGCTGATCGCTTTCGTGTACATTGCGGCGACGGCAGTAAGCTACCGCTATATCGGAGCCGAAACGCATGAAGGCATCCTTCGGCTTCCGCAGGTACGCCTCTATTTCTGCCTGCTTCATGTTTTTGTACTTACGATGCTTGCGGCCACCTTCGCTGATAACCTCGGTGCGCTTTGGATGAGCCTCGAGGGCACGACGCTCGCTACCACGATGCTCGTCGCCATGTATCGCAAAGACGCATCGATTGAAGCCGCTTGGAAGTACATTATTCTCTGTTCGATCGGTATCACGCTCGGTTTGCTCGGTATCCTGATGTTCGTTCATGCCGCCATGCTCGGTGCCGGACTCTCGCCGGAAGAAGCACTTTCGCTCTCCGCCCTGCGCGCCCATGCTGCCGTGCTCGATCCCACGCTCGTGCGCTGGGCGTTCATCTTCGTTTTTGTCGGACTCGGAACAAAGGTCGGTTTTGTCCCGATGCACGCCTGGTTACCCGACGCGCACAGCAAAACGCCCTCGCCTATTAGCGCCATGCTATCCGGCATACTGCTCACCGTCGCATTTTGCGCTATTCTGCGTTTTAAAACCATCGCCGACGCCACACTCGGTGGATACGCCTGGACGAACCGGCTCTTTCTCGCGTTCGGTCTCATCTCTGTTATCATCTCCGCGCTTTTTCTGCTGCAACAACGAAACTACAAACGCATGCTTGCGTATTCGAGCGTCGAGCATATGGGTTTCACGGCGTTCGCGATCGGCCTCGGTCCGATCGGCATGATCGCAGCGCTTGTGCACATGGTTGGTCACACGTTGGTCAAGCCGATGCTCTTCTTTGGGGCCGGCGAAATCCTGTTGGCATACAAATCCACGCATATCGAAGACGTGCGTCGCGCGATCCGCAGACTACCGATCACCGGCAGTTTATTCATCGCTGGCGTACTCCTGATCTTGGCTGTGCCGCCTTCCACCTTGTTTACGAGTGAATTCATCACGATAAGCGCGTCGCTCCAAACGCACCTATGGCTTACGCTGCTTTTGCTCGCGGCGCTCTCCATGATCGCCTTGGGCATGCTGCGTAGCGTGTCGACGATGCTCTACAACGGATCGAAGGAGCCCGGGGAGGCGGCACCGGAACGCTGGAACCTTACCCACAGCGTGATGACGCTGCAGTTGCTCGTCGCGGTCGTGTTCGGACTGTTTGCCACCACGCCGTTCGCGCTACGATTCTTCTCGTCGATCGCGCAATCTTTGATAACGACCCTATGAACGCGCAAGAACTTCTCCGACAATTGGATACGCAAGGCGAGTCGAACGGGGGATTGGTAACAGTGCGTCTCGAGCGCGAGCGCTTTGCTTCGCTCTGTACGCGTCTCGTCAACGAATTCAATCTTCCGCTTTCCCTTCTCTTCGCCACGGACGACCGCGCGTCGAACGGAACATTCGGCGTGCATGCGCTTTTTAGCCTCGACGCCTCGCATGAATGGCTGCGCGTTTCGACTGCTCTTCCAGAAAACGATCCTCGGTACGAAGCGCTGACGAAAACGATCATGGCCGCGCACTGGTACGAGCGCTATGCGATGGATATGTTCGGTATTGTCGCGGAAGGACACCCGGACCCGCGGAGACTCGCGCACCATGAAAATATCCCGCTCGGAACCCATCCGCTTCGCAAAGACTTCGCCTGGAACACGCGCTTGGAGCATGCCGACGTTCCGTATCAAATGGCTCACGTCGAAGGTGACGGTATTTATGAAATTCCTGTTGGCCCGATCCACGCCGGCATTATCGAGCCGGGCCATTTCCGTTTCAACGTGGCGGGTGAACGTATCATTACGCTTGAAGGCAAACTCTTCTTCACGCATAAAGGCGTCGAAAAATTGCTCGAAGGAAAAACTGTCGAACAGGCATTGCCGTATATAGAACGCGTGTCCGGCGACATGGCTGCGGCGCATGCCACGGCGTACTGCCAAGCTGTCGAAACAATCGGCGGAACCGCAATTCCGAAACGCGCGGCGCAACTGCGAACGCTTGTCAACGAGCTTGAGCGCGTCGGCATGCACATGCACGACCTCGCTAACATGTGCGGTAACGGCACAGGCTTCACCGTCATGGCGGCCCAAGGCTTCCGCATCAAGGAACGGCTTATCCGCCTTTCCGAACGCGTCTTCGGCAACCGCTTCTGGCGTGGATTTGTCCGTCCGGGAGGTGTCGCGTTCGATCCAACCGATGCGCAATTGAAAGATATCCGCGAAACGGTCGCGGAGGCGTTTCAGGATATGCGCGCGTTGACCGATATGGGACGCCATTTAGACGATCTGCGCGAACGTCTCGAAACAACAGGCGTTTTGAAAAATGACGCCGCCATCGCGTATGGCGCGCTCGGACTTCCGGCACGCGCATCTGGCGTTGACCGCGACGTGCGCCGCGACCACCCCTACGCTGCGTATGCTATGTTCGCGCCAGAAGTCATCACGGAAACCGCAGGAGACGTCTATGCCCGTTTTGAAGTCCGGCGCCGCGAATTACGCGTCAGTGCCGACTTAATTGAACGCCTCTTGAACGAGCTTGCTCCCGGTCCAATCGCGATCGGTTGCAAGGTTGGTGACGGCGAAGGGCTTGGCGCGGTCGAATCGTGGCGCGGAGAACTTCTCAACTATCTGCATCTGAAGGACGGGATCATCGATCGTTGCGTCGTCCGTGACCCCTCTTTCTGCAATTGGGCACTCTTCGGCGAGCTTGCGCCAGGTAACAGCGTTCAGGATTGCCCGCACTGCAATAAGTCTCTCAACCTGAGCTATTCCGGAACCGATCTCTAGAAATTAGAAAATTCCCGCCCCTCGTAACGAAGTCGGAGTTTCGGGTCAGTGCGCCTCGGGAAGCTTATGGGTCACGCAGAAGCGTGGAATAACGAACTTGATCGAAGATAAGAAGACCCTTTCTTATTCGGTGATGGGGGTGTGGGTTTCCGAATTCATGCTAGGATATCTCAAAATGCCGCCCATGTCAATGGATCCCGAGAAACTCCTGGAAGGCCTGAATCCGGAGCAAAAGGCCGCCGTGACCCACGCGGAAGGTCCTCTGTTGATCGTGGCCGGTGCCGGCACCGGCAAGACCAAGGTGATTGCCCAGCGCATCGCCTGGCTCATTGCCACGGGAAGAGCCGCTCCCGGCGAGATCCTGGCCCTGACGTTTACCGAGAAGGCGGCTTCCGAGCTCGAAGAACGGCTTGATGGGCTTTTGCCGATCGGCTACGTCGAACTCTGGGCGCTCACGTTCCACGGCTTCGGCGAGCGCGTGCTCAAGGAGCGCGGCATCGACATCGGCCTCGCAACGGACGCCAAGCTTCTTGATGAAACGGGGGCATGGCTTACGGTTCGCGACCGCCTGAAGGATTTCGGGCTCGACTATTACCGTCCGCTCGGAGACCCGGCGCGCTTCATCCACGAGTTGCTGAACCACTTCAGCCATGCCAAGGACGAGCTGGTTACGCCCGCGCAGTACCGGGCCTATGCCGAGGCGCTTGAAGCGGAGCCTGATGAAAAGTCCCGCGTCCTCGAGGTAGCAAAAGCGTTTGAAGTGTACGAAAGCCTGCTGCTTGAACGTAAACAGCTCGACTTCGGCGCGTTGATTTCGGAATCGATCCGCCTCTTCCGTTAACGCCAGAGCGTGCTCGCCGAATTCCGCAAGCGTTTCAAGTACATTTTGGTCGACGAATTCCAGGACACCAACGTCGCGCAATACGAGCTCGTCAAACTCCTTTCTGGCCAGGACGGCAACCTGACCGTCGTCGGCGACGATGACCAGTCGATTTACAAATTCCGAGGCGCGTCGGTTTCCAATATTTTGGCGTTCAAAGACGACTTCCCGAAAGCGGCGCAGGTTTTCCTCACGCGCAATTATCGCTCGAAGCAGGAAATCTTGGACGTAAGCTACCGTTTCATCAAGCAAAACGATCCGAATCGCCTCGAAGCCAAGCTTGGCCTGTCGAAACGCCTCGCAGCCGAGCGTGGGAACGGTGGTGCTGTTACTCATGCGCGCCTCGCGGATATCGACGATGAAGCGAGGTATGTCGCCGATAAAATCGCGCGTCTTAAGGAAGACGACCCCGAGACGGCTTGGGGAGATTTCGCGATCCTGGCGCGCGCCAACGCGCACCTCAAGCCGTTCATGGAGGCGCTCGGCAAGCGCGGCATCCCGCATCTCTACGTCGCCTCGCGAGGGTTGTACGTCAAGCCCGTCATTCAGGATGCTATCTGCTATTTCAAACTGCTCGATAATTATCACGAAAGCCCGGCGTTGCATCGCGTGCTTTCCTGGCCGATCTTCGATATCCCAGCGCTCGATGTCATCAAGCTCACGCACGAGGCGGATCGGAAGAGTTGGTCTCTATACGAAACGCTGCACGAGGCCGGAACTTTTGGCTTTTCACCGGAAACCGTTGAAAAATTTCGACGTGTCGAAGGGTTGATCGAGAAACACGCCGAACGCGCCCGCAAAACGACGCCGGCACGCCTCCTCAAGGAAGTCTTTGTCGATACGGGGTATTACGAAGATCTCTTAAAAGAAGAAACACCCGAAACCCTCGAAGCGATCGGCTGCTTGAACCAGCTTGTGCGGCGCATACAAACCTACGAAAGCGATGAACCTCGTCCGACGCTCCGTGGCTTCATGCGCGTGCTTGATTGGGAATTGGAATCCGGAGAAGAAGGAAGGATCCCGACCGACCTGGCGGAGGGCCCGGACACGGTGAAACTCATGACCGCGCATACCTCGAAGGGACTTGAATTCAAAAACGTCTTTGTCGTCCAATTGGTCGCGCGCCGTTTTCCTGGAGATAACCGCCGCGAGCCGATCCCGTTCCCTGACGCGCTTGTGAAGGAAACGCCTAATGAAGGCACAGACGCGCATCTTGAAGAAGAGCGACGCTTGTTTTACGTCGCCTGCACGCGCGCCAAGGACCGCCTGTATCTCACGGCCGCGGAAGACTCCGGCGGGGCGCGGAAAAAGAAGCTGTCGCGTTTCATCGATGAAATCTTCGCAGACGAGGAGAATAAGGCTTTGATCTCCATCGTCGCGTCGCCTAAAAAAACGGGGTTTCACGAAAACAGAGCGCCGTCTTCCGGCCCCGAACGGGCGATCGCCCTCGAGCTGCCTTCCAGTTTCAGCTTTTCGCAGCTAGCTGCGTTCGAAAATTGCCCGCTTCAGTATAAATTCGCGCACCTGCTGAAAATTCCGACGCTTGACAAGGGACCGCTCCATTTCGGCAAATTGATCCATGCAGTGCTGGAAACATTCATCGAAGCCTATAAGGCGAGGCCGGAGGCGCCCATAGCGCTCGACGATCTGCTCGCCGTCTACGAAAGCCGGTGGACAGGGGAGTGGTACGACGACGCCGAGGAGCGGGAGCGTTTCCACCGGGCCGGTCGCGAAGCGATCACGCGCGCCCATGCAAGGACACTTGCCGAACGCCCCGCGCCCTGGATGACGGAAGCTCCGTTTACTCTCAAGATCGGCGGCTATGTCCTGAAAGGAAAAATTGACCGCATCGACAAGCTGCCGGACGGCACCGCGGTCATCATCGATTATAAAACGGGCAAATCCAAAGAACGGCTCGACGCTGGCATGAAAGAGCAGCTGCGCATCTACCAGCTGGCGCTTGCCGATGCCTATCAGGTCAAAACGAGCCGGTTGGCATTCTGGTTCCTGAAAGACGATGTCGTCCAAGAAGTTGAGCCCGAAGAAAATCTTGACGAGATCCGCGCTTCGGTCGACGAAAGAATCACTGAAATCAAGAATTCAAACTTTGCCCCGACTCCGAGCGAGCACACCTGCAAGTATTGCGACTTTAAGGACATCTGCCGCTACAAAGTGCTATAAAGAGCCATGTTCACCCCGATCGGGCGCATTCTTCCAGAAACTGTTAAAAAAAACGGCATGGCTCCGAAAGTGGAGCGCGCGCGCGTTTCTTTGGCGTTCGAGGAAGTCGCCCGCGGTTTCCTGCCGCAAGAAGACAAGATGGGGTTCAAAGTAGTACGCGTCGCCGACGGAACGTTAACGGTCGCCTGCAAGTCATCCAGCATCGTCATGCTTCTTCGAAAGAATGAAGCCATGCTTCTTGAAACGATGAAAGGGTCGGGAGGGGAAAGAATCCAGTTTTTGCTCTCCCCCTGGCGGTGATACAATAGAACCATGACTTTCCGTCAATACCTTTTTTGGATGGCGCTCTCAACCACGCTTTGCTGGATCGGCGTTTTTTCTATCGTGAACATCGTCGACCCTCTTGAAAGCCCGACGCTCGGACTTGTTCTTTTTTACGCCGCGCTTTCCTTGGCATTGCTCGGCACGTTTTCCGCCTTAGGCATGCTGTCTCGAACCGCCTTGCGCCGCCATGAAGCGGTAACGCGCCACATCGCCTCTTCGCTCCGCCAAAGCCTGCTCTTGACGGCTCTGGTCGTCGGAGCGCTCTTCCTGCAATCACGGACCATCCTCACCTGGTGGAACCTTCTTCTTTTCGCAGGCACACTCGTTTTTCTTGAGTTTTTCCTGATTTCCTTTCGTTCAAGCCGCTAGTATGTTAGGGTAACATCCTTATCCACATCCCCTATGCTGAACAACCTTTTCGGGAGATTTTCAAAAGATCTCGGTATCGACCTCGGCACATCTTCGACGAGGGTTTTCGTCAAGGAAAAGGGGATCGTGATCAATGAACCCTCGGTCGTTGCCATTAATACGCGAACGAATCAGATTCTCGCTGTCGGAAAAGAGGCAAAGGAGATGGTGGGGAAAACGCCCTCGCACATCATCACGGCCAGACCGCTTTCCAAAGGCATAATTTCCGATTTTGAAGTCACGGAGAAAATGTTGAGGTATTTCATCGAAAAAGTGCATCATGACGGCTTTACGGTCGTTCCGCGGCCTCGTATCGTTATCGGCGTGCCTCTGGAAATCACGGAAGTGGAACGAAAGGCGGTCGAAGATGCCGCCTTGTCTGCTGGTGCGCGCGAAGTTTTTCTCGTTGAAAGCCCTATGGCGGCGGCGATTGGCGCCAGGCTTCCTATTGAAGAAGCTATCGGCAACATGGTCGTGGATATCGGGGGCGGTAAAGCGGAAATTGCAGTCATCTCATTGCGTGGCGTAGTGACCTGGAAATCTCTTGCTGTCGCCGGAGAAGAAATGAACAAAAATATTGTTCAATATGCACGTGATACATTCAATCTACTTCTCGGCGAACATGCCGCGGAAACGATCAAATGCGCGATCGGTTCAGCTTCAGAACTGGAAACTCCGCTTGAAATCGAGATGCGCGGAAGAGATCTTCTGACAGGTCTTCCGAAAGAAATCATCGTCACTGATACGCAGATACGCGAAGCAATCTACCGATCGATGCGATCGATCGTTGAAAATATCAAGGCGACGCTTGAGCAAACACCGCCCGAGCTCGTTGCCGATATTTACGAGCGTGGGATCATCCTGACTGGCGGAGGCGCCCTGCTCAAGGAACTCGACAAGGTTATTTCGAAAGCTGCTGAAATTCCCGTACGTATTGCCGACGATCCGCTCACTTGCGTCGTACGGGGAACAGGCATGTTGCTCGAAAGCCCGGAGCTTTTACGAACAATCGCCCTGCCGTCAGCCTCGGAAAGCGCTAAGACCTGATAATGACTCCCGTTACACGATCCCGTCTGGTGATTTTACTCGTCGCCATGGGCGGCCTGCTTTTTTTCCTGCACCTTCTCGGGGCAACGGAATCAAGCGAAGCCTGGCTGCTTAAAAAACTTTCCGGTCAAGAAGCGCGCTTGGCGGAAGCGGGACGCTCCTTGCGAGCCGCGATCAGCGCCCCGTTTCGAATCAACTCCGTGCTGCGCGAAAACGATGCGCTACGCGCCCAAAACGCTGATTTATCGGTTGAAATCGCCCGGCTTACGACCACCCAAGAAGAAAACGAAGAGTTGGAGAAACTTTTGGGCTATGCAAAGCGGCAAAAAAAAACACCGATCGCCGCACGCGTCCTCGCCCGTACGCCCGAATCAGGCACGCACACGATCTTGCTTGATCGCGGTTCTGATGACGGGGTCGCCCCCGATATGCCGGTTGTCGCATCTGACGGCGTGCTGATTGGAAAAATTTTTAAAGTTGAACGCACGACGTCAGTCGCCCTGCTTTTAACCGACACGCGAAGCCGCGTCGGGGCGTCGGTTCAGAATTCGGTTCGTACCCAGGGAGTGATTCAAGGCAAGCGCGGTCTCAGCTTGGAAATGCGGCTTATTCCTCAAAATGAAGAATTGACGGCGGGCGACATGATTATCACTTCAGGCATCGAGCCGCTGACTCCTCGCGGCCTTTTGATCGGCCGCATCACTTCCGTGGAAACGCAGGAAAAAAGCCCCTTTAAAACTGCCACAATTTCCTCGCCGGTCGCATACGACCGGCTTGACGTCGTTGCCATTCCTTTCCCGTAATGCTATGTGGAAGTTTTTTTTTCAAAGCGCGCTCGCGGTGATCGCCACGATCGTGCAAATCAGCTTCCTCTCACAATTGCCATTTCCTTTTTCTGCGCTCTCCCTGCCGCTCGTAGCCATCTCCTATGGCATCGTGCGCGATCGTCCGATCTTGGCGTCCGGATGGGCCCTTCTCGCCGGGATCCTGCTTGATTTGCATGGAATCTTCGGCTACGGCTCGGAAATTTTTTCCCTGTTCGTCACCTTTTTCACGACTCGTTTCCTTTTCCAGCATGTCGTGACAAATACGGGAGCACCCGCGCTTTTCTTGATTGGAGCCTCCGCGGCTTGCATCCGTTGGTTCGCGCTCTCAGGGCTCGACGGCTTGAATGTCCTGCTCGGAGGGATGCCGACCATGATCGACCTTTCGGCGTCATCCGTTTTGGCGCCGCTAAGACAGGGTCTCGTCGCCGGCGTGGCGTTACTGCTCGTTATCGGCGCGGAAAATTTCCTTCGCAAGCGATACCAAAAAACCTTCCTTTCGCATGCCACCAACGATTTTTCCTGATGTCAACGGCCTCGGATACGGCACGGTCGACCAAGCCATACCCACGATCGACGAGACCTCGGGTGATCCGGTCGGCCAACCTTTCGAAGAGCACCCTCTCGGACATCACGGCTACATCGGACACGCACTCACCTCTCGGAAACTGGCCTTTTCTTTCGGCTTTTTTTTCCTCCTGCTTGCCGGACTCGGAGTCCGAGCCGGCTATCTCGACCTTGCGAAAGGAGGGGACTATCGCCGCCGTGCCGAAGGAAACCGGTTGCGCATCGCCGCCGTGCCGTCGGAACGAGGTGTCGTTTACGATCGTAACGGCACCTTGCTTGTCCGCAATGTTCCCGATTTCACGCTGACACTTACTCCCGCCGACATTCCACGAGAAATCGAAGCGCGCGAACAGCTCATCGTGCAGGTAGCCGAAGCGGTCGGACTCACGCCCGTCGATGTCGAAAACGGCCTTCGGAACTATCCTGCAAATCTCGCTTCCCCCGTTCCGATCAAGGAGCACCTCGATTATGAGCAGGCGCTCAAGCTTGATATTCAGAGCGGTCGCATGACAGGCGTCTCTCTCGCCAATGGCATGAAGCGCGAGGTTCTTTTAAGGCCGGAAGGCGTAAAAGAGCCTGTTTTAAGCCTCTCTCACGTTATCGGCTACGAAGGCCGAGTGAACGAAGCGGAATATGCCAAACTTAAATCTTCGGGCTACCTGCCGACGGATGCCATTGGAAAAACCGGGATCGAAGCGTTCTATGAACAGGCGTTGCGCGGAACATATGGAAAGAAGCAAATCGAAGTCGATGCCTTTGGCCGCGAGCAAAAGGTCTTGGCGACTGACGAACCGGTTCAGGGCAAAGACATTACCCTGACGATCGATGCAAGGCTGCAAGCCGCTGCCGAGACGGCATTGAAAAACTCAGCGGCAAGAAACGGGGTTGGTCGAGGTTCCGTCGTCGCCATGGATCCGCGCAACGGCGAAATCCTGGCTTTAGTCAGCTGGCCCGCCTACGATGCAAACAGTTTCGCGAGAGGTATCTCAAACAAGGAGTACCAATCCCTGCTGCAAGATGCGAATCAACCTCTTTTTTCACGCGCCGTCTCAGGAGCTTTTCCTCCAGGATCAACCGTGAAGACGGTCGTTGCGGCGGCAGCGTTGGCCGAAGGCGTCGTTTCTCCTTCCACGACCGTGCTTTCAACCGGGGGCATCCACTTCGGCGCTTGGTTTTTCCCAGACTGGAAACCGGGGGGGCATGGGACGACGAATGTCACGAAAGCGATCGCCGAATCGGTCAATACCTTCTTCTATGCCGTTGGCGGGGGGTGGGATCATATCGAGGGTCTCGGCATCGAAAGGCTCGCTTCGTGGTACCGGAAATTCAATATCGGTTCCAAGCTCGGGATCGATTTGCCAAACGAAGCCTCCGGCTTCGTTCCCAACAGCGCTTGGAAAGAACGCGTGAAAGAGGAAGCTTGGTACATTGGCGACACGTATCACGTCGCGATCGGCCAAGGAGACATGACAGCGACTCCGCTTCAAGTCGCCGCCTGGACATCCGTCTTCGCGAACGGAGGATCGATCGTCCAACCCCATGTCGTAAAACAGATACGCTCGAACAAAACCATCGAGAAACGTGAACCTCAACCCATCTCGAAAGACGTCGTTTCCCAAAACGTCGTCGAAATCGTCCGTCATGGCATGCGACAGACCGTACTGGCCGGCTCTGCTCAAGGACTGAAGAACTCGTTTGTTGAAATTGCCGGAAAAACCGGTACTGCCCAGTGGAGCTCCAAGAAACCGACCCATGCTTGGTTTGCCGGTTTTGCCCCGTATAACGATCCGGAAATCGTCGTCGTCGTGCTCGTCGAAGCCGGAGGCGAGGGATTTCGAGCCTCAGCGCCGGTTGCTAGGGATATTATCGAAGCGTGGTTACGCCCGAAAAACGCGGCCGAAGAGCGCTCTCAACCTTCACCGGCCAACATTGACGGCGCCCCTTCTAGCGGCCTATACTGAACGCGAGGAACGATCGCCTTCACGACCGGAGTTTATGAAGTCATACATCACCACAAAAGAAGGCCTCAAAGCGATGCGTGCCGAACTTCACGAGCTGAAGACGGTTCGTCGATTTGAAATTGCCGACCGTATCGCCAAAGCCAAAGATTTGGGTGACCTTTCGGAAAATGCCGAATATCATGACGCCAAAGACGCCCTCGCCTTTATGGAGGGTCGCGTGCAAGAACTCGAGAATTTTCTCGCTCGCGCCGTCGTCTCGGAACCGACATCGGCCGACGTCGTGAATGTTGGCTGCCGCGTGCGCTGCAAGACGGGGGAGAAGATAAAAGAATACCATATCGTCGGACCGAAAGAATCCGATCCAGCCGCGGGTAAAATATCGAACGAGTCGCCCATCGGAATTGCGCTCCTCGGAAGGAAAAAGGGGGAGCAATTCGAGCACCTCATGCCGAACGGGGCGAAGGCTCTCTACGAAATTTTGGATATCTCGTGCTGATATGCTTGAAGAGGAAATCGTCCGACGAGGCAAGGCTGCCCGCCTTCGCGAAGACGGCACGGAACCGTATCCGGCAGACTCCCATCGCACGGCAACTTGCGAACAGTCCGTTGCCCATTTTGACGTTTGGAGCGCTGAACAAAAAAAGCTCACGTTGTGCGGGCGGGTTCGTGCTATTCGAACTCACGGAGGAGCGGCTTTCGCCGATCTAGCGGATGAATCTGGCAAACTTCAGTTGCATCTCAAGCTCGACACGATCGGCGCGCGTCCGTTCGAGATGTTCATGACGACGATCGACCTCGGTGATTTTATCGAAGCAGAGGGGACGCTGTTCCTCACGAAGCGCGGGGAAAAAACCCTAGAGGTGCGCGCCTGGCGCGTGCTCTCGAAAGCGCTCTTGCCGATGCCGGAAAAATGGCACGGCCTTTCCGACGTCGAGATCCGTTATCGCAAGCGCCATCTCGACCTGATCGCCAACGAGGAGGTTCGTGGAATTTTTCGCACGCGCAGCCTGATTATCCGCGCGATCCGAGATTTTCTCCATGCCGAAGGCTTCATGGAAGTCGAAACGCCGATTTTGCAAACGCAAGCCGGCGGCGCCGCAGCCCGCCCGTTCACGACGCACCACAACGCGCTTGATCTCGACCTCCAATTGCGCATCGCGCCGGAGCTTTTTCTCAAGCGCCTGATCGTCGGCGGATTCGAAAAAGTGTTTGAAATAGCACGCTGCTTCAGAAACGAGGGCATCAGTTTCCAGCACAACCCCGAATTCACGCAGGTCGAATTTTATTGGGCTTACGCGAACTACGAGAAGCTCATGGATCTCACGGAGCGCCTCGTCTCCGGAATCATCGCGGCAACGCATGGGGGAAAGACGTCTGTCGAGCGCGACGGCGTCATGCTCGACTTTTCCGGACCCTATCCGCGTCGGAAGTTTTATGATCTCGTCAAAGAGGGGACGGGCATCGATCTCGAAGTCGCAAGTGATGAGTATGCCCTAAAAGCCGAAATGGATGAAAAAAACTTGAAGGTTGAAGCAAAAGATTTGCACGGTTTCGGCGAACTCGTCGATGCGCTCTATAAAGCATACGTGCGTCCGAAGATCGTTCAACCCACGTTCGTTATCGATTATCCGGCCGAAATGATCCCGCTCGCCAAGCGCAAGCCAGATCAACCTGACCGCATTGCCTCGGTCCAACTCTTGGTTCAAGGCATTGAGGTCACCAAAGCCTACAACGAGCTGAACGATCCTCTCGAGCAAGAAGCGCGTTTCTTAGATGAGGCGCAAAAAAAGGAGGCGGGATCGGAAGAGGCTATGCCCGCCGACGCCGACTTCGTCGAAGCGCTTAAATACGGCATGCCGCCCACGGCCGGTTTTGGCATGGGCATCGATCGCCTGACGGCGCTGCTCACGGGTGCCCACTCCATCAAAGAAGTCATCTTGTTCCCAACCCTTCGTCCGGAACAACCGGCGCAAGAAGACGATGTCCCAAAAACCTAAAACTCTGGTCACGCATCTTTTCCCGCACCGCGACGATGTCGCTGCTTTGTGGCTCTTGAAACGTTTTGACCCCTCATTACGCAAGGCCAACATCGAATTCATTCCGACATCTGCGGGTGGCGTCGATCTTCCTTCCGGCCATGTCGGTATCGGCGTCGGCCGCGGAGCCTACGACGAACACAAGGGCGATCTGAACGATTCGGCCGCGAGCCTCGTATGGAAGGACTTGAAGCGCCGCGGCAAGCTGCCGACCGGAGCCGAAGGGAGGGCGCTTGCCGCACTGATCGAAGACGTCCGATTGGGCGATATGGGGAGCGGCATCGGCACACCCGGGCATTTCCGCAATGACACCAAAATTTTACAAACCATTGCCGGGCTGCCGAGCGGGGATTCGCTCATGGCCACTGGCTGGGGATTCGTCCTCATGGACGCATTACTTCGCCTCTATATCGAGCGGGAAGAAGCGGTGCGAGCCATGAAACGAGGCTTGGTTTTCTCAATTGCGCAGGGGAAAGGAATCGCCGTTCGTTCGGCGATGTTACCAGGCATGGCTAGTACGATCTCGGCGGAGCTAGGCTATGCCCTCATCGTACTCGAACACCCGACACGCCGCTATCTTCACGTGCGAGCCGCTCCGAACTCCGCGCTCGACCTTACGAGGCTAGCAAAGGCGGCTCGCGCCAAAGAACCCGATGGCGAATGGTACCTTCATCACTCGAAACGCATGCTCCTGCACGGCGACCTTGTAGCGCCCACGACCGCGCGCACGAAGTTCACGCTGGAGTCAATAACGTCCCTGATTAAAAGCTTGTATGCCTAGCGTTCTTGCCTTCGGCACGTTTGACGGCTTTCACCAGGGGCACAAGTTCTATCTCGATTCCGCTTCCGCTCATGGTGATCTCACGGTCATTATCGCTCGAGATTCCACGGTCTTGAACGTGAAAGGAAGGCCTCCGCTGCACGACGAAGCTGCGCGCCAAGCAGCGGTCAAAGCCGCGGGATACGACGCCGTGCTCGGCTCGGAAAGCGACAAATACGCCGTGCTTGAGCGCTTTCTCCCGGATATCATCTGTCTCGGATACGATCAAGTATCTTTCATCGACAAACTTTCTGATGCCTGCAAGAAGCGCGGCGTGAATGCCTCCATTCTTCGCATGGGCGCTTTTCAACCTGAACGCTACAAATCTTCGCTTCTGAACCGACGCTATGCTTGATCTCAATTTTGTCCGAGAACACCCGGAACTCGTAAAAAGCGGAGCTGCCGCAAAAGGCGCGCGCGTCGACGTCGACGGACTTCTTGCGGCTGATGAAAAGCGACGCAAGCTGATCGGCCAAGCCGAAGCGATGCGCGCCGAACAGAACCTGGCCGGAGAGAAAATCGCCAAGGAAAGCGACAAAGAAGCCAAGGCTCAGGCGCTTGAGGCCATGCGCGCGCTGAAAGAAAGCCTCAAGGCGATCGAAGCCGAGTTGAAAACAATCGAAGAGACGCAGCACGCGCTGTTGCTTGAGATCCCCAATCTTCCTCTGCCCGACGTCCGCGTCGGCAAGGACGATTCGGAAAACGTCGTTGCGAGAAAAGTCGGGGAACCGACCGTTTTTTCGTTCGAAGCCAAGGAGTATATGGCGCTCGGCGAATCTCTCGACATCATTGATACGGAGCGTGCCGCGAAAGTTTCCGGTTCCCGCTTCGGATATTTGAAAGGGGACGGAGCGCTCATGGAATTCGCCCTCGTGCAGTACGTGCTTGGAACGCTGACTGCGAAGGAGTTTCGCTCCGTAGTCCCTCCGGTCATGATCAAGCCAGAGGTCATGGAAAAGATGGGTTACATGGACAAGCACGGCGATGAGATTTACCAAATCCAGCAGGATCCCCTGGTGCTTGTCGGCACGTCGGAACAATCAGTCGGAGCCATGCACATGGACGAAACGCTGGACGTTTCGAAGCCGATTCGTTACGTCGCCTTTTCAACCTGCTTCCGGAGGGAAGCCGGATCTTACGGCAAGGACACCAAAGGCATTTTGCGCGTACACCAGTTTGATAAGCTCGAAATGTTCTCGTTCACCAAGCCGTCGGACTCCCAGGGGGAACACGCCTTCCTGCTCGCCTGCGAGGAGGAGCTGCTTTCCGGACTCGGATTGCCATACCAAGTTCTTGATATCTGCACTGGTGACCTTGGAACGCCAGCGGCGAAGAAATGGGATTTGGAAACCTGGATTCCTTCTCAACAGACGTATCGCGAAACCCACTCAACTTCGAACTGTACGGACTTCCAGGCACGCCGCTTGAATATCGGCTGGAAAAATCCAGAAACGCAGAAACGCGAGTACGTGCATATGCTAAACGGCACGGCATTCGCGATCGGGCGCATCCTCATTTCTATCCTCGAGAACTGCCAAGAAGCGGATGGCACCGTTCGTATTCCCGAAGCGCTCCGCCCTTGGATGGGGGGGAGGACGCATATCGGAAAGTAACGTATGGGGAAAGGAGGCCCTAAAACCTGGGTGGAGATTTCCAAAAAGGCCTTGGTGGCCAACGCCAAGACCTTTCGGCGACGGGCGGGAGCAGGCGTTGCCGTGATGGCCGTCGTGAAATCAAACGCCTACGGGCACGGACTTGAGCTCGTCGCCAAGACCGTCCAACCGCATCTTGACTGGTTCGGCGTTGATAACGTCGACGAGGGGATAGCCTTGCGCAAGGCAGGTATCAAAAAACCAATCCTGCTCCTGGGTTTCACGCCATCTTGGCGCATGCAGGAGGCTTTTCGGGAGAACTTGCGCCTGACAGTTTCAACTCTTGAACAGGTGCGCTCAGCCGAAAAAGCCGCGAAAAAAGCAGGAAAACGAGGATACCTGCATCTGAAAGCCGAAACAGGTACGACGCGCCAAGGCGCGGATCTGCGCGATCTTCCCGACATGGCGAATGCGATCAAGCGTTCGGCGCACCTGATTCTCGACGGGCTTTCCACGCATTATGCCAACATCGAAAATGCGACCGACCAAGCTTACGCGGCTGGGCAGTTGGAAACCTATCTGAATGCAATCGAGATTTTGGAAGCGAACGGACTTTATCCGATCATGCGGCACACAGCCTGCACGGCTGCGGCCGTGCTGTTTCCCGACACGCATTTTAATCTCGTACGCGTCGGTATCGGCCTCTATGGCTTATGGCCTTCTTTAGAAACGAAGCTGGAGGCCCAGGCTCAGGGCCTCGAGATCGATCTCTGCGCGGCACTTGCGTGGAAAACCAGGATCGCCCAAGTAAAAGACGTGAAACGAGGCACGCCGATTAGCTACGGACTCACGGAAAAAATGCCGAGAAACGGAAAAGTCGCCGTGCTCGGCGTCGGATACTGGGATGGATATGATCGGGGACTTTCCTCAGTCGGAGAGGTTTTGGTACGCGGGCGTCGGGCAAAAATACTGGGTCGCATTTGCATGAACATGTGCATGATTGATGTCACCGACGTACCAAACGTAGGCGCCGAAGACGAAGTGCTCCTGCTCGGCGACGACGGGCGAGAATGCGTGTCGGCCGAAGAGATTGCAAAAAAGATTGGAACGATCAATTATGAAATCGTGACGCGCATCAATCCGCTTCTTCCTCGTATCGCGGTATGAAAAAACAGCAAAAAATCAGGCTTGGAATCCTTTTCGGAGGGCGCTCGGCGGAACATGAAATCTCGCTGTTGTCCGCGCGCAGCATTATTGAGGCGGTTGATAAAAGACGTTACGATGTTTCCTTGTTTGCCATCGGCAAAGACGGGCGCTGGTTGAAAGCCTCCGTCGAATCGTGCTTTCTGAACGCATCTGATCCTGGGAAAATCTCCTTGAACACGGGGGCCATGCAGGAGGTCGCGCTTCACCCCGGACGCGAAGGGATTGGTCCTATAGACGTGATCTTCCCGATTTTGCACGGCACCTACGGAGAGGATGGGAGCGTTCAAGGCCTCTTGCGCATGCTCGATCTCCCGTTCGTCGGCCCGAATCTCCTCGGCTCAGCCGTTAGCATGGACAAAGACGTCGCAAAACGGCTGCTTCGAGACGCGGGAATCCGTGTCGCGGATTTTTTGACCTACAGCAGGGGAGAGAGCATCGATGCGGCTTCTGTCTGGAGACGCCTCGGGAAGCCCGTTTTCGTAAAACCTGCCAACCAAGGATCTTCCGTCGGCGTTGCTAAGGCGAAGAATGATTCGGAACTTCGCGTCGCCATCAAAGAGGCTTTTCTCTACGACGAGAAAATCCTGATCGAAGAAGCCGTCGACGGACGCGAAATCGAGATTGCCGTCTTGGGAAATAAGAATCCGGAGGCTTCAGTCCCCGGAGAAGTCATTCCTCATCATGATTTTTATTCCTATGAAGCGAAATATCTTGACGAACACGGCGCCGGCCTCATGATTCCCGCCGAGTTGTCCCGGAAAGACGCGGACAAGGCCAGGAACCTGGCGACGGAAGTTTTTACAACGCTCGGATTGGAAGGCATGTCTCGCATCGACTTTTTTCTAAAAAGGAACGGTGAACTTGTCGTAAATGAGGTTAATACCTTGCCTGGTTTCACGAAGATCAGCATGTACCCGAAACTCTGGAGTGCGTCAGGGCTTGCTTATCCGAAACTGATCGACCGTTTGGTACGCTTGGCACTAGAACGACATGCACGAAGAAGGCGCTTGAAAACGAGCGTATGAGCCGATGGAGCCGGGCAAGAAACGTTCGCCGGGACTATTCGCGCAAATCTTTTTCAAACCCTCTTTTCGAACCCGCTCGGGGCGAACGCGAAATTCGGGTTCGTTGGCGGAGGAGAGTTCTTTTTCTTGCGGGATTCGCGGCCGTCGGTGGCTGGGTCTGGCTTACCGCTTTTTCCCCCGTCTTCAAAATCACCGAAATTGCTGTCCTTGGCGCGGATCGTATACCGTCCTGGGAAGTGCGCGACGCCGTAACAGAACTTTTCAAAGAGCGGCGGTGGCTCATCCTGCCGAAATCAAGCCTTCTCGTGCTTTCCGAAGAGGATGTTGCTTCCTCTTTGAACGAACGATTCGTGCTTGAGTCGTTGAACGTCACGAAAAGGCCGCCGCATACGCTGGCTATCAACCTCAAAGAGCGGATCTCGGCCATACTCCTGCAGCTTCCGGACAGCAGCCAAGGGCTTGTCGATCTCGAAGGTCGGGTTACGCGCCTGTACAAAACGGAGGAAGCCCTCGAAATCGTCCCAAAGCTCGGCCCATCAATCGACGAACAACAAGGTCGAACCAGCGTCCGCTATCCAGCACTTTACGATGACAAGAACGAAAAACTCTCCCTTCGGGAACAAGTCCTTCGTCCTGAAACGGTGCAGGCGGTTATAGGACTCCCGGGACTTTTTGACGCGAGATTCAATCGTGCTCCCTATCTTGTCGAAATGCATATTGACGGAGTGGGTTCTCAAACTCTTCGGGCGGTAACATCGGAAGGATGGGCGATATATCTGAATGTTGCAGGGAACATCCAGGAACAACTGGAGAACGCCCAAACTATCCTGAAAAATAAGGTTGGCGAGAATCGTGCAGGGTTGGAATATATTGACGTACGCTTCGGCGAAAAGATCTTTTTTAAGGTAAAGTAATGGGAAGGTCGATTATTGTACGACACATAACTCGAGCTGCTTTGATGGCACTAAAACTTTTTTGACATGGCGAGGATCGATAGTGATCATTTCTTAAATCTTAAAGCGCACGAATACTGTCGTATCACGACCGTATGATGGGACGAGTGCGGGCAGAAACTGGATACTCAGCCGAAAACGAATTCGACTTTTAAAATGGTGCGTTTCGCCTTCCATTCATACCTATCTTGTGTCGTATAAGATATATTGTCAGACGCATTATAAGGCGGAAATTATAAGGTAACAAATACCTCC
>CAYMBC010000015.1:0-18200 GCA_964388605.1 uncultured Gammaproteobacteria bacterium
GGTTCGGCTTGGCGCTTGGCATGCCGAGATTCACCTTGACAGCACGCTTCACGCCCGCCCGATCGAAATAAAAGACTTCACCGTGCGCCTTGCCGTACTCGTACACCTCCTTTGTGACTTTGACGTCCATCAAGCAGTAGTCACGAAGCTTGTCGAGCTCTCCTTTTCGAAAAAATTCGATCGCTTGAAGGCCGTGCCCGGACTTTCCGTACCCAAGCGTCGCCGATGCCACATCATCGAGCTTCACGCGAAAACCGAGCGTCTTGGAAATTTCTTCAAGAAGATCGAGACTGGGAAAAACGGAGATATCCCCGGCATAATAGGCGTTCATGACCAGATAATCGAATCCCTTGGTGTTGTACCCAATGATGCGCTCGGCGTGTTCAAGACGGGGCCAGAGGTTCGGCAATTCATGCTCGAGATAACTCGCATACTCGTCGGTTTCGTAGTAGTACACGCCGATCAGCGAGATTTTCAGCTTGTCATGATTCGCTCCGCCGACATCAGCGAAACTATTTTGGGTTTCGATATCGAGAACGACTTCCTTGGACATACGAACGTCTGTCTGCTGTGGATAATTCCAAAAGATGAAGACAGTATAGCAGATCGGTTTTCCATCCTTTTCAGCTTCTTCAACCGAAGACATACGCTACCAGTCTTCGGCTCTGACCCGATAAGATACCCTACAAACGGAGGAGCTCCTCCGGCGCGATCAGGCCGGCAAGAGCCTTTCGTGCCGCATCCGCAAGCAGCGTGCTCGGATCATGTTGAAGTTTAGCCAGATCTCTCCATTCGAAAATGCCGATCTGCCCGCGGTGCCCCGTATGCCAGCACCGTGAGCATTTCCCGGCGTACGCAAAAGTTTGTTTTTTCTCTTTCCCAAAAAGGGCTCGCACGACCGGGCGCGGCCACTTTCGCGCGGCTTCTTCAAGCGGCGTCTCGCGAAGCCGCAAGCACTCAGGACAAACGCGCCTTCCCAAGCGCTGCGTCAGCACCCCCATCAACACGCTTGCAAGCGCGTCCGGATCGACGCGCATCTCCAGCATTCCGGACAGAGCTTCGGAAAAGGTCTGTCCTTCGACGACGGCGATCACGAGCCGGTGTTCGGCCGCCGATACCGCGAGCGCGGCGGACGCTTCATCACGCAAGCCTCCCAGACCGATAATCCGTGCGCCGCGAGCGACGGCGGCACGCACCAGCAGCGATGAAACGCGTCCTGAAACCGGATCGATCGTTTCTTGATCGATGCCGCGCAGATCGGCCTCGGAATCCGCCTCGATCAACGACACGCTCCGCCCCGTCCCGGCAGCCCTCTCCAACAACGCATAGAGCGCCGTCGTGCACCCGGAGCGGCGCGGCCCGACCAGCAACAAGAGCCCGGAATTCCTTTTAAGGAAAGTAACCAGGCCGCCACGCTGCTCTGCGGTCAACCCAAGATCCTCCAGAGACCGGCGTGGCAGGCGGAAGCGCAGCACGGCCTTTTCCCCTCGAGACACCGGAACGGTGCAAAAAGCGCTTTCGATTTCGCTCCCGAACGCCGTCCGCCGCAACGCCTTTTCTTGCATGGACAGATTCGCCTCTTCGCGCATCCGCGCGAGCATCTGCAAACGAACAACCATCTTTCCATACGCCGTCTTCGACAATCGAAACCATTCGTGCACCAGGCCGTCCCGGCGAAGGCGAACCGCGATATTGTCCGATGACGGCTCAAAAACGACTTCCGACGCGCCGCTCTCGCGCGCATCACGCAAAAGAAGATCGACGGCTTCGTCGACTCCTGATGCCTGCAATATGTGATGGGGTATCTGCACAGGCCTCCTTCCTGGGCTTTGCAAGAAACTCTACGGCGCCCCGATCCTTTCGGAAACTTTTTTCAAGACGTCATCAAGCGAATAATTCGCTTTTACGAGAAAATCGAAGGTGCCGAGCGTCATCGCTTCCGCGACCTTGTCCCCGGAGCTCAGGTTTGTGAGAATAATGACGGGGACGGAACGAAGCGCGGCGTCTTCCTTCATTTGCCGAAGCACGGAGATGCCGTCAATTTTCGGCATGATCAGATCGAGCAAGACGAGATTCGGAACGCCCGCTTTCAAGTTCGCGATCGCCTCTTCGCCGTCAGATGCCGCCTGAACATCGTATCCTCCATGTTCGAGCTTGCTCTTCAAGGCTCGCTGCATGCTCGGTTCGTCCTCGACGATCAATACGGTTTTAGCCATGGGAAAACGCAAGACTTATGCTGACATCCTACCCGGAAACAGGGTTTTGTCACAAGCGGCTTCATGATGCCGCTTTGCGCGGCAAAGAAACCGTAAAGACCGACCCTCCGCCATCAGCCGGACGATACAGCAAGCCTCCGTTATGCGCCGCCACGATGAATTTGGCGATGAACAGGCCGAGTCCTGAGGCGTTCGGGTTCATTTCGATAGCGCGCTTCGAACGGTAGAATCGTTCAAAAAGGCGCTCGCGATCGGATTCGGTCATGCCGATTCCAGAATCCCGAAATTCGATCTCCACCGCGTCTTTCGACGCATGAATGCCGATCGAGATGCTTCCGCCGTCGGGCGTGTATTTGACGGCATTATCGAGCAACCGGGTGAACACCTTTTCCATGCGCACCGGATCGATGAACAGCGGCGTCAAGTTCTTCGGCGGGTTGAACGCGAGGGTTTGCTTGCGCAAGGATGCGCTGCGCGAAAAATCGCGGACTACTTTTCCAACGATCATCGAGACGTCGACCGACATTTTTTCGAGACGAAACGCCTTTTGCTCGATATCCACCGCAAGCAGCATGTCATCGATGATCGACAGGCTCACGATCAAGCTTTTATAGGCGTCACGCACCAGATCGGAGGCTTCTTTCGGTATCTGCCCGGCGTCGCCGGAGAGCAAGACGTCTAAATTCCAGCGCATGACGTTCATCGGCGTCCGCAGCTGGTGCGAGATGACGGTCATGAACTTCGACTTCAGCTCGTCAGCGCTGCGCTGCCCGCCGTAGCGTATTTTCAGCTGGGTGATTTCCCGCTCGTCGGTGATGTCGCGCATGACCCAAACCCTCCCGAAATAATCCCCGTTTCTGCGCACGGGCAGGCTTTTCATCTCGATCACCGCTCGGGTCGGCCCCTTGATCTCAACGTCTCGCAAAAAACGGGATTCGCGATCTTCGAACGGATGCGTCACCGTCTCATGGTACGACGCGGCGTCGACAAACTTGCGCGACCATTCCTCTCCCGCGCTGCGTATCGTGCGGCCGAGGATAGTCGAAGGCTCGATCCCGAACAGTTCCCCGAACGCGCGGTTCGCGACGCAAATCACGCCGTCGCCTCTCACGAAAAGGCAGGCGTCCGGCATGGCATCGAGAAGATCGGGGGCTATGCTTGAACCGTGAAGAGTCAATAGCGCCGATGTGCCGGTCTCCATAAAAGGCACCTTTACTTGTAATAACGCTTCGCCGCGGCCCAAAGCTCGTCGTGTCCGCGATGCGAGGCCCAATACCACCACTCGACTCCCCAAAGATATACTTCCGAAGCTTTCGTTGCCGCAGCGAACTCGGCGTTCGCGGCCAGCTTTTCTGGGTTCATTTGCCGAAATTGCTCGTCCAGGGGCGTGTCGGCTACGGCTTTTTGAAACCACGGCTCTGCTTGAAGCTCGCTCACGATGACATCTCGCACGACAGGCTTCAAAAGCCGGATCCGGTCTTCATAAAACGACGGCGGCACGGGCCAATACAACGTACCGAGCTTGGGATTCTGGACGAGGCGATACAGGCTGATACCGAGAACATCGGTTAACGATCCTGTTCGCACCCAGCTCGACAATTCGCCGCTGTCGGTCGTCATGATCGGCCGCGAATCGAGCCCGCGCACGAGCGCGATTTCTTTTTTTAACATCTCGCGATCGGGCGGGGGGCACTTGCCGAACCTGAACATGGGTTCGTTTTCGACCTGCCAACGCTTCACCGCCCCAAACCCCTTGAAGTGGTCGACTTCGGCGGCCAAAAATTCAAGCACGCGCTCATTCTGTTTTTCCGGGGAAAGCGCCATCGCCCATTCAGGCACGTGGCATTCCGGCCATCTCGGCGTTTTTCTGCCGACCGCGAGAATGACGCTCGCGCCGCGCTTGCCCGCCTCCTCCAGCATCCAATCGATTTCCGACCAATCGCGCACTCCGCGTTCCTTTTCGACGGAGTTCCAATAAACCGGAATGCGGAAATGCCGGACGCCAAGATCGTCCAGTGTCGCAAGATACGCCTCTTTCCAGTCAAGGCCGAGTTCTTTGGCATACAGCGTCGAAAAGGTAACGCCGTACGAAACCTCTCGCGCCATCGCCGCTCCGGAGCGCTGCCATAAATAAAGAGTCGAGGCAGCAATGACGCCGATCGCGAGCATCGCAAGAAAGCGTCCGAGTGGTCGAAGCATGCTAGATGATCAGCGGCAGCTGCGGAAGCTCGACTTCCATGCCGGTAATGATTTCTTCGATGCGGTATGCCCCGTGCGTCGGGGCCTCGATAAACCCGTTCCACGCCATGCGCGCCAAGCCGCCGGATTCAACCCAATCGAAAAGCCATTCATTGGTGTATTTCGGATCGCCTTGAGGAGTACCGCCGCCGACGGTCCGAAGCCAATGCTCGTTATAGACTTCTTGCGAACCGATCGGTGGCGCGACGATGATCGGCAGCCCGACGCCGGTATAAAACGAAAGCTCGCTCGGCTTGGTCCACAAGACATCGGAATGCCGCAGCAGTTGATCGAATTTTCGGAAATAGGTGGCTCTGTCGGCGTAGTATTGCACCCGAACGCCTTCGCCCAGGTCGCTTCCGAGACCTATTTCGACCAGCTTTTTTTTGAAATACAGGGCAACGTCTTTCTTGGTGCCGGCAACGAGGTTGAGGACGATTTTTCCCCGGCGGATTTTCTCCCGAAGGCTTTCGGCCACCTGAAGCCCGAGCTCGCGCTGCGCTCCCGCGCCGCCGACGCTAAACGTGAGCGTGAGCGGATGCGTCGGCGTCATGCGGCAATTCCCGGCGCCGATCGCCGCCCGCAACGTTTCCTCGTATTTCGCCAAAAAGATCCCGTTCGGATCAAGATGGCAAAGGCGTTCTCCTAAATCTTTCCTAATGGTTTCCGCCGAGGGACCGCCGATCAAATCCTTCGATAGCGGAAATCCGGTCAAGAAAATACGGTCAGGAGGAACGCCGTACAATTTCAAGCGTTCGACAACGCGGCCGTTCGAGGCGAAATACTTGACGCGGCTCCTCTTCGGGTCCTTCGCGACCCACGCGCGATTGATATCAGCATCCGTCGTGACCAGATAAATGTCTTCCGGATAATCGAAATAGTCGGCGGCGAATGCCGGCAGAGGAAACGTGCACACGAGCGGAAGCTTGCGTTTCTTGCGAAGAGTCGCGATCAGGTCGGAGCCAAGGCCTTTCTTTTCAATCAAATAATACTGTTGCAGAACTTGCAAGCTCGGTTTCGACAAGTCGCGCCTCGGATAAAACGGCTCGATCTCTTGCATGTTGTCGAACAGGCTCCAAGCGATCTCGCCCAAGATCGGAACCGACTTAAAGCGCGAAAACGCCTCGTACAGCACGCGCGTCGCCCGCCACAGTTTTTTATCCCGTTCAGGAATGCCGGGATAATTGTTCGATACGATCGGGTCGCCGTACGCCAAATCGGTCAAGGCGTGCGAAGCCCGTTCATGGCCGTATCCCATATCCGCCGTCACGACCCAAGCCTTCCGAAAATGACGATCCATAGATCAACGTTCGACAAGTAGTATAGCCGTCGCTCCCCCACGCGCGGTCTCTCGAAAACGATCCACAAGCGGATGACTCCTGCAGGCGCCGTGAAGAGCCTCGCGCAAGCGTCCTTCCCCTTTGCCGTGTATCACGCGTACGACGCGTTCACCGCGCACAAAGGCCGCATTCAGCAGCCGCTCGAAGCTTTCAAGCGCTTGCGCGGGATATAACCCGTGCAGGTCGGCTTCAGGCACGTCGCCACCGGCTTCGGCCAGGAAGAGCAGCGCTTCTGGATCCTCGGAGCGTTTCATGGATTCAGTATAACAAAAAATCGCGCCTTCGTGTGATGAAGGCGCGACCAGAGCGAATTGTCAGTCCGTGACGAAGACTTCGTCGACGGACTTTGCTTGAACCGAGAGCGACGGCATCGCGCTTCTAGGCAAGCCCAGGACACGCAAGATCGTCGGCACGGTGTCGTAGAGGTTGATCGCGGCTGGCACGCTCGGACCGCCGTTCCGGGGATTCCGGATGGGCGGCAGATCGTTCCGACCGACAATCTCATAGCCCTTCTTGATACCGGGACCCACGATGACCCACGGAACGAGACGGTTGTCGTCGTCGTTCGCGCTGTGGCCCTTCTTGAGCCCGGGCGTGCCGCCATGGTCCGCGGTCACGATCAGCGTGGTCGAGAGGCCGTCTCGCGCGTCGGCCGCAGCGATGCAGTCTCGGATCGCTTTGACCTTGCCGTCGATGATTTCGGCCTCCTTGTACTGCTCGGGCGTGAGCCAGCCGACGTTGTGTCCGGCGCCGTCGATCATCTTGAAGTGCAAAACGATCAAGCCGGCCGAAGCGCCCTTGAACGCCTCGCAATCGCGGAGAGCGAAGCGGTCGATGCTGTTGCGCGCGACGATCCCGGTTTCGGAACCGTCGACGCGGAGCAACCCGACCAACTTCCCCTTCTCGACGTAGGCGCGGACGCCGCGTCCCGACTGTTCCACTGCCGTGAAAATCGTTTCCTTCACGAGGAGTGGAGCCCAACGGAAAGCGACGCCGTGGACGTGACGCGTGTGATGCGCATCGTCCCACGGCTCGTTCGTCACGCCGTTTACCTCGGGATCCGCGCCCGTGAAGAGCGCGGCGTGCGAGACAGCTGTCGTGGCGCCACGAGAGATCCTCTTGGAGATGCCGTTCTCATCAGGCGCCTCGAGCGTGGCCCAGGGAACCCGCGCCTTCAGCGTGTACGAGCCGTCGTCGAACATCTGCCGCAGGTGCGGCATGACGTCGATCAACTTCACGTGCATGCCGTCGAGCGAGACGAGCACGACGCGCGCCGTGCCATCGGACCGCACGACGCCGCCTTCGTTATTGAAGTTAGCGTTGGCAACGGACGCGTCGCGCCCGCCACCCGCATGCCGCTCCTTCTTCGTGTGGCCGAACGCGACGGCGGCGATGATGATCGCCGCGATCACGAATGGAATTGGATTCACCAAGCTTTCTTTCGACATGACATGACACCCCTTGAAAGAGCGGTGGTTGTTGGTGCCCCGGCAACGCGCCGGAACCGAGGTAGTCTAGCGTAAAACAAGGGTTTTGTCAACCCTTACGCAACAGGCTCAACCAAAAGAAAACCCCCTGCCGCTTGGTTAGGGGGGTCTGAGCTCATTCGAAGGCGCCTTGGCCGAAGTCGGCGTTCGGCGCTTCGAGATAGACGTCCGGCGTCTTCCCCCGCTGGAACGGGAGGAGGCCGGTGCGGCCGTTGTCGGTCGTGCCGCTCCGAAGGAGCGTGACGTCGTCCGGGATCGGGAAATCCCGAGGCGGCGTCGAGAACGGCTGATCGTCTGAAGGGACAGGGAAAGCCGATTCCATGAAGGCGAGCCAGATCGGCAGCGCCACGACGCCGCCCGTCGCTTCCCTCGCGATCGGAGTGGGCGTCCGACGTCCGACCCAGGCACCGACGACAAGGTCAGCGGTGCCGCCCATAAACCATGCGTCCCAGAAGTCGTTCGTCGTGCCGGTCTTTCCGACCACGGGGCGACGCAACTTCTTGGCGCGCGTACCGGTTCCGAACGCGACCACGCCGCGCATGAGCTCCGTCATCGCATACGCGTCACCCGAAGGTACCGCCTGCGTTTCCGGACGTTCCGGCGCAGTGTAGATCGTCTGCAATTCCGAGTGGCCGGAGGGAGTCCGGACGAAGGTACCGACCGACTTCACGAAGATGCCGGGAGCGTACCCTTCCTTCTGCGGCGCCATCGCGCGCCCGTTCGAAAGGATCGTCGCATAACCGGCGGTGTGTTCCCAAAGCGTGAGCTCGGGGGTGCCGACGGCTATGGGAAAGACCCGAACGATCGGCGAGCGGATACCGAGCGCGCGCATCGTCGCAATCGCCTTATCAAGACCGGCTTCGACGAGAAGCCGGACGGATACGGAGTTGAGCGACTTTGCCAGCGCCGTGACCAGGTCAACGGTGCCGTAGAAGACGCGCGTCGTCCTGGGACCCGAATAGTTCGTCGGGCACCACATGCCGGAAGCGGTCGGAAGGCAGATCGGCGCATCGAGCACGGTCGAAACGACCGTCTTTCCGTTCATGAGCGCCGTCAGGTAGACGTACGGTTTGATCGAGGAACCCGTCTGTCGCCGCGCTTGCGTGGCGTTGTTGAACTGGCTCTCGTTCCAATCGTAGCCTCCGACCAGCGCGCGGATTTCCCCGCTTTGCGGATCGATGGCGACGATCGCGGCCTGCAGCGCTTCGGGGTGATCCTTCCCGCCGGTGCGGCGAGCGGTCAACGCGAAACGTTCGGACGTGCCGTCGTTCTTCGTTCTTGTTTCGATACGGACCGTCAGGAGATCGCCGAGGACGAGCTTGCGGCCCGCCTTGGCACGTTCCCATTTCACGACGCGGCCTACGTCCTCCGCATCGAGCGGGAACGCATGGCCGCGCACGCACAGCGTGATCGAAGAGCTTCCACGCGCAACGACGCGCGCGTTCGCCTCGATCGCGCCGTCAGCGACCCAGCCCGCAGGATTCTCGCAGACCGGCTCCGCGTCCTTGTCGTGTCCTTCTGGACCGGCAAAACCGAGGCGCCGTTCAAGATCGAGAAGACCGAACCGTTCGGCGACTTGCGCCTTGCGCTGAAGAGCGAGATCGAACGTCGTATGGACGATCAGTCCTTGCTTGTACACCGCGTCATAGCCGAACGTGCGTTCGACGAATTTGCGAGTTTCCTCGCACGCGTACGGCGCCGTCGCCATATTGAACGGGTGCGCACGCTTGATGAGCGTGATCGGCGCTAGAAGCGCCTCATCATACTCGCCTTTCGTGATCACGCCATTTTCGCGCATGCGACCGAGCACGTAACGCTGACGCGTCTTGGCACGGTCGAAATGCCCGTCAGGCGAATCGAGCGAGGGTGCCTTCGGCAACCCGGCCAGCATCGCCGCTTCGGCCAGAGTGAGGTTCTGCACGGACTTTCCGAAATACGTTTCCGCAGCGGCTTCGACGCCGTAGGCATTTTTGCCGAGGTACACGTGGTTCAGATAGACCTCGAGGATCTTTTCCTTGGCTTTGCGGCGACCGTACTTCGCGGTCATCTCCCGTTCCAAGCGGACGGCCAGGAAGAACTGCTTGAGCTTGCGCTCGAGCGTCGGGCTCGCGTCCTGGAGCACGACTTGCTTGATCACCTGCGCGGTAATCGTCGAGGCGCCTTGCCGCGCTTCCTCATGTTCGAGGTTGTGCAGCCCGGCGCGGATGATACCTTGCGGGTCGAGACCGTCATGCGTCCAGAACGTCTTGTCTTCCGAAGCGATGAACGCCTCTTGGACGTAGCGCGGAACGTTTTTGAGATCCGTCCACGTACGGTTCTCCAATGAAAAGCTGCACAGCGGTTTTCCGTTACGGTCGAAAACTATCGACGAGATGACCGGCTGATAACTTTCGACAGTGGAGAGATCGCTTGAAATGCCGTCGGAAAACGCTTGAGCGAGATGCGAAAGAACCACGCAAACAAGAAGCGTTCCAACCGCAAACCCCGTGCAAAGCATTCTCAGAAAGACGAAACGTTCGCCTGCTTGCCCCGTGCGTCCGTCTGGGGCTGTAAACGGCACGAGCTTCACCTCTCGCACGATCGTATACATCGGAATACCGCTTTGAAGCCTCTTGAAGGCATGGCGGAGTTCCGGCGTCATCTTGCGAATCGTGAGCACCTTTCGAGGCGCGGCTCGGCGCATGTACGGCGGACGCGCCAGGAGCGCGAAGAACGTGAAGACGGCCGGGGGAAGCAACGCGAGAACGAACGGATGCCGGAGAGGCGCAAGCAGGAAGCCGATCATGCCGGCACGGCCATCGAACCATGCATCAGGGAGCGACAGCCAGTTGTGCCACAGAAGGTTCTCGACCATGGCGTAAAGCCACAGATCAAGAACGGCAATCCCAAGAAGCCATAGAAGGCTACGCGCGGTATTGAAGGCGCCGGTGTAGCCGGGCGCCACCCTCCACGTCCGCAACCGCGCGATGAGGCGACCCGGAGGCTTCGAGAGGAGCAACGCTCCGAAAATCCCGAGGATACCCGCAGCTTCACACCCGAGGCTGAGCCATAGGTATGAGCCGGAACACAGGACATTCAAAAGCGCCACGCCTGCACAAGCCGCGAGCGAAGACGCCACAACGGTTCCACGGAACAGTCGGAACTTCCAGAGGAAGGCCGCCGACCTGGCAACCAGGGCAGCGATGCCTTTGAGCATTCTCCAAAGCGTGTAGAGCGCCGGAAGGATGACAAGTGCGAGCGGGAAAGCGAGCCACAACGGCGCACCGAGGCGATCAGCCGTGACCACGAGGGCCAGCGGTATCGCCAGGAGAGCGACGTAGGCGACAATCACCTTGAATACGAACAGGCCTCGATCGAACTTCTGTTTGAGCCAGTGACACATGGTGCCCCCTCCTCATGAAGGACGCATTTGCGTACGGTACTCCGGGAACACTCGTTCCCGGAATAAACTCCTTATATATACCTGGCAACCTCCCGTGTCAACGAAAAAAGACCCCCGTCGTGATGACAGAGGCTGCATTCATTGGGATTGGACGCGGTAGATGAGACCCTCGTCCACCACGAACGTACGGATATTCGTGCCGACGCATTCCGGCTTGGCCGATTTTGCGACATGGCACAACTGATGTTCCCCGATCGGAGTCGAATATTGCGGCAAGTCTCCGCTGCCGATGTAGGGCGGAACGGACGGCTCGAGCGCCCGCCCATCAAGCACGAGCACGATATCTTCGTCCGAGAGATTCTCGACGTAGAACGTGACGTTGTCGACGGCGTCGTTCGGCACGACGGGCGAGATGCCGGAGTTGTCGCGCTTGGGCGGCTCTGGCATCGTCACGTATCGCTTCGCGTTGCGCTCGCGGATTTCATCGATCTTCGCGGCTCGCACCGCTTGCGGATCGAGATCGCATCCGCGCTCGGAGAGCATGCGCTTGAAGGTGCCGTTGTAGGCCGTCCGCATCTCGCGATAATCGCGCAAAGACACCTGCTCGTAGCGCAGGAGTTCCTCGGCAAGCGCGAGCTCGTCGGGCGTCAGGAGCAGTCCCCAGTCGTCCTTGAGCAACGCGCGCACGGCGCGAACGCGCTTCTGGAGTTCAGCGCCTTGGGCTTCGAACTCCCCGCCACGTCCGCGTGCAAAGAGGTAGTCGCTTCCGGCCAAGCCGTCTGCACAAGCCTCTTCCTTCTCATGCGCAAGAAGCCAAGTCCCGTCGTTGACGGCATCTTGAAACTCCGCGCGCGCGGTTTCCATGCGGCCGCGAAGGGCGTCCGTCACGTGAAGGCCGGCAGCGAATTTTCCGTTGCCGTCTTCCTCCGCCGCTTTGCGGATCTTGCGGAGCTTCGCGTCGTTCGGAAATCGGGAAAGACCGAGGTCGTAGGCGGCGAACGCTTCGTCCGGATGGCCGAGCGCGCGTTCGCAGGCGGCGAGCAGGTAGAGCGGAGACAGGTTTTCCGGTTCCGCCGAGATGATGATGACGCGCAGTTCCTTCGCGGCATCCGCATAGCGACGCTCGCTGGCGTACAAGCCGACCAGCGCGTGCCGCGTATCGAGATTGCCGGGATCGAAGTCACGACTCGCTTCGTAGCGAGCGATCGCGTCTTGCACCCGGCCGAGCTTGGCATACGCTTCGCCGAGCCAGTACAGGATAAGCGGATCGTCCGGTCGAAGCGCTGCGGCGGTCTCGAGACTCATGCGCGCTGAATCGTATTGGCCGGTGCCGATCTGGACGCGTCCGTACGCCAGAAGCGCTCGAACATCCTTCGGATCGTCCTTAAGCGCCTCTTCATAGTGCATGCGCGCCTTCTCGGGCCGATCGATCTGCCAAAGCAGCCAGGCATAGAGCCGCCGCGCAATTTGGTAGCGCGGCCAGATCCTGATGGCATTCTCCGCATACGCCAGTGCCGACTTCATCGCGTCTCCCCCGTCGTCGGCGAGCAACGCTCGATAGGCGCGAGAGAGCGCGATGAAGGAAACGATGTCCGGCGTCTGTGGGCGCGAGAGCGCTTCGACGTGCGCGGCAGGCAGATCGATACCCGCCTTGGCAAACGTCTTCACGATACCGCTTCCGAGCATGGCATGGATTCGATCGCCTTGCACGCCGGGACGTTCCGGTTTCGGCACGTCCCGCGACGAGGCGTAAATCAGCTTCTCGTCCGTCACGCGATCGATTTCACGCAGGCGGTCGGCACCGACTTCGAACAACACGATGCTGAGCGACCAGCGCTCGACGCGACCGCTGTAGTAGCCGGTCAGCACGTACGTGGCGCCCGCATGCCTCGCCGCCACATGAATGGCGGCAAGCGAAATGTCGTTCGGTCTTTCGGTCGCGAGCCATGCCGACTCTTCAGGCAGCACATGCGGACCAACGACGGCTTCGAGTTTGTATCCCCTCTCTGCCAACGCCTTCGAGGCTTCAGCATCCTGGGAAAGCTCTTCGAGCCGCGCGTTCGCGAAGAGCGCGAGGCCGAGCGCGAAGTAGTCCATCCCCTTCTGATCGACGTCGGAGAACGGCGCAACGAACACGCGTACCGTCTTCAGCACTGGCGCTGGAACGACAGGGACGAGTTCCGTTTTCTCAACATCCTTCCCAAGCGGCTCTTTCGAGCCGCAGGCGACAAGAACAAGGCACAACCAGGCCAAAAAGAGCGTTTTCATCGGTTACCTCCCGTCACAGGTCTATCTTGAAAAATGTTTTCTGTCAATGAAAAAGCCTCGTGTTGACGAGGCTTGTGTGGTTGAACATGTAGCGACAGATGTGTCAGGAGCCCTGCGGGCGCTCGGTGACCATGATCTTGGAACCATTCGGCACGTGGTCGCCCGGGGAGGCGTCCTTGCCGTCGACGCGCACCGTCATGTTGGTCGGGTTGATGTCGGCCTTCTTGAGGACCTCGCCGACCGTGGCGCCCGTGGCCTCGAGCTCGACATTCTTCTCGGTGGTCTTGCCCGCGAGCGGAACGACTTCGACTGCGACCTTGATCTTCGCCATGCGCTTCTCCTGCTAGGGTTGGATCTCACGTGCTTCGTGCATGGTGAACTCGAAGCGACGCTTCAGGATTTCACCACGCATCCAATACGCTGTCAATAGTCCGACAGCGACGGAAGCGGCGAGACCGTTCACGTGGGCGATCCCGTGCAGACCGCACGTCGCCCGCGCCGCCTCACGCGTGCCGTAGCTCACGGCGCGCGCATACTCCTCGACTGCTTCGCGGCTCGCCAGATCAATCGCATACACGCGGACAAACTCGCCGCCGACGCGCGTGTCGATCAAGATGTGTGCAAGCGGGTTCTTTTGTACCGCCTCCCAAACAGCTTGTCGAACATCCATGGAATCAACGCACATCACAACTGTTTCATACAAGTGTTCCCTGCTCGTCCAGGGGCGCGGGCACGCTATCAAATCAAGGTCGCACTCGCTTTTGAGATGCCTCGCCAGTGCGGCGACCTTGAGCATTCCTAAATCCGCGATCCCATAATGCGAGGATGGAAGGTTGTGCGAAGCCACCGTATCGTGGTCGTAGGCCTCGATCTCGCGTACTCCGATCTTGCCGAGCTGCATGGCGATCAGGCTCCCTACGCCGCCCGCACCGATCAAGGAGACCGGTTTGGCGACATTGGGGTCGAAGATCTTGCCATGTTGAGAGTGATTCAATCCGAGTGACAGACTACTCATGACTCACCTCCAAAGGAAAATGGCTGATGCCACTAATCTCCAGTGTCTCTACCGGCGTTGGTGGAACAACCTCGCCATTCGGGGCAATCTCAGGCCAACCCTCGATAGGGTCCAGAGTCGTTTCGGCAGAATAGCCGAGCACGAGCCAAGCGAGAATGGTCTCCAAGGCATCGGCATAGCGGTGCTGGGAGAGCAGCGTCGTGATCCGCAGCGACGCATTTCCGAAGCACGGGATTTCGTACCCGTCGACATGGGGATGAGGCTTTTTTTTCGGCCCCAAAGGTTGGTCGGACCAGATACGTACGGTTGCCCTGCTCGATATGCGGATCAGAAGCGGGCCGATCAAGTACCGACGCCCGTTATGGGTGATGATGACGTCTTTCGTGAGGACGTGAACACCCTTCTCGGCTAACCACACTTGAGCGATCTCCATAGCCTGCATGCGCTCAACGTCTTTGCACAGGAGTTCTGTTATCGTTTCATCAGAGGGGATATCCTTTCTCACGCTCTTAAGCAAGAGCTGAAAATCAGCGAACCTGCGCATCTCTCGCGTCAATGCTGAACGTAGTTCATCTATTCTTTGAGCACTTTCACTACAGAGTATCCACATTTCACGTTCCCAACTCAGCGTCCACGACGAGATTTCCTTTGCCATCAGGCTCGGTGAAGGTGGCGCAGCCGTCTGTTGACGCTCCTTTTCCGCTCGAAGACCGTCGAACACAGCCTTCATAAGCCTCCAAAAAATGGAGTCGCTTGTCCATTCATTGTATGAAGCAAACAACGGAACGAGCAGGTAGGCACTGTTGCCTAAAACCTGAACAACAGGAATATCCCGATCGTATACAACCGTCCCCACTCCAAGCGCGGGGGTGACGCACACCCAACCTTCTGGCTGTCCAGATCCTATCTCGAAGCCAAAAACCCTTTTCCTCCGCTCGTGTCCGCCTTCACCCGGCGGACGAACGTTGACATAGAGATTGATCGTCGATTCTGTCGATTCTGGGTAAACGACATCCCCTTCCTCGTTTGGGTAGAGGCAAAAAGGGACGCCATAAAGGGAAGCAAGCCTATGAAGAATCGCGTCATAGGAATTATGAGCGTCTCTGTTCGTAACCACCCAATTAGCAAGCTCATCCATCGTCCCTTCCAACACACGCTCCACTGAAGCATGGGGCAGAATTGCATGCACGGGAGCGCTGTTGCATAGAGCAGTCTGGAGGTCATACTTTCTTCCAAGATAGCCGAGGTTTCTCAATAAGGTCTCCTTGAGAACGTCCTCCTCTCCCTCGTCCTCGATACCCCATTCCAAGAGCCAAACAGGGACATCCCTCTCCAAATCCTCTACGCCAAAATCTGCGGTCGTTCTCGAGAGTTGAACCCGGGCACCGGGTATCAACTCAGCGATCTGGGATTGAGTCATCCACCCAGGCAAAAGCAGCGCATTCTCCTGCGACATCTTGACTCCTCTTGTTTTGTCAACGTGCTCCGCTTGAAAACAAGCGGCCAGGAAACGTAGCAAATGAAATGCCACCCGTCAAGACTCCTCAACAAACAAAAAACCGACGAAACGATCGCCGGACTCTCAGGTTCACGGATGTCTGGTATCCACAAAAGAACGCGCAATGAGTGCTTGAAGAATCCCGTGGTACTCCCGCTCGGTAAGCAGCGGGCGCAATCGCCGGCACAAGGCCGCAGCATACGGAGAAAGGCTTCCGTGAACAGAAAGCGCGCGGCGCAATGCCGCGATCGGCGAAAATACCAGGAATACGGGCAGCGCGAGGATCTCGAAAGACCGATTGCCTGGGCGCCCGCAGAGCAGCGGAATGCTCGGATATGCGAGAAGACGGCCATGACGATCGAGGCACAAGCGTTCATCGCGCCAACCGCTCTCCCCGTCAGCGGCATATCGCCATTGTAAAAGCAGGCAATAACCCGGCGGTGCTTCATCGGGCTCCGTCCCATTTCCCGACACTTCCCGGACGATTCGCAAATCGATCCCGGAGCTGCCGCCGAAAAGAAAATGGATGCCGTCGCGAGCGGCGGCGGCAAAAGAACGCGCTTCGTGCATACATGCCTCCTTTCAGCCTGTTTCAGGCCGTTGAGCGATACTAGCCGCTTTCAGACTTCACGTCAAGCCCGCGATGCGCTAGGCTTCGTTCATATGCAGCGCCGCAAACCTTTCCGGAACGCTTCGCGCGGACCCAACACCAGCTGGGAGGGCGTTTCTCGCTGGTACGGTTCGTATTTGGATAAGGAAAACACCGTCCAAGATACCGTCGTGTTCCCTGGTACCGAACGCCTGCTCTCCCCCGTCGCCGGCAAACGGTATCTCGACATTGCTTGCGGGGAAGGAGCCTTTACTCGCCTGCTCGCTCGGAAACCTTCCATCCGCGTCTTCGGTTTCGACGCGGCTCCGTCGCTGATTGAGCGAGCCAAAGCGCGCGCGCCGAAAAATGCCGACTACGCCGTCCTGGACGCTCGTGATTTTGCCTCGCGCTACCCAGCGACTTCTTTCGACGGCGCAAGTTGCATTTTGGCGATTCAAAATATCGATGACCTGTTTCCGGTCTTCCGAGACGCATCCAAAGTCTTACGGACGGGCGCGCGGTTCGTGATCGTCATGAATCACCCCGCATTCCGGCAGTTGCGCCAAAGCGGCTGGGGCTGGGACGAGAACCGCAAGCTGCAATATCGCCGCGTCGATAAATACCTAGGCGCCTACCACGTACCAGTCCAAGCGCACCCCGGATCGCAACCCGGAATCGTGACGTACTCGTACCACCGGCCTCTTGAGACGTACGTTCACGCGCTCGCAAAGCACGGTTTCGCCATTGAAAACCTGGAAGAATGGACCTCGCACAAAACGAGCGACTCCGGCCCGAAAGCCAAAGCGGAAAACGTCGCCCGAAACGAGATCCCGATGTTTTTGGCGCTGGTGGCCGTCAAAAAATAGCGCCCGAAGGCCGCTCTACCCTTCCGCATCCGCCATGTGTTTTCCCTGGCAGCGATTTTTTATTTTAGACGGAACCTGTCGCTTCCAAAAAATCCGAAATGCGCGCGTGCGCGTCTTCCGGCGTCAGCCGTCCATCGACATCGAAAGGGTTCATCAACCGGGATCGATGGGTTTCATAGGCCTCGGACAGCGCCTCAAGCCATTCCGGATTCATCGCGACTTCGTCGACCCGCTCATGAAGAGCCGTTCGATGCCTCTCAAGCGAAATTTCCGGAGCAAGCCGCATGACCACGACGGCCGTAGACAGCCCGGAAAAACGTCCGAAGCAACCGACGAGCGAGCGCGCCTCGTCTTCGGTCACCACCTTCATGGCGCGATACACGTCGGCCCAAACGCGGACGTCGCTCCAGCCGCGGTCAATGATCATGACATCGGCTTTTCCGCAATGCGCATAATAGGAATCAAGCAGCTGGCCATAATACGACAGCGCGAATGCCAGCGATTCCTGCGGCGGAACGCTCAGGCGAGCCATATGCTCGCGATCCGTCAACAGCAGCACGGACTTCCCGGCAGCCTCCAGCGTTTTTTTGAGCAGTTCGGCTTGCATGGATTTGCCGCTTCGCGGCATGCCGATAAATTCGATCAGCTTCATGGCTTCTCGTGGTCATCGAACAGATTGAGCAGGCGCTCGGTAAGACCATCGCGTCCTGAGCGCGCGCGCCTGGCGCGTTCAAGCCGGAGCCGATCGACGCCGCGCACGTCAAACTCGCGATCATACGTTTGCGCCAGCGCGTCGACGCGCTCGTGGCGCTCGTGCGGAGGCAACGCCTCGAAAACCGCCTCCCCGAGCTCGGCGCGCACGTCCCGTTCAGCCAAGCGAATCGCCAGTTCGTCCCAAAAGACGCAGTCGTCGTATTCAGCGACATAGCCGGCAAGCGCCAATCGCGCCATCAAGGCTTCGGACGGCTTGAATTCTCCCGTCCGCTCGTCAGTCGACACGAGGTACCCCAAACCGCCCTCTTCGGCGCGAGCGAGCACTTTCTGAAGCACGCCGTCATGCATCGCCGAGCGCTCCTCGTCAGGGCGATGACCGTTGATCAGCCAATCGCCAAGCGCCGCAAGCTCGAGCAGACGTTCCAGTTCCGATCGATGAAGTTCAGATAACATAGGCATTTACCAGTCGGCGGTTTTCACGTCAATTTCTTCGGGAGCGTTTTTTATCCAGCGTATCGGTTCCTGGCCTTTCGATAGCAGGTAGGCGTTCGTCTTGCTGAAATGCCTGCATCCGAAAAACCCGTTGT
>CAYMBC010000016.1:0-18027 GCA_964388605.1 uncultured Gammaproteobacteria bacterium
CCTCCACCACCTTATCTGGGAAATCGTCGATAACTGCATCGATGAAGCCATGGCGGGATACGCGAAAGTCATCACCGTCCGACTCCAACCGGACGGCTATGTCGCCGTCGAAGACGACGGCCGCGGCATTCCGGTCGACACGCATAAGGATTACAAAATCTCCGCTCTCGAACTGGTGTTCACCAAACTTCACGCCGGCGGCAAGTTCGGCGGCGGCGGATATAAGGTCTCGGGCGGTCTCCACGGCGTCGGCGCGTCCGTCGTCAACGCTCTTTCGACGCACCTGAAAGCCGAGGTGAAACGCGAAGGCCAGCTCTGGACGCAAGAATATAAGGTTGGCAAGCCGCAAGGAAAAGTGAAGGCCGTCGGCAAGGCCAAAGGCACCGGCACAACCGTCACCTTCAAAGCGGACGACACGATTTTTACGACGACGGAGTACAACCCGAAAACCATCCTCGATCGCATGCGCCAGCAGGCGTATCTGACGAAAGGGATCAAAATGGTCTTCGTCGATGAACGGAACCCGAACGATGTTTTTACCTATTGCTTCAATTTCGAAGGCGGCGTGCAGTCGTACGTGCGCCACCTGAACCGCACCAAGACGCCGAAGCACGATTCGATTTTCTACGTGCACAAGCCCGTCGACGGCATCGAGATCGAGATCGGCATGCAATACGTAGACGACTACAAGGAAACGCTGTTCGCTTTCGCCAACAACATCTCGAACCCAGAAGGGGGCACCCACGTCGCCGGTTTCCGCACGTCGCTCACCCGCATTCTGAACACCTACGCGCGCAAGCAGGGGTACCTGAAGGAGAAAGACGACAACCTCACGGGGGAAGACACGCGCGAAGGCATGACTGCCGTCATCTCGGTAAAAGTTTCCGAGCCGCAATTCGAGGGGCAGACGAAAGCCAAGCTTGGGAACCCCGAGGTGCAGCCGGCCGTCGCGACAGCGTTCGCCGAAGCGCTTGAAATTTATCTTGAAGAGCACCCGGCCGACGCGCGCGCCATTCTTGAGAAGTGCCTCCTTGCCGCCCGCGCCCGCATGGCCGCCCGCGCCGCCCGCGACACCGTGCTGCGCAAAGGCGCGCTTGAAGGACTCACGCTCCCGGGCAAGCTCGCCGACTGCTCCACGAAAGACGCCGCGCGGTCCGAGCTCTACATCGTCGAAGGAGACTCCGCCGGAGGCTCGGCCAAACAAGGACGCAACCGCGAGTTCCAGGCCATCCTCCCCCTTCGCGGAAAAATCTTGAACGTCGAGCGAGCGCGCCTCGACAAGATGCTTGGCAACGATGCCGTGAAATCTTTGATCATCGCGATCGGCACCAACATCGGCGAAGCCTTCAAGATCGAAGACCTCCGCTACAACCGCATCATCCTCATGACCGACGCGGACGTCGACGGCGCCCACATCCGCACGCTGCTGCTCACGCTCTTCTACCGCTACTTGCCGGACTTGGTCACGAAGGGCCATCTCTATATCGCCCAGCCGCCGCTGTATCGCCTCGCCTCGGGGAAGGATATCCGCTACGCCTACGACGAAGCGGCCAAAGAGGCCATCTTGAGAGAGATGCTCGCCGCCAAAGCCGCCAAGAAGGAGGAAAAAACCGCGAGCAAGGCCGCCAAGAAAAAGGAAGAGGCGGCTGAAGAAGCGGCGCTTGAAGCCGAGGCGGAGATCGCAGAACAGACCGATTCAGAAACCGGCGAAGTCACCGCGATCGGCGGCGTCTCGATCCAACGGTACAAGGGCCTTGGCGAGATGAACCCCGATCAGCTCTGGTCGACGACGATGGATCCGACTACGCGCGTCATGAAGCAAGTCACGGTCGACGACGCCGACAAAGCCAACGAAATCTTCGATATTCTGATGGGTTCCGAGGTTGAGCCTCGAAAGAACTTCATCCAGACGCACGCGAAGAAGGTGAAAAACTTGGACATCTGAAAGAAAGATCCCCCGGCGCGCCCGGGGGATCTTTCAATCTCTTGACACGCGAACGGACTTCGTGTGAATCTGCCGGCACCGCCGGAGTCGGCGGAGGAGGCCTGATGAAAAACGTTCGCCTGTCACGAGTGTGTTTCGCTCTTTTCCTCTGCCTGCTGTTCGGTGCCTCTTGCACCGAACGGGAAAGGAACCAAGTATCATCCAGCGGCGCCCAACAGGGCGCTCCCTACCACGTGCCCAAGAACTCGAAGGGACACACCGTGGAACAGCAGAATCTCTATGAGAGACAAGAAGTCACCACAGACCCGGCCAAGGTCATGTGGATCCACTTGATCAGCCTCGACGGCCAGATCATCCGGCGAATGCCGGTGAGAGGGAAAGTCACGAGCTCGGGCAAGCGCCTCGAGCCCACCAAGGTCGTAGTCGATCCGCACGATGCTGGCGGCACCTTTCCTAGGTACAACGGCCACTACGTCGACGAGCTGCTCCAGCCGGACGGAACCTACGGCAGTTCCGATCCCTATATCTACTGGTTCGACCCCACGGGTCGCTACCATCAATGGGGCACGGCGGGAGGGCTCGGGTACCTCCTGACAGATTATCCGATCAACCTGGAAAACCCGGCCGACAAGATCACTGGTCTCTACAACGCCGACACGGCTGCCTCCCAATGGCAAGCCGAGCAAGAAGCGCGCCTCCGCACAGGACAAGCTCCGCGGTCGGCTCCTTCCGCGGAACAGGCGGGAGGTGCGCAATGAGCAACGAGTACCGCCGGGACGCGTACACCGCGATTGAAGAGTCGCGCTGGACGCTGTGGAAAACCTTCACGCGCGTGATCCTTCCGCTGATCGCCGTCGTCGGACTGCTCAGTCTCGCCTTCGGTTGGTTCGGCGAAGGGTGCCAGGTGGCCAAGGACGAGTTCGGGGCCAAGGCCTCGCTCAAGAAGTACGAGTGGTTCGTCGACCAGGCGAGCCGTATCGACAAGATGGATGCCGATATCGCCCTGTATCGCGCCCGCGCAGAGCGTATCGACAGCCGGTACGTCGAGGCCTATGGGGCGGATCGCAAAGCCTGGTCGCCGGTGATGAAACTGCGGCATCGCGAAGAGAGCGCGCAGGCGCTCGACGATCTCGCCGCGATCATCAGCCAGCGGAACAACCTCGCGCGCGAGTACAACGCGCAGTCGGAGAAGTTCAACTGGTCCGGGTACAACGCTACCGGCCATCCAAGGCCGCACTACGAGACGCTCTTGCCGTAAACGCGGCACGCGGGAATGCTCAGCATCCCGTTTTTATTTTGTCATTTTCAAAAAAATCCTCCAGGCAACCCAGGCGATGGCAATTCCGCCTATCGCATCAATCGCGTAGTGCTGGCGCGTAAACAAGGTCGAGACCGCGATCGCTCCGGCCCAAGCGTAGAATCCTGTTTTCCAACGCGGCCGTTCGCGCGCGATGCCGAGCGCGAACAACGACGCCATGGCCACGTGCAGGCTGGGAAAAAGGTTGGTCGGTTTGTCGATCTCATACACCAAACGGAGCAGGCGGTCGAATATCGAAACGGTTCCGACTTGAGGCCGCGCGATCGTCAAAGGAAACGCGAAGTATAAGAGCGAACAGGCAGCGATGGTTCCGGCGAGTGCAGCTGCAAAACGCCGATATGCCCGCCGGTCGCGGAGCACGAACAGCAGGACGAAAGGCATGACGTACGCGGAAAGATACGGGATCACGAACACGCTGACCGTCGGAACGAAACGGGCGGGATCCCAAGCGATCATCCTCGGATGCCGCATCGAATTGAGCTCGCCGACCTGGACGTACGCAACGACCCAAAAAAGATAGGTCGCAGCGAAAATCGCCGCTCTTTCCCGCAGTGACGAGGAGTGTTCCATGCCGACAGTCTACACGGGAAAAAGCTGGTTGGACAAAACGCGCAGGAACGCGATCTTTCGCGAAACGCGGATGAGGCCCGGAAAACCCTTCCTGTCGTGCACGCCGCCGCCATTCACGCGCCGCGAATTGACAGTTCCCCCAGATCATGATATGCTCCTTGCGGATAGAGACCCCCAGGGGGTCTCTTTAAAAAACTTCACTTGGTATGAGCCTCAAGGAAAACAAGGTTATTCGGTACTTCTACGAAGCAAAGGAGGAGCTCGAAAAAGTCGCTTGGCCGTCACGTCGTCAGATTATCGTTTCGACCCTGATCGTCATCGGCGTGTCGATCGGCACCTCCGCGTTTTTGGGAGGCCTCGACTACGGCCTGAACCTGGCGCTCCAAGCGCTCGTCTCCGCCAAATAATTATGGCAAAACAGACACTCCAGCAAGGACGGCGCTGGTACGCGATCCATACCTACTCGGGGTATGAAGAGAACGTCTGCGACAGCCTGAAGCAGCGTATCGAGTCGCTCGACATGCAGGACAAGATCTTCGGCGTGATGATCCCGAAAGAGAAGAAGATCAAGATCAAGAACGGCAAGCGCAAGACGGTCGAAGAGAAAATCTTCCCCGGCTACGTGCTGGTTGAAATGATCGTGACCGACGATTCCTGGTACGTCGTCCGCAACACGCCGAACGTCACCGGCTTCATCGGCACCGGTACGACCCCGAGCCCGCTTTCCGAAGAGGAGGTAAAATCGCTCCAGAAGCGCATGGGCGTCGATGAGCCGGAATACAAGATCGACGTCGAAACCGGCTCCCCCGTCTCGATCGCCGACGGCCCGTTCAAGGGCTTCGAAGGCAAGGTGGCGGAGATCGACGAGGCACGCGGGAAAATCAAGGTTCTCGTCAACATGTTCGGCCGCGAGACGCCGATCGAGCTCGATTTCCTGCAAGTCAAGAAAATCTGAATGTTTCGCCATTCGCGCGAAACGGAAAGCCCCTCTCCATAAAAGGAGCGGGGCTTTTGCTTCGCGCGCAAGCGAAAATCCCGGCAGCCGCCGGGAATGCGAGAATCATGCGATCACGGAGACGGGCAACGCCGGCTCCTCTAGCCACTGGACGTACAAGATGAACCCCAGGGGCCAAAAAGGGAAAAAGGCGAAGAGCGTTGCGACAGCCGCCACGTACATCAACGCGGCTTCAACAGCACGAAAGATTTCCTGCATACGTGCCTCCTATGAAAAGGGTAGCCCCAAGCGTCCAAAACTGTCAATCGGATCGTTTGACTCCCCGAGGCCGATGCGCGAGCAGGGCTCCTTCGGGCACTTGCCAACTGTCTGCGTTTCCGGTATCGTCCCCCCTACGTGCGCGGCGTGGCCGTTAAGGCCAGCTTCTCCCGACGCGCAAAACCCTCTCTATGGCCAAGAAAGTCAAAGCCATCGTCAAAATCCAGGCCCCGGCCGGCAAGGCAACTCCCGCCCCGCCGATCGGTCCGACCCTGGGCCAGCACGGCGTGAACATCCAGGACTTCGTCCAGAAGTTCAATGCCGCCACCGCCAAAATGGCGGGCGATATCGTCCCGGCCGTCCTGACGATTTATGAAGATCGCTCGTTCGACTTCATTCTGAAGACGCCGCCCGCGTCGACTCTCCTCATGAAAGCCGCCGGCCTCGAAAAAGGTTCCGGCAAGCCGCTCCAGGAGAAAGTCGGCAAAGTCACGATGGCGCAGATCCGCGAAATCGCCGAGAAGAAACTTCCGGATCTCAACACGACGAGCGTCGAAGCCGCGATGAAAACCATCGCCGGTACCGCGCGCCAGATGGGTCTTGAAGTGAAGCCGTAATCGCTCGCTCTCCCGAGCGCGTTGAACCCCCTTTCCGAAACCGGAAAGGGGGTTTCGTTTCGCTCAAAATGACAGGCGCTCGTCAATCTGCTACCGTGAACTCGTATGAAAAACATCATCCGGCAGCTGTATTTTTATGCCGCGACGCTGATCTTCCTGATTATGAGCGTCGTCGCCTCCATCTCGCTCCTCAACCTCGGCATGAAGACGTATATCTTCACCAAGGCCGACATGGCGTACAAGGCCTCCTGCGAATATGACGAGTACGGAAACGTGGGCTCTGGCTACGAACCTCGGCCTGTGGCCGTCCCTGAGCCGATCAAAACCGGCGAGGCAGAGCGGGTACAGTTATCTGGTTTCGAACGCGCCAATCTTCGGGCAAAGTGCAAGGAAGCGCAGGAAGAGCAGCGCTCCGCCGAGCACCAGCGCGAGCTAGTCCAAAACCTCTCGATGCTGATCGTGGCCGCTCCCCTATTCTGGCTCCACTTCAAGCGGGTGCAGAAGGAACGCGAGGCGGAGCTGAAGATGAACGCGTAAACCATTGACAGAAATGCCCGCATCCTCTAGGATGCGAACATTAAGTTCTAACGCATGTGGGAGCTGCAAGGCACCTGACCACACGTCCTATGGGCAAGAAATTCAAGGCCGCGTCCGCGCTCGTCGACCCGAAAAAAACGTATTCGACCCTCGAAGCGATGGAGCTGGCCAAGCAAACCTCGACGACGAAGTTCGACGGCACCGTGGAGGTTCACCTCCGCCTCGGCATTGATCCGAAAAAGTCCGACCAACAGGTTCGCGGAACCGTCTCCCTTCCGCACGGCAGCGGCAAGACCCGCAAGGTTATCGCCTTCGTCTCCGCCGACAAGGAAAAAGAAGCGAAGGACGCCGGAGCCGATGCCATCGGCACGGAAGAAACGCTCGCCGAAATCGCCAGAACCGGCAAGTTCGAATGGGATCTCGCGGTCGCGACGCCGGACATGATGCCGAAGATGGCCAAGGTCGCGAAGGTCTTGGGTCCCAAGGGTCTCATGCCGAACCCGAAGTCCGAAACCGTCGGCACGAACGTCACCAAGATGGTCTCGGAACTCAAGAAGGGCAAAGTCGCCTTCAAGAGCGACGACTACGGCATCGTTCATACGATCATCGGCAAGGTCTCGTTCGACGCCAAAGCGCTTGCGGAGAACTATGAAACGCTGCTCGAGAGCATCCGCAAGATCAAACCGTCTTCCTCAAAAGGCGTCTATCTGAAAAACGTGACGGTCGCGACCACCATGGGTCCGGCCATCCGCACGATCTAGCAGGAAAGCCGATCCCGAAAGGGGTCGGTTTTTGCTTTGCGCCCCCTTGACATTTTTCGTTTGCAGTGCCAGCCTGCAGGCAAAGGCGCCCGAGCCGTTCTGACTGGGCGGCTTGAGCACGTTGCCAACAAAGGAGACGGCCATGATCACCGTGATTCTAGGAACACCTCCCGAGTACAGGTTATCGGAAGTGGGTCAGCTTGCTGATCTGTACTGTCCCGAACAATTGGCCTACGACATCGCGGAGATCCGACGTCTCTTCGAAAAGAGCGTCGTCTACCCGGACATCGAAGCGGCTCATGCCGCCGCCAGGAAGCTGGGGAACGACCACATTCATTATGCCTACCTAATGGCCTTTCCCACAGCAGCAGCATAAGTCCCTTCCTCTAAAACGCCGATCCTGTCGGCGTTTTTTAAATGACAACGCCACGCTCCGGCTCTTGCCGATCTCCCTCCAAAAAGATAAGGTTCGAGTACTATGACCACACCACGCCAACGTCCGACTTGGGACGACTACTTCATGGGTATCGCCAAAATCGTGGCGACGCGCGGCACCTGCGGTCGCCTCCAGGTAGGAGCGGTTCTGGTGAAAGACCGCCGGATCGTCGCGACCGGCTACAACGGAGCTCCGCCGGGAATGCCGCATTGCGACGGCCCGGACGGGCACTTGATGGAAGACAATCATTGCGTCCGCACGGTCCATGCCGAAGCGAACTGCGTGATGCAAACGGCCGTCACGGGAGGCACCAGTTCCGTCGGCACGACGCTCTATACGACGCACTCGCCGTGTTACGCCTGCTACAAAGCGCTCGCGACCGCCGGGGTGAAGCGCGTCGTCGCGGGCGCCGAGTATCAATCCCCCGCCGTCCTCGCGGCGCTCAGAGAATCCGGGATCGAATTTCTCGCGTACCAGCCGACGCGCGAATGGACGGAACGCCTGGCGCAGGCCTTTACCGCGCCGCTTGAAAATTACGTCTCCAAAGCATGAAGAAGATCATCATCGGACTGGTCGGCGAAGCCGCTTCCGGCAAAGGAACCGTTGCCGCATACCTTCTTGAAAAATACGGCGCCAAAACGCTCGCGTTTTCGACGCCGATGAAAGATTGCCTGAGGCGCCTGCATGTCGAGCTCTCGCGCGAGAACCTGACGAAATTTTCCGAATGCACGCGCAAGGCGTACGGCGAAGAGCTCTATGCCCGGGTTGTGGCCGAAGACGCCAAAGCCCTTCCCGATCCGCTCGTGGTCGTCGACGGCATCCGTCGGCCGGCGGATTACGGAAACCTGAAGGAATTGCCAGGATTCCATTTGATATACGTGACGGCGCCCGTCGAACTGCGCTGGGAACGCGCCCGGAAGCGCGGTGAAAAGGCCGGCGAAGCGAACATGACGCTCGAACAGTTCAAGCAGGAGGAGCTGCTGCCCACCGAACTCGACATCAAAGCCATCGGTCAGAAAGCCGAATTTGTCCTTGATAACGGCGGAAAGATCGATGACCTATATGCTTCGACAGAGTCGGTTATCGCGTACATTCAGGCAGGCGATTTCGATCATCCGCATCCGCACCGCAACAAACTTCACCCAGAACTCTGATGAAAGTCGAGATCGCGCGCGTTCATCCCGATGCCGTTCTCCCGGACTATCAAACCGCCGGCGCCGCCTGTTTTGATTTGACCTGCGCAGAAGAAGCGACGATCTCGCCAGGCGCGATTGCGCACTTGCATACCGGATTGATCGTCCGCGTACCCGAAGGCTACATGCTGATGGTCGCGCCGCGCAGCTCGATGCCGAAGCGCACGGGGCTCGTCATGCCGCACAGCATCGGGATCATCGATCAGGACTACTGCGGCCCCAAGGACGAGCTCATGATTCAGGTGCAAAACCCCACCCGTGCTCCCGTCACCGTACGCAAAGGCGACCGCATCTGCCAAGCGGGGTTCGTCCGCGTAGACCGCGCGGAGTGGATCGAAGGACCCCCAACAGCCGAAACGTCTCGCGGAGGTTTCGGGTCGACCGGGGCATAACTGCCCCCCCTTTACGAATTACTCCCTCTTCTGGGAAGATGTCCGGACTGTTCTTTCACCCCAAGAAAAAGGGAAACCACATGCGGAATTTCACGGATGAGGAAAAGCGAAAACTTGCAAAATTCGTCACTGATGTCGATGGCGATGTCTTTGTCGTAACCAACCTCGAGAGGCTCGCCGGCGCCATCTTCGCCCGCTATAGCCGTGCCCAAGGAGGCTTCCGCGAGATCCTCCTCAAGGAATTCCTCACGGGAGACGGAGAGATCGACGAGGCTAAGATCCACGGATTGATCGATCGCGTACTTATCGCCTTTGGCGACGACTCGGTCGGCGAGCTCGCGGGCGCGCACCTCGCGCTCGAGCGCATCTCCATCCTCGCCACCAAGGAGATCGAGGATCGGCGCATCGGCGGCTCCCCCATCGAGCAGTCGACGCGCTACGTCTTCTACGACCGCAAGGGCGCCGACGGGAACTACCTGTACTACCGCGACCCGAAGGTCATGGCCTCCGCGCACGCGCAGGCGTACGTCGAGACGATGGATTTCATCTTCGCGACGTACTGCGAGCTCATCGAGCCCATGAAGGCGTACTACCAGGAGCAGAAGCCCGTCGAGGAGGCCGCCTATGACGTCGTCGGCGACGGCGTGAAACGGCATCTGGAAGAGCTGACGGACGCGGCGCACCGCAAGGCCTTCACCGTCACCTACAACTCCGACATCCGCACCAAGGCTTGCGACACGCTGCGCGCCCTTCTGCCGATCGCCACGCTCACCAACGTGGGCCTCTTCGGCAACGGCCGGTTCTACCAGAACGTCCTGACACACTGCGAGTCGTCCCCCATCGACGAGGCCCGCGACATCGCGAGCCGCGCCAAGCGCGAGCTCTCCAAGGTCATCCCCCACTACGTCAAGCGCTCCAAGCCGAACGACTACGCGATCGGCACGCGCGCGGCGATGGAGATCCTGGCCAAAACGCTCTTCTCCGGCATCGCGCCGGAGGCCGACAAGGAAGTCGACCTGCTCGACCGCGGCGGCAGCGCCATCGCTGCCGCCCTCCACGCCGGCACGGTGATCCACCCGCAAGCCGTCGAGGACGCCATCCTCTCCGAGGAAGACAACCTCCTGCTGGCGCAGATGCTCTATCCGTATCTCGCGCACCCCCTGCGCCAGATCCGAGCCGTCGTGCGCGGCCTGTCGGACGACAAGAAGCGGGCCATCCGCGAGGTCTACGTCGGCGAGCGCAAGACGCGCCGCGACCGTCCCGGCCGCGCGCTCGAAGCCGGCTATCCCTACACCTTCGACCTGGTGACCGACTTCGGGACCTACAAGGACCTGGAGCGCCATCGCATGATGACGCAGCAGCGCCAGCGCTACGCGCCGACGCTCGGTTTCAACCTGCCGCAGGATCTCGTCCGCGCCGGCTTTGAGGACAAGGCCCGAGCCTGCGTCGCGAAGGCGGTCGCCCTCTACGAGCTGTTGCGATCAGAGTTCCCCGAGGCCGCGTCCTACGCGACGCTGCACGGCTCGCGCGTCCGCTGGACGCTCGGCATCAACGACCGCGCCCTCATGCACATGATCGAGCTGCGCACGACCCCGCAGGGACACCCGTCCTATCGCCGGATCTGCCAGATGATGCACGACGAGGCCATGAGGCGCAGCGCCTGGCGCGGCGAAGCCATGCGGTTCGCCGACCACGGCTCGTATGATTCCGCACGCGGCGATTCCGAGGCCCGGCAACGGGTCAAGGAAGCCGCGCTCGAGAATGAGGGGGTCTGATATGTCACGCGGCAAGCTCATCGTCCTCGACGGTGGAGACGGTTCCGGCAAGACGGTGCAGACCGACTTGCTCATCGCGCGATTCCGCAAGGAGGGTTTGCCCGCGCAGGCCGTCTCCTATCCTCGCTACGAGACGCCCACCGGAGCCCTCGTGAAGTCGTACTTGAACGGCGCCTTCGGTCCGCCGATGGAGATCGGCGCCAAGCCCGCGTCCATCATCTACGCGATGGACCGCTGGGTGTCCTTCCGCGAGGGCGTCCTCGCGCCGCTCGAGACGGGCGTCCACATGGTGGCCAACCGCTACGCAGCCTCCAACATGGCGCACCAAGGCTCCAAGATCGTCGATCCGGCCGAACGCACCGCGTTCTTCCGCTGGAACGACGAGCTCGAGCACGTCATCTACGGCATCCCCCGCCCCGACCTCAACATCGTCCTGCACGTCCGGGCCGACATCTCGATCACCCTGATCGACGGCCGCGGCAACGTGAAGGACGGCCACGAGAACGTCGAGCACCTGCGGCGCGCCGAGGCGACCTACCTCGAGCTCGCCCGCACGGTCCCGGGGTTCGTCCTCATCGAGTGCGTCCGGGACGGCAAACTCCTCCCCCCCGAGGAGATCCATGAGCTCGTCTGGGCCGAGGTATTGAGAGTCCTCGCTCTCACGCCCGCCTGAACTTCGCGCCTTGACTTTCCGGTCAAGGCGTTTTATATTCGCGGCGTCGCGAAAGGAGGCCGCATGCGACACCTGCTCGTTCCGCTCGTCTGGCTCGACACCTTCGTCCAGAAACGCTTCGATTCCATCTGCTTCTTCCTGATGCGGCGATTCGGCATCAGAAAGTCGGTCATACGCTACACGTTCTTAACAACCCTCATCTTGGCAACGGCCGCACTGCTCTTTTTCGGGTTTTTTTGGGGCATGCGTGGTTTCAGCTGGATATTCGCGAACGTCGTGATGACCGCGATGTTTGCTTGGGAACAGCGTGATTCCAAGCAGGAAGACGAAACTGCCGAAGCGCGTCCAGGAACGCTATCGCGTGCCGATAGGAAGACGCCTCCGTTCGTTCTTGGCGCGCTCAAGGTGATGCTCCTGTACATTCTTTTGCACCATCTTGTGCTCATAGAAACCCCGTCATCAGAGCAACGACGGCTCGGATGGAGTCTCGACCAGATCAAGTTCTACCATCTGCTCGATATGATTTGGGGGTGCGCCTTCTTATTAAAACTCTATCTGGTTCGCACCCCGCTGAACCCCCCTCCCGAGAAGGCGAGGGAGGACGTCACCACCCTCACCCCTGCTCAGAGCTAAGCAGGGGGCTTTTTTTCTGAGGAAACTCCTGCTAGGATGAGCGTACTATGACCCTTGAGCCCGTGATCGGGCTGGAAATTCACGTCCAGCTCAAAACCAAGTCGAAGATGTTTTGCGGCTGCGACAATCGCGCCGAAGACGCTCCTCCCAATACGGCCGTTTGCCCCGTCTGCATGGGACACCCGGGCACGCTTCCGGTCGCGAACGGGCAAGCCGTCCGTTTCGGCATCTTGGCATCGCTCGCGCTCGGATGCCGCATTACCCCGCAATCGAAATTCGACCGCAAGAACTACTTTTATCCGGATTTGCCGAAGGGGTATCAGATCTCCCAGTTCGATAAGCCGGTCGGCCTCGCAGGCTCGATGACGCTTGAAAACCCGTACGCCAAACACGGCGAACGCTCGGCATTTACGATCGGCATCACGCGTCTTCACCTTGAAGAAGATGCCGCTAAGCTGCAGCACGCCGGCAACGGGAGCGCGTCGCTCGTCGATTTCAATCGCGCGGGAACGCCCCTGGCCGAAATTGTCACCGAACCGGATTTCGCCTCCGCCTCCGAAGCCAAGGCCTTCCTTCACGAGCTGCGCCTCATCATGCGCACGCTCGGAGTTTCCGACGCCGACATGGAAAAAGGGCACTTGCGCTGCGACGCCAATATCAGCTTGCGGCAGGTGATCGATGATCCCGCCCTCGAAAAAGAATCCGTAGCGCGTTTCAACCCGAAAACGGAAGTCAAAAACCTGAATTCCTTCAAGGCCGTCGAACGGGCGCTCGAGTACGAGATCTTGCGCCAGACGAAACTCTGGGAGATCGGCACGCCGCCAATGGTTACGACGACGCGCGGCTGGGACGAGGACAAGCAAATCACCGTCGAACAGCGCGTAAAAGAAGATTCCGCCGATTACCGCTACTTTCCGGAACCCGACCTGCCGCCTCTCGCGCTCGCCGAGCTTGAGCGGGACGTCAGGCAATCAATGCCCGAACTTCCCGAAGCCAAGCGCCAGCGTTTTCGGGAGGAATACGCTCTCTCCCCGGCTGATACCAAACACATCGTCGAAACTCCGGGCTTAGCCGACTTCACCGAACAAGCCTTTTCCGAACTTCGAGAATGGCTTTCTTCGAGCGGTGAGACGGAAGCTTGGGAGGCCGTGAAGCCGAAATTTGCCAAGCTCGTTTCCGGCTGGCTGCTCTCGAAGCTGCTCGGCCTCATGGCGGAGATCAAGACGGATATCCGGATCGCCAAAATTACCCCTGGGAATTTCGCCGAGTTCCTGACTCTGCTGCACGCCGGAAAAATAAACTCGACCGCCGCCCAGGAAGTCCTGCGAATCATGCTCGAAAGTGGACAAGACCCTTCGCATATCGTCGCGGAACGAGGCCTCGAACAGGTTTCCGATCTCGGCGACTTAGAGCTCGCTTGCGAGAATGTCATTCTCGCCAACGACCGCGTCGTTGGCGATTACAAAGCCGGGAAACTGGCGGCCATCATGTTCTTGGTCGGACAAGTCATGAAAGAAACCAGAGGCAAGGCAAAACCGGATCTTGTCCGGGAAATCCTCGAAACGAAGCTTGGAAAGCTTTAAACACCCTCGTTATGAAAGAAACATCCGATCTCGAACAGCAACAAAATGCGCAAGCGGCCTCAGAAGAGATCCGACGACTGGGAGAAGAAAAAGACGCTGGATGGCGCGAGCGCGCCAACGCAGGCTTGAGAAAAGCTGAAAAGCCCGAGAAGGAAGGAGAACGCCTTGTGGAACAGATGGATCGGGAGTATCAAGCCGCTCTCGCCGTGACTAGGGACAAAGAAGCGGTTGAGCGGGTTCAAGCCGATTTGGCTGCGGAAGCCGTAGCACAGCTTGTGCGGGAACAAGAGGCGGAAGAAAATTGGCAAAGATTCATGCCCAAAACCGAACCCTCTCGCTGGCAGCGATTCAAAAAATGGATATCCGGAAAAAAATAGCAGCAACGAAAAAAGCCCCTTAGGGGGCTTTTTTCGATCCGAGGAGCGCCGTCGTTTTTTTGAACGACCGCGACGAGGCGCGCCCGTTCCTTGAGGATACGGTGATAAGGCGTGAGAAGTAGCCTTCTAACCGAAAGGCGGAGCTCCTGCGGACTGCGGGATTCTATCATTGAAAAACCCAAGAAACAATCCCGCTTCCTGTGGACGAAAAATGCACGCCCGCCGATGTTGGCAGGCCTGCATCGTTAGGCTGGCTTCGACGGCAAAATCTTGAAAATGCCGGTTCCGCAATTCGGACAGACGCCCTTGAGCGCCGGGCGGGTCTTCCCGCCCTTGGCGGACATCTGCACCTCTTGCGCGTCTTTGATTTCGCGCTTGTCCTTGCACTTCACGCAGTAGCCCGTGACGGGTTCCATACGGTGGGGACGTTAAGAATTCTGGGTACAGTATCCCACAAAATACAGCTTTTGAAAAGCCAGTCATCGATTATTCAGCTGAAAAAAGCCATTTTTTAGCGAGCAGCAATCCCTTCTCGGGGCGGTCACACCACGCCACTTCTTTCATGCCCCGCCACCAGGTCATTTGGCGTTTGGCGTACCGTTCGGTGTTCCGCACAATCTGCCGTTTCGCTTCCTCAAGCCCATACTCGCCGCGCAGGTACGGCCACAGCTCGCGATATCCGATACCGCTCATGCTTGGCAAGTTGACATCATGCTTTTTGAAGAGAGACTTCGCCTCCTTCTCCAAGCCCGAGCGGAACATCGCGTTCACGCGCGAAGCGATACGGCGTTTAAGCTTCTCTGAGCCGGGCGACAGGCCGATCAAAAGCGCCTCGAACAATTTCGGACCCTTGCCTTGCAAGGCGCTAAACGGCTTGCCTGTCGCTTTGATAACTTCGAGCGCCCTCGTTGCGAACCGCGGGTTCGGACCGATGCGCTCGGCATATTCCGGATCAAGCTTCTTCACCCGCGCCAAAATCCAAGCCGCGCCTTTTTTTTTCAAAAAAACCCGATATTTTTGGTTCGGGGGTACCTCAGGAATTTCGAGATTCTCGACCACTGCCCGGACATACAGTCCTGTTCCTCCTACCACGACAGGAACCCGCCCGCGCTTCACGATGCCGCGAATCGCTCGAAGCGCCTGGCGCTTATATTCGGACAGTGTCAGCGTTTTTGAGGGAGGCACCACGTCTATCATATGATGCGGCACTTCTCGCCTTTCCCCTTTCGTCGGCTTGGCCGTTCCGATATCCATCCCTGTATATAACAAGCGCGAATCGGCTGAAACGATTTCGCCGCCAAGCTCCTTCGCCAAGCGATGCGCCAAAGAAGACTTCCCGGAGGCTGTCGGACCGACGATGCAGATAATACGAGGGAGCGCTTTCATGCAGAGATACGTTTGCATGTTTGGCGTGGGTTGGCAAGCGCGGACGAGACAGGCCCTGCCTCGGCGTCAAAGACGATTTTGTGCCGGTGGCCAGCCCTGTTTTCCAGCACGTTTCTGTGCTATGCTGCAAGGGATTTCTCATCCACGCATACCGAAACTTATGGCCACCGCTCGCAAAGAAAGGCCCCCCGAGATGCTCGACGCTGGATCAGGCGCAGTCATGCCGCCGACGGAACAACCCGATCTCGAAAAGAAACCTCGCAGAAAGCGCACGAGACGAACCGAGATTCCGGTCGCTCCGCTCGCGGAGATGGTCGATCATGCGAAAACAGAAGCGAAAAAGCGGAGGATTGCCGAAATGGCTGAACGCGTCGACAAGGCTCTGGAAGCAGAGCAAGAAGAGGAATGGTTCAAGCAGGGCGAGAAAGCTTCGTCTAGTACCGCTTTGTCCGAGCGACAACAAGAAGAGGACGCCCGCCGCGCAGACGCCATCCGCCGATCGCTCGAGGGAGAGGGAGCCGAAAGAAAAACCGAAACGATCATTGAAACTGATCAGGAACTTGAAGCCGTCGCGCGCGAAGCTGAAACGATGCTCTCAAACGGAGAGCTGAATCCCGAAGTCTTCAACGCCAAGGATTACCGCTATCAACTACTGGAAAAAGCCCGTCTTGACCGCGAATTGGAATCCGCGGGCTGGTGGCAAGCGCGTAAACTTCGTGCCGAACTCAGGGAAACCCTGAAAAACCTTGACGATTACGAGCAACAAATCATGCGCGTGCATGCCGAGCGGAGCGATGAGCGCGAGCGTGCCGGCATGCCCGAACGCGCTTCGTGGAGACCTCCGACCGGTTTACCCCAGGGCAGCGGCACCACGTTGCACAAGGAAGGCGGCGGAACAACGGTGCACAAAGCCGGGTTCTTTGCTCGCTTCTTCAGAAAGAAATAACCTGGACTGCCTCCCAGGTTTTTCTTCGCAAAACCCCTCTCCGCTAGAAAGGGGTTTTGCGAACTATAGAGCGAGCGTTCGTTCCCGGTTGCTTTTCACGATACCCGCCAGGAAATCAACAAGCTTCGCTTCAGCAGCATCTTTGCTTCCGCGCATGCGAACAACAAGCGTCACATCATCGTGCCAACGGCCATCGGCCGGTATCTCCTTGTCGCCAAGCACGAGGATGTAGGGGATCTTCATTTTTTCGGCATTGCGGACTTTCTTACCGACGGATTCCTCCGAGGCGTCGAGCCAGGGACGGAGGCCTGCATCGCGGAATTTGGACTCAAGAGCCCGGCACGCCGCGCGATGCTTTTCACCGACGGGCAGAAGCGCGATCTGCTCGGGCGCCAGCCAAAACGGAAACGCGCCCGAGAAATGCTCGATAATGATGCTCATGAAACGCTCGATCGAGCCCATGACGGCGCAATGAATCATGAGCACCTGCTCCTTTTCTCCGTTTTCGTTGGTGTAATTCAATCCGAAATTGCGCGGCTGGTTGAAGTCAAGCTGAATCGTGGCGACCTGCCAAACGCGGCCGATCGAGTCCTTGGCCATGAAATCGATCTTCGGTCCGTAAAAGGCAGCCTCGCCGGGGCCGTCAATCCATTCCGTTCCATGACTGTCGAGGATTTCGCGAAGCGACGCTTCGGCAGCATCCCAGTCTTCAGTGGAACCCAGATACTTCTCGGGGTGAGCTTGATCCCGGCGTGAAAGGCGCAAGCTGAGCTCGAACCCAAACGTCTTGTAAAAGGTTTCGATGATCTCCCAGACCTTTTCTGCCTCTTCCCGTACTTGGCTCAAGCGGCAAAAGACGTGCGCATCATCCTGGGTGATCGAAAGCACGCGCGACAATCCGGAAAGCTCTCCGGATTGCTCGTCCCGATACACCATCGTGGTTTCGCAATACCGCACCGGCATCTGGCGGTAACTGCGCGGCTCGCTGGCAAAAATTTGCGTGTGGTGCGGGCAATTCATCGGCTTCATCGCGAAAAGATGCTCTTCGCGCGTTTTGATCTTGAACAGGTCATCGCCGTATTTCGCCCAATGCCCGGACGTTTCATAGAGATCCTTCTTGGTGATATGAGGAATCGTCACGCGCTGATAACCGTGCGCGCGGCGCAGTTCCCAAATGTACTCGTTCAGCGTTTCGCGAAGCATCGTGCCGCGCGGCGTCCATAGAGGCAGACCCGGACCGACCAGCTCAGAGAAGACAAACAGCCCCATATCTTTCCCGATCCTCCGGTGATCGCGTTTCTCGGCTTCTTCAAGCATCTTGAGATGCGCATCAAGTTCCTCTTGCGTGCGAAACGCCCAACCGTAAATGCGCTGCATTTGCGCGTTTTCGACCTTGCCGCGCCAGTAGGCGCCGGCTACGGACTTGATTTTGACGGCTCCGACGTCTCCTGCGCGGGCGACATGCGGGCCACGGCAGAGATCAACGAACTCCCCGGTCCAATACAGCGAAGCCGTGCCGGAACCGTCGAGATCCTGCGCGTCTTCGTCTTTCAAATTTGTCGTGCCATGCGTGTTGACATCGGTCAAAAGCTCAACTTTAACATCCTGGCCTCGGGCGCGGAAAAACTCGCTAGCCTGGCCGATCCGCATTTCCTCGCGGCGGAAGTCAGCC
>CAYMBC010000017.1:0-15850 GCA_964388605.1 uncultured Gammaproteobacteria bacterium
GTCCCGATGCGCACGCGCACGCACGTACTGGCCGGAACCTCTCCTAAGGCCGCGTCCGTCGGCGGGCTCAGCGTCAGGGTTTGACCCGAGATTCCGACCCCCCAGATCGGACTGGCCGCCGCGGAGGCCGCCAGCGTCTTCTCTGCGAACGCGCCGATGCAATCATTTGTTGGCACGGAGACATCAAGCGCGAAGTCGATATCATCAACCGTGATTCCTGAAAGGGAAAAATCGCTTTCGAACGTGATGAGAAGCGTATCTGTCGAAGTTTGAACCCCGGTTGGTGTCACGAATTTCAACTCGTGGTTCGCGCTGACATTGACAGCTAGCCTGCTCGCGAGATCCGAATAACCGGTAAGCGTTGCCGCCCGTGCAGCAAACGACAACAAAAATACGGCTACGACCCCGATCAGGAGCGGTGCTGTCTCTCGTCCATTGTGGGTGCGGCGCTTGAACGACATGCGTCATTTCCACAAACGCGCAGCAAGCAGGTGCAAAGAAAAACTCCGAGGAATCGCAGAAAAACGTACCTCAAAAGAAGCCTCACACCCTAAACGCAAACCTTTCTCCCATTGACCTGCCCGCTGACCACGAGGCCGATCATGGAAAGCTCATATCGAGCGTTTTCCAGGCTTGCTACCGAGCTTTGTCACTTAAAAAGTCACAAGGCCTGTATAGGTTCACAACGACGGAGCGTGTGATGGAGAAGAATGCTGCACGAAATATTCTCCTCGTATCTATACAGGAGTATCTTATCATAAAAAACACGAAAAGTCAATCATAATTAGCGCTAATATTAGCGCTAATTTTAAGTCCTTTGCTTCAAAATTCCTGAAAACTCACAGGCAATCCACAGTTTTTCACAAATTATCCACAGAATTATGCACAGATAGTTTAATAGCACTCCTTTTGTCAAGTTTTTTGTTGCCATTTATGGTTTATAGTTGTTACACATTTGCGCATAATTGCGAAACTGTGTTTTTTTACATGATTATTTTGTTTTCATTCGTTTCGTGTTGGCTTACACCACTGAGCGCAATGTTTCATGTGAAACTTTTGAATAAGGTGAACGTGCGCACAAAACACGGCATCCTCACTATGCAAGCACGCACAGTGCGCTGCAGTTTTTTCGCATATGCCGCCGATAATAAAAATTGTTTCATGTGAAACAAAACACCCCCGACATATCGGAGGTGCTTTGTGGTGGACCAATGGAGATTCGAACTCCAGACCTCTGCAATGCGAATGCAGCGCTCTACCAGCTGAGCTATTGGCCCATGTAGTTACTCACAGATGTAGACAACATGTGCACGATAGAAAAGTACATGTGTCGTACAATATTGTTTGTCAAAGGTATTACGGACAAACAACAAATGCGCTCTGCAAACCGCCTATAAATGTGGTGGTGCCCCCGGCGTGAGTCGAACACACATCCACCCCTTAGGACGGGGTTGTTCTATCCATTGAACTACAGGGGCGCGCTACCGAAGCGTCGCGCCGTTCGCGACTAGCGACGGTCTCCTCGCTCGCGCTATAGTATAGGCAGATTTTTTTTACAGGTCAATTCCCCCCATGACAACAACCCTGGTACTTATCGCGCTGGTTCTGCTTTTCGCATTGGCTTCCGTTTATGTAGCTCTCTCCAAAAAACTTGAGGGGCTGGGCGAACAGTCTGCAGCGCGGCTGATCAACGACAATATTCAGAAGATGAACGATCGGTTAAACGACCGGCTCACGGAGGCTGCGCGATATATCGGCACGCTCGGACAAGAATTGAAATCGATGCAAACAATCGGAAAAAACATCGATGACCTTCGATCTGTTTTCATGAACTCCAAGCTTCGCGGAAACTTCGGGGAACAAGTGCTCAATGACATGTTGAGCAATAATTTTCCGAAAGAGCAGTTTGCCCTTCAGCACAAATTCAAAGACGGTCAGGTCGTGGATGCGCTGATTGCGACCAAGGACGGCTCCATTCCCGTCGACTCGAAGTTCCCGATTGATAACTTTCGAAAGATGCTGTCTGCCTCGACTGACGACATTCGCGAATTTGAAAGGAAGGAGTTTCAAAAAGCGGTCCGCAAGCACATTACCGATGTCGCTAAAAAATATATTCTGCCGGGTGAGGGGACAACGAATTTTGCCGTCATGTATGTGCCTTCCGAGGCTACGTATTACGAAATTCTTTCGGCTTCTGAAGAAGTCAGCGACTTTGCCAAGCAGAGCCGCGTCCTGCTGGCTTCTCCCAATACCTTTTCATATTTCCTTCACATCCTGAGGCTTGGCCACGAACGAATCCGCATCGAAGAAAATGTTCAGCGCGTCTGGGAGCTTTTGGCGGGGTTTCACCAGGAAACGATCAAATTCGGGGAACAAATGGGCGTTCTTGCTCGGCACATGACCAATGCAAAAGGCGCCATGGATGCCGCCATGTCTGAATACGGCAAGCTTGCGAACAAGGTGGAACAGATCCGACAGCTAAAGTAGCCGTGTCGCTTCTTGACGTTCCTCTTGTTTTGCGTTATCCTATTTCGTTCTTAAGAAGCAGGCCGCGTTGAAACCGGCGTTTTGAGGCCAATTTCAGATGGCCCTGAACCGCCGTTTTCAAGGCAGGTTCGGTAATCCGCACGCCGTGCGGAATCCGGGCCAGTCAACGGCAAACGAAAGGGCAAGGTCATCATGGCCAGTCTTGCATCGGAGATCAGCGGTACGCAGATGGTCGAGTTCTTCACCCGCTTCGGCCGCTTCGGAGGTAGCAAGGCCAGGCTCCGGGAGCTTCTCGGCAACGACGAGCTCATGGAGCGCTGGGTCAGGCAGCTCGACGAACAGCCGGAGTTCCACCTCCTCCACGGGCGCTTCGCCCCGCTCAAGGACAAGATCGCCCAGGTCAAGTCCTGGCCCGGGATCAATCCCGCGGACGTGGACGCGGCGGTCGCGCTGGCTACGGAGAACGGGACGATCGCCGGTTACGAGGCCGAGTCGGGCAAGAGCCCGCTTCTCGACATCGTAATCACGATCTACCGCGAGTCCGTCCCGGCGACGCTCCTCTATGCGAGAGATCGCATGAAGGAGTCCCACGGCGACCGCTACTGCCAGTGGGACGCCGCGTACGCCGAGGGTGTCGACGAGAAGCGCGTCAAGCTCCTCAAAGGCTCGAAGCCGTTCACGCCGAACCGGATCGTGGTCGAGGTCGTCGACCTCGGAGCGAACTGGAACCGGAAGGACGGTGCCATCGTCCGCGATGTCCAAAAGGCCCAGGCCTCGCAGCTCGCCAGCTTCGCCGTCCTGTACGCCGCGAGCCAGTCTCCGGAGTGGGTCCGGCAGATGGATGGCGAGAAGGTGCCCTACGCCCTCGCCACCGCCCTGCTGCTCAACGTGCCCGTCTACCGCGGGTGGGCGTACACGCCGCACGTCTGGCACTACGGTGCGTTCGCGGAGCTGCACGGCGACCGCGTCTGCGACCGGTTCTGCAGCAACGCGTTCCCCGTCCTCCGGGAGTACCAGCGCTAGGCACTTGGACGCTTTGTCCTTGGTTCATTCGGTTCTTTGGACCTTGGCCTACAGCGCGAAGCGCTCCGCCGTATTTGGAAAAACGCCACGCAAGGCGCGGCTCCAGGTGCGGTTCTTTTCTTTTCCGGAAAAAGCGACAACTCGTCGCACGAAAAATTCACGCGCGCGCTTCGACCTACTTGGCTCTGACTTGACGTTTTTTGGGCAATCCTCTATAACTAGTGTCATTAGCGTATAAAAGAGACCGAACCATGCCTACCAAAGCTGCCGCCTTCAAGGCTCTTCGACAAACGAAGAAGCATGCGGCCCGCAATATCCTCGCCAAGTTGAAACTTGGCGACGCCCGACGCGCCGTCCGCAAGGCGATGGAGCGTTCCGAAACCAAGAAAGCCGAGGACGCCGTCAAAGCCGCCATCAAGATGCTCGACAAGGCATATAGCCGGGGCATCATGAAGCTCAACACCGTCTCCCGCCAGAAATCGCGGCTGATGAAAAAGCTTCAGGCGATGACTTCCAAAAAGTAAGAAGGAAAAACCCCGAGCGCTGTCCGGGGTTTTTATCTAGGGGCATTCTCCGAGATCTTCGCGAGAAAAAGATCCAACGCAAGGCGCGGCTTCGGCCAGCCTCCGGTTTTGAGTTTCAGATCGGCATCGATCAGCCAGATATAAAGCGCTTCGAGTTCGCGCGTAGTGTAAAACCTGCTTTGGGACAGAAGCTTCGAGACAGCGAAGGGATGCGCTCCGGTTTCTCGAACCATGCGCTCTTTCGTCGCCTGGCCGCTGGCGGCAAGATCCGAAGCGATGAGAAGGCCGCGGACATGGGCCTGCAACCTTGAGATGAGAGAAACCTCCGTCTCTCCTTGCTGCAAAAGATTTTCCATTTTTTGAACGGCAACATCCGCTTTTTTGGTACCGACCGCATCCAGAAAGTCAAACACGCTCTCTTCCGACGCAAGGCGAGCGACGTCTCGGACGTGTTCCGGCAAGATCGTTCCTCGGGAAGCTCGCGCGAGCGCCGCAAGCACGTCGAGTTCACCGGAGATTTTCCAAGTATCTGCGCCCGCAAGCGTCTCATAGACGGAAAGCGCTTCAGGAGAAAACTCTGCGTTCCGTGCCGCCGCCTCGTCAAGCATCCAAGCTCGCAATTCTTTCGAGGCAAGCGTTTTAAATTCCGGATAAAATTTGCCCCCTTTCAATTTCTGGTACGCCGGAGAATTTTCAAGCTCGGATGAGCCGACGCGTTCATACACGACCAAGATCGTGTCATCAGGCACCCGGTCGAGCATTTCAGCCAAAGCGTCGGCTTCTTTTTTCCCCGTTGTCGCAATGGCGTTTTTCACGATAACCAGGCGCTTCTTTGCAAGAAACGGGGCGCTGGCAAGCGCCGCTTGAACATCGGCGGTTTCCGCGATTTCGCCGTCCAGCTCGGTCACATTCAGTCCGGACGGATCGATATCGCGCAAAAATTTCGCTCGAATCTCTCCGAGTTTCTTTCGCGACCGATAGCTGTCCTCCCCGTATAAAAAAAGAATCATACCGCTTCAACCGGATCATTCATGCGGGCGTTACTTGGTAACGATCTCGTACACGACCAGGATCAAATCAATGACGAACAGGTAAATGATGGCCCATTCTTGATTGACTGACCGCTTGTTTTGAAGAAGATCTAAAACGAGTTCGGAGGTTCCCTGAATGAAATCGAGGCGAAACTCGATTGCTCGAAACCGGTCTTCGAGTTCAAACATTTTTCGCATGCTCGTGAACGTCGTTTCGACATCCCGATCTTCCCAGGTGCTGTCTGGCTTGTCGAGAAGCGAAAGCTGCGACAAGACGTATTGGGTGATGGATCGTCCGGCGCCGATGGTTTTAAGCACCTCGGAACTGCTTGCGCGGATCTTTCCGCCCTTTTCCAGTCCGGCCGTCACGCGCTCGAAACGATCGACAATGTCAACGACTTTTTTCTCGACATGCTCGATTGCGACCGATTGAGCCAGCACTTCGGCCGCCACGTACAGGATGTTGATGTCGAACTTGGGCAAAACGACATGTTCGAACTCGGCCGAAATCTTTTTTTCCGGATCAATCACGACGGTGTACTCCTCCGTTTCAAAGATTTCGGAGGGTTCGATGCCGCGCTTCGAAACCCTGCTGAGAAGGCCGGGGGATGCCTCTTTGGGAAAATCGTAGAGCACAACGACGCCGAAGGCGAAAATGATCGCGATTCTTCCGTCGGACTTTCCGTACATGAGCGAATTGCGGCGCTTGGACAGCAAGGAAAAACCTTCCAGCTCGCCGACAAGCGGCAGCGGAAGAGCTTTAGCCACGTAATACGCGCTAATCGCGTGCGTGTGTATCATGCCGACAGTATACATCAACGCGACCCGTCCGCCAGCCGAGCCAGTTACCGGAGAACTTCGAGATTTCCCCAGGTTTTCCCGATATGAACCTTTACGTCGACCGGAACTTTGAGGGCGAACGCCTCCTCCATCAGGCGTTTGATCCAGACGGCGGTTTCAGACGCCAGCGCCTCGCGAATCTCGAAGACCAGTTCATCATGCACTTGCAGCAGCATTTTTACAGGAGCGTCCGGACCCGTTCCATATTCTCTGCCGATACGTTCCTGAATGCGCACCATGGCAAGCTTGACGATATCAGCCTGCGTTCCCTGGATCGGCATGTTGATGGCCATGCGTTCGGCTTCCGCGCGAAGATACGGGATGCCGGAGTTGATGTCGGGAAGATAGCGCCGGCGTCCGAAAAGCGTCTCGACGTAGCCGAGGCTGCGCGCCTGGGCTTTCGACTGTTCCATGTACTCTTTAAGGCCTTTGTAGACGTCGAGATATTTCTTGATGAAGGCGGAAGCTTCCTCGCGACTGACACCCGCCGAAGCCGCGAGCGCGCCCGCGCCCATGCCGTAGAGAATGCCGAAATTGATCGCCTTCGCGGCGCGGCGCTGTTCGAACGACACTTCCGATTCGCTAATCTCCCAAATTTCGGCCGCCGTCGCGGCATGAATGTCTGCATTCTTCTTGAACGCTTCCATCATTTTCGGATCCTCGGCCATCGAGGCGGCGATGCGCAGCTCGAACTGCGAATAATCCGCCGAGATCATGACATTGCCCGTATCGACGACGAACGCTTTCCGGATTTCGCGTCCCAGCTCGGTACGAATCGGGATATTCTGGAGATTCGGATCGGAAGACGAAAGACGCCCCGTCGCCGCGACGGCTTGGTTGAAGCGCGTATGCAAACGTCCCGTGCGGGGGTGAACGAGAGCTGGGATGGCGGCAACGTACGTTGAAAGAAGCTTCGAATACTCCCTGTGCTCAAAAATGTCGCCGATGATCGGGTGAGATCCTCGCAGTTTCTCGAGCTCGTCCGCGCCGGTCGAGAGCTGACCGGTCGACGTTTTTTTGATGCCTTTGGTCGAAAGCCGGAGCTTGTCGAACAAGACCCGCTGGAGTTGGGCGGGGGAATTGATGTTGAATTCCTCTCCAGCGGCCTTGAGGATCGATTTTGAAACCGCGTCGATCCTCGCCCTCATGACGGTCTCCATGGTTTTCAGGAAATCGACATCTACTTTGATGCCGTGCGCTTCCATGACCGCGAGCACCGGCAAAAGCGGGCGCTCGATCGTTTCATAGACGTTATTCAGGCGTTCATCAGAGATTTTTTTTGAAAGGCTCTCGTACACCTCCCAGATCCCTATGGCCTCGTCGGCCAGAAACGAGACGTTTCCACCATCAAACAATGACGCTTGAGCCCCGCCGATCGATGTCCCCTTCAGCTCGAAAACAAGCGCTCCCAAATCATGCGCGCGGCTGCCAGGATTGAGAAGATAGGACAAAAGCATGACGTCGTCGATCCTTCCCCCGAAGGCTGCGCCGATGGACGCGAGCGCTACGGCATCCTCTTTCAGATCGTGGCCGATTTTTACCGATCCGTTCGTCAGCAACGCGAGCAGCTCCTTCGGCAAAAGGCCGTCAAGCGAACGCCACACCGCGACCCGGCGTCCATCATACCCAGCGATCGCCGACCATTTCGGGCCGATGCGATCGTTGCTGGCGTACGCGAACCTGAGCGAGAGCCGTTCGGCATGTTCGAAAAGCTCCAGGAACGCGCTTGCGTCAAGTTCCATTGCGGCTGCCGCGGGCGGCGACGGGACGGACTCCCTTTTTAAGCTTTGGGACGCCGATTTTTTCTTTCCGTCTCGTTTCGGCGCCGGTTTTTTTCCTCCAAAATCTTTTTCCACTTTCGGCAAGAGCGTGCGAAACTCGAGGTCCTGGAACACGGCCCGCGTTTTTTCGAGATCCGGCGCTTCCACCTTCGTTCTTGCGAACGAAAATTCGATCGGCAGGTCGCGCACGATGGTCACCATTTTTTTTGAAAGGGGAACATCCTTTTCTCCGTCTCTGAGAGCTTGAAGCGCGCGCGGCTTGAAATCGTTCGGCGATTTTTGTACCGCCGCGTAGATGCCCTCGATCGTGCCGTATTTTTTCAAAAGCTCGGTCGCTCCTTTGTCGCCGATGCCTTTCAACCCCTTCAAGTTGTCGGAAGGGTCGCCGCACATCGCCTTATAGTCGATCATTTGCGCGGGAGAGAGGCCGTAACGCTCGAAGACGGCCGCCTCGTCATAGACGACGATATCCGACATGCCTTTGCGCTGGGTGTAGACTTTCGTTCGTTCGTCCACCAGTTGCAGCGTATCCCGATCCCCCGTGACGATCACGACCTCCGTATCTTTCGGCGCTTTTTTGGAAAGCGTGCCAATGACGTCGTCCGCTTCGAATCCCTGCATCTCGTATACTGGAATGCGAAAAGCCGAAAGGACTTCTTTGACCATCGGGATCTGGGCGTACAGCTCGTCCGGCTGCTTCACCCGGTGAGCCTTATATTCGACATACGCGTCATGACGAAACGTCGCCCCGGGAAGGTCGAAGGTGACCGCAAGGTGGGTCGGTTTCACGTCGCCGAGCACCTTCATGAGCATGACCGTAAAGCCGTATGCCGCCGAGACGATCCGCCCATCCTTCGTGGAAAGGGGCGGCATGGCGTGCCAAGCGCGGTGCAAGACGGCGTTGCCGTCGATGATAACGAAGCGGTTTTTCATACGGCCATCCTGTCAAAAAAATAAGGTTCAAGCAAGAAAAAAGACCCGCGGGTCGCGAGTCTCAAGCATATCTCGTGACGAGCACGAGGTTTCTGGCCGATGGATCACGGAGGCGCGAGTGCCAGAGGTATGAACCGCACGAATCTTTATCAGTGAAGGTACACACGCTGTCCCAACGCAGATCAGTGATGTCATGCTGTTGGAGCTCATTTTGGATAGACCGTATAAGGAAAGCGTCGCGACTATTCCCGATGCTACAGGTAATATAAACTTGGAGCCCCAATCTCTCCTGATGCAAGCGCGAGGTAACCACTCTTTGGATGATATCAAGGATGGGCTCAACTGCCACCCGCTCATATGACACAGGTCGTCCGCAAAGACTCTCGATCGAAAGTTGCGCTACGGCTACGTGCCCCGTAAGCGGATTCCGCACAATGATCGTAGGGTCATCGGCGGAAAGAACCGCGCAGGTTTCACCCGTTTGTTCCAAAACGAACCCGTCGTTTTGGTAGGGCATGAGCCCGAACGACTCGGTCGGAATGAGCGCTTTGATTCTTTCAGCACAGTCCGGGATGTGCCGTGCCCAGTTTCCATTGAGCGCACCGAAACATCGTACCAAAACCGCGCCATACAACTTATGCATGCTGGTAGGAACCATTCTCCCTCCTTTCCTGCGCGCAAGGCGCGATAGTTCCCAAAAGAGCCCGGCACGCAGGCGCGTGCCGACAAGCAAATCTAGCAAGAAAAGGCTTGAAAGTCAAGACGGAAAAGAAAAGCACCCGTTTGAAACGGATGCTTTCCATGGAGGCGCCGAGCGGATTTGAACCGCTGATGAGGGTTTTGCAGACCCTTGCCTTACCACTTGGCGACGGCGCCTTGAACGGACGAACTATAAATCTCGCGCGCGAGGCTGTAAAGAGGCTAGAGCAGCTGCACATCAACCAGCTCCCAAAAGGAACAGAGACCCGCGTAGACGATAGAGAGCGCTGCAAAGACCCAGAGAAACCCCCCTCTCGAAAAAGCGTCCGCATTAACGATGAGCGTTGCAAGCGATGCGGCCGCTCCGAGGTTCAAAAAAACCGTCGTTTCGAGTTGTTGTTCCATAAAACGCACCCGCTCGCGCGTCGTGCGGCGCCAATTTCCGAGGAATCTCCAGAGGAGAGCCCAAACCGACTCTGTCAGAAGAGGCAGGGTAAAATAGAACGCCGCTTGCACGAACTGTCCTTGTCCGGCGGACAGGAGGGCGCACTGCAACAGAACGATTTCAAGCAAGCCGAAGAGCAGATCCAATGCCGAGTTTCCGACCTCATGCCCGTACGTATCGTCTGCCGACTTGTCTTTTAACCACCAATGCACGACGATCGCGAGTGAGAGCGCGAGAAACGCGAATTCCTGCGAACCGTTCAGGCTGAAAAACGAAGCAATACCCAAAAAAATAAGGAGCCCGAAAAGCACGTCAAAAAGAATCGGCGAAAATTCCGTGTGCCGTTCGGAAAGGACCTGTTTCCTCCGCAGGCGCATAGGTTTCAAGTATAGCATACGCAAAAACCCCTTGCGGGGTTTTCACGTTATCGCGCCATGGCCACTTCGCTCGTTTTTTCGACCTCGAGAGGACTGTTCCAAAGGCGCTTACCATGCCGCAAGACCGATGCGGCGTACCCGTTCTCGATATTGCAGCCGTTATGGCATTGGATCGCATAGATCGGGTACCGTTCATACCCGTTGCGTTCTAGGTATGAAAGTGTCCACTGAGCGGAGCAGGCGAGATCCTCTGCGCACTCCACGGAAATCTTGTGCAGCTTGACCCAGATTTGGAAGTAACCGCGAGCTCTGCCGTGGTCTCCAACGGCCTTTGAAACATTGTTGGATTCCTTCCACATCATGCCAAGCAGGTGTTTGGCGCATTCCTGATCGTACCCACGCTCAAGACACACCCTCAATAAAATATCCTGAACCGTGCTCGTTGATTCGGCTTCAAGATTCTCGGTTGTCTCCGTAGGAGCAAGCTCGAACAAGGCGGCAACCGCTTCGTGCGTACCGGCCTTGGCTTGCATCGGCTGAAAAACGGATAAAGCGAGAAGAAGTGCCAAAGGGACGGAAAGACCGGTTTTGAGGCTCGAGCGCTTGCCGAAGCCATTGTTTTGGGTCGTTTTCATTTTTTTTGGCTAATTTTGGCCTTGAAACCAAATCAACCGCCATAGCAGTTGACGGGCTACGTTACCACAGGAAGCCTTTTTTGTCAATGTCCAGGGGTTGATTTTGCCCCTGGAAGTCGATACCTTACTAGGTGCCATTCCCTGAAGCAACCCCATGCCTTATCGACCAAAGAACAGCTCCATGTTCTCTCAGCGTTCCAACAACGAGCCTTCGATAGCCCAAAAAGTCCCGTTTCTGGCAGCCATGACCGGCGGGCCGTCCCCGGAACGCCTCCGACACCTGCGAAAAATCGGGAAAATTCTCGCAACGGTTTGCGCTCTCGGTCTCGTTTCGTCCGTTTTGGGCGTTGTTTTGCTGTTTACCTGGGTTAGCAGGGATCTGCCGAGTCCGAATCGCTTGTTATCGCGAGACATCTACAAATCAACCAAGATTTGGGATCGAACCGGCAAACACCTCTTGTACGAAATTCACGGGGATCAAAAGCGCACGCTTATCGAACTCGAGCAAGTCGCTCCGCTTGCGGTCAAAGCAGCGATTGTATCGGAAGATACTCGCTTTTATGAACATAAAGGCGTTCAAATCAAAAGCCTTGTTCGCGCGGTCTTGCAGTCCTTCCGACGAGGCCGTGTCGAGGGCACGTCGACGATCACCCAACAACTCGTGAAGAACGCTATTCTTACGAACGAGCGCGCGCTGACACGCAAAGCAAAAGAAATCATCCTGGCGTACCAGATCGAGAGGAAATTTTCGAAAGACGAGATTTTAAAAATGTATTTTAACGAGATTCCGTATGGATCTACCGCGTACGGAATCGAAGCCGCTTCGCAAATGTATTTCGGAAAAAGCGCGAAGGATTTAGACGCTGCCGAATCCGCAGTATTGGCAGCGCTTAATAAAGCCCCCTCGCGCTTGTCCCCTTACGGGTCGCACACGGACGAACTCCTTTGGTGGAAAGATTTCATTCTTGATGGAATGGAAAAGGAGGGCTACATGACCGCTGAAGCTGTCGTTCAAGCCAAGGCTGCCGACGTGCTTGCGCGCGTAAAGCCGCGGCGTGACTCTATCGAGGCTCCGCATTTCGTCCTCCACGTAAAAGAGCTTTTGTCTGAACGCTACGGGGAAAAGTCGGTGGAATCCGACGGATTGAACGTGATTACGACGCTTGATTACGACAAGCAAGCTTTCGCCGAAGAGGCCGTGAAAAACGGCATGGAGGCAGTCCTCAAGAGCGGTGGGTCAAACGCTTCGCTTGTTTCGATCGATCCGAAAACGGGGCATGTCCTTGCAATGGTCGGTTCCGCTGATTATTTCAACGAAGAGATCGACGGCAACGTGAATATTGCCTTGAGAGCGCGTCAGCCGGGTTCCTCTTTCAAGCCTATCGTCTATGCGGCCGCCTTTGAAAAGGGGTATACCCCCGACACTGTCGTTTTCGACGTTGAAACCGCTTTTCCGACAGAGAGCGGCGCGCCGTATCAGCCGCATAACTACGACTTAGGAGAACGTGGTCCGATCACGCTAAAAAAGGCGTTGGGCGGATCCTTGAACATTCCGGCAGTAAAAACCCTCTATCTTGTCGGGATTGATCGCGCGCTCGAGTTTGCCGAAAATCTGGGATACAGCACGCTCAAGGAAAGAAGCCGCTTCGGCCTTTCCCTGGTTCTTGGGGGCGCTGAAGTTCGCCTTGTTGAACACGTGGCGGCCTTTGGCGCCTTTGCAACCGAAGGAACGCTCCGCGCTCCGGCTTATATTTTGAAAGTCCAAGGCGCCTCCGGTGAAACGCTCGAGGAGTGGAAAGATGAACCGCGGGAAAAAGTCGTATCAACGGAAACCGCGAGAAACATCAACGATATTCTCTCGAACAATGAAAACCGCGCGTACGTCTTCGGCGAAAAAAACTACCTGATGGTTCCCGGACGACAAGCTGCGGCAAAAACCGGCACCACGAACAAATTTATCGATGCGTGGACGGTCGGATACGCTCCAAACTTGGTCGCCGGCGTTTGGGTCGGCAACAGCGATGCAAAAGAAATGAAAAGCCGTGCCGACGGGAGCCGGGTCGCTGCGCCCATCTGGCAGGAATACATGAAACGGGCGCTTGCGGACATGCCGAACGAATCTTTCATTCCCCCGGAGAAGATCGTGACCGGAAAGCCTGTGCTCGATGGACAAGCCGGCGAGATTCGCGTGAAGATCGATACGTTTTCCGGAAAACTCGCGACGGAGTTTACGCCCCCCTCCGCCATTGAAGAGCGCGTCTATCGACAAGCGCACGACATTCTCTATTACGTAAACAAGGATGATCCGCGCGGACCATACCCGACCAGCCCTCTTGATGATCAGCAAGCGCTCGCTTGGGAATCGGCCGTCGAGGCGTGGGCAAAAAAGAATAGCTGGATTACTACCGAACCTCCGCCGACAGAAACCGACGATGTACACACCGGAGCTGATGCCCCGCATGTTAATTTCCTTCTTCCTGCCGACAACGCAACTATTAACGAAAGAAGCTTTACGGCTCGCGTTCAGGCCGAAGCCGCGCGAGGAGTACGCCGGGTCGAATACGCGATCGACGGCTATCCCATCACCACATCGACCGCCTTTCCGTGGGATGCGACGATTGTTTTGCCGTCAACATTCGGCAAAGGTTATTACACTCTTCGCGCGACGGCCTATGATGATGTCGAGGTTTCTGGATCGCAGGAAATTACCATCAACATCACGGCGGCTGGGACTCCGCTTCATCTTTCTTGGCTGCGTCCATCAGTCGACACGACTTATCGGGCAAGCGTCTTTCCTGTCTACATTGATGCGAGCTTGTCGGAGAAGATCGGGGTTATCAAAGCGGAAATCGTCGCTCTGCCCCTTGAAGGCGAGGGGGCTCCTCTCCTGATTGGCTCGCTCGCTCATCCATCCACGCATGGCGTTTCCGTTTCCTGGGATGTTCCGCCTCCTGCAGGAACTTATCTGTTAAAAGCGATTATCACGTTGCCAAATACTGAGATTCGGGAATTCACAGGTCAAAAAATAACGGTTCGAAACTAAGAAAAAACCCCGGTTTCCGGGGTTTTTTCTTACTGTTTGATCGGCATCACGATGTAGAGAAATCTCTCCTTTTCCGTGTTTCCTTCGGAAACAAGCAGGCAAGCGTTCATTGCATCGATAATTTTCATGCGTGCTTTCGGAGTTTCGAGAGCGGCGAGCCCATCCAGGAAGTAGCGATAGTTCAATACGATGGCATTTTGCGGACCCGTAACTTCAGCCTCAACCGTGCTGTCATTTTTCCCCATTTGGCCCTCGCTTGAGGAGACGATGAGCCCCTCTGCAGGGTCCATCCTGAAATGAACGTCCTGGAGACCCGCGCGAGCGAATAACGACGCTCCTTTGACCGCCTGGACGGCATCTGGGCGCCGAAAAACGGCCTCGGAGACATGCTTTTCAGGGATGATCGGGCGATAATCAGGATAACGGCCATCGATAAGGCGCGAAATCAATTCAACATCGCCAAAACTGAAGGCAACTTGGCCTTCGCTATAAGCGATCTCGACAGGAGACGCTTCCAATTCGCTCTCTTTAAAAAGCGCCAAAATCCTGACGACTTCCTGCAAGGATTTCCCGGGAACAATGAAAGAGAAGGCCTCGTTTGAAGAAGGTGTTCCCGATTTTGTTTCAAGAGCAACGGTCTTTTCAGACAATCTGTAGCTGTCGGTTGCGGCAATAACCAAAGAACCCTGCGCAAAAGAGGGGTTTACGTTGAAAAAAGCGCCCGTAAGTTCAGGTCGAGACTCAATCGATGAAATCGCGAAATTTACCTGACCTAACGCTCTTTTCAAGGTAGTCCCCGAGATATAGAGCGTTTTTTGCTTGTCCACCGTCGGGATAAGCGGAAATTCCGATGAGGGAATTCCTTTGATCTTCGTTGAATTCTTGCGGCAAGCAATTTTCAAGAAAGCCTCGTTTGTTTCCAGGTCAACACGTTCTTCCGGGAGAAGATTCACGTATTCCATGAACAATTTGGAAGGCACCGTGTACTCGCCGGCTTCATCAACCTTGCCCCGGATACTACAACGAACGGCGATCTCCAAGTTTGTCGAGATCAGTTGAATGGAGGAGCCTTCAATCTTGATCATGACATTATTCAAGATTGGAAGGTTTACGTTTTTTCCGGCGACGTACCCTGTCGCGAGAAGCCCGCGTTTTAAATTTTCCTGCGTGCAGGAGAACTTCATTCTATGGGTTTAAAAAAATAGAGATAGGGATAGAAGTAACAGTAAGCACGTGGATAACCGGCAAATTCGGACCCGAAAGAGCGCTTTTCTCCTGTAAATACGAGGCAAGATGTCGGTGGATACCCTGGGCATGGATCGTGCACGACGTGTGGAGGAAGCGGGGGAGAAAATCCGAACCGGAAAATAGGGCTGGGGAAAAGGTTCGGTTCGTACACGCTTCGTCCACTCGCCATACCCCCGGCGTACACACGTTGTCCCCATCAAGAACTGGTGCTGTACAGGCGTTGGCGGATCAGAGTCAGATCATGGCGTAACTTCTCGTCCTCCTGGATATCAGCCGCGATTTTTGTGTAGGCGTGGATAGCTGTCGTGTGATCGCGGCCGCCGATCATTTTGCCGATCGAGGGGTAGGAGGAACTTAATTCCTCGCGCATCAGGTACATGATGATCTGGCGAGGAAAAGAAAGCCTTTTTTCGCGGCATTTTCCGAGCAGATCAGCCACGGCAATATCATAATACGTAGCGACCGTATCCAAAAGATCTTTTGGCGTGAGGTTCTTTTTGGTGCCAGCCGCGTTATTCATGGTCGAAACGAGCTCGCGCACCGATTCCAAACTTGGCTTCAGGTTCTTAAACTGGTGATAAGCGATGATTTTATTGAGAGTCCCCTCCAGTTCGCGCACGTTCGATTGAACGGCGCTGGCTACGTAAGAAAGGATTTCACGCGGGATCTCGTAATGCTTTTCCTTACATTTCGATTCGAGAATGGCCACCCGAGTTTCCAGATCGGGCGGGCGGTGATCAACCATCATGCCCCTCTCGATGCGAGACACAAGTCGCAGTTCGAT
>CAYMBC010000018.1:0-15551 GCA_964388605.1 uncultured Gammaproteobacteria bacterium
GCCAGCCGAGATCCACATCTTGTTGCCTTTGAGGCGGTAGCGCGGCCCGAGCGGCCCAGTGTAGCCGTTATCGATCGGCGACGAGCACAGCTGAAGCGTCGGATAGCGGCTGAAGAAACCGCTACGCTCCTCGATCCGGGCGAAGGTGCCATCGGGCAGCTTCACGCGGATTCCGGTCGGAACGTCGGTCGGCGGAATCAAGCCGCAAGGGATGACGGTCGTTTCGACGCACACCAGATTGAAGCCGGCATCACCGGGCTTCGATACGCGAAGCAGATCGAACTCCTTGGCGCGCCGATCGCGCCAAACCCGGAGGACGTTCTTCAGATCTGAAGGCTTCTCGGATGCAGACATGCTCGCCTCCTCTGTTTGGAGCGCCGTTATCTTAGCATATGCTTGTAATCGCGCCATCCACATCAAAAACCGCCCCGCAGAGACGGGACGGTACGGTCCTGGTCGTCGCCAATACGGTAAGCGCCGCGGAAAGACGTGCGCTGTTTGAAAAACGAAGCGCTTCAAAAGATCGAAAAACGCTCCACTTGCGTGGAGCGTTTTTGGTGCGTCGGCTGGGGGTCGAACCCAGGACCTTAGGCTTAAGAGGCCTCTGCTCTACCGGCTGAGCTACCGACGCGTCGGATATCGGCCACACTGTACAACGACCCGCAAATAAATTCAAGCCCGAAGGCTTGAAAACGACGATACGAGCGCTATGCGAAGCAGCATGAACCGCACTTCGCCCTGTAGGCATCCAGTGTCTCCTTTCTAGCGCCGGCTTCGTCGATGAGAAGATCGATCAGGGTCGGAACGCGCTTGTCGAAGCTCGCGCCGGCGGCAAGCCGGCAGCGGAATAGCCTCTCCGCAAAATGCCGCACCGTCACCGTGCGCCCGGCATCGACCAGCAAGTGCGGGCATGCTTCTTGTTCGAGGCCGAAGCGCTCACTGCACCTCGTGAGCACTTCGAGAAGGTCGTCGCGATCTAGCATCGTAAAAGAGGTACCGATCTCGACGCACATGACACAACCTCCTTTTTGGACATAGGCATCCTGATGCCTTCATCAAAGCCCCTTTTTGAGGCTCTTGTCAAGGGGCGAAACACATGGCCTGCTGAACGCCTCGAGTTTCAGAAACGGGAAGAAACGATGGCTGAATGATAGAAAAAAACCCAAGGTTTCTTGGGTTTTTTTCTGGTGCGGGCGAAGGGAATCGAACCCCTATCACTGGTTCCGAAGACCAGCGCTCTATCCGTTGAGCTACGCCCGCGGACGGTACGACTGTAGCCGTAACGCGCCGGATATTCAAGAGGCGGCCTTAACAGTCGCGGAAAAGCATGGTGTACCATCTATCAAGCTCTTTGCTTGAGGAGGATAGCCGCATGTTCGCAGCTCAGCTTTTGTTCTGCTTTGGCGTGTTCCTTACCGCATTTCTTTTTCGCTGGTGGCGGCGTAGGAACGAGACTGCTACCATCCCACCTCAACCTCGTCGAGAGGAACCAAGGCAAAAACGGTACGCCATCAATGTCTTGCCAGACATTGCCGATATTCCCGGGAAACTGCTGGAAAGTCTCGGTATCATCCTCCTCGATGGAGTCATTTTCCACAAACCTTGCGAACATGCAAATGCTCCGCGGGCGGTCTCTTACACGGTCTTTGGAACGCCTCATCTGGTTCAGGCTCCGACGTCCTGTCCGGAGTGCACGCAGAAAGCGCTTGAAGCGCTCTCTGAAAGATGCGCGGCATGCGATAAAGGTATCGTACCTGGCTCTCAGATCGCCGTCAGCTGGCTAGGAGCGAGCCATCCGCTCACGCATGCGAGCTGCGCCGAGTCAAGAACGCTGATCTGCGGTGACTGGGGCGGTATCAGAATCATCCCACTTTCTGAAATTCTAGAAGGTGTCGGGAATGACGTGGCCACCCTCGCCCAGCATTTGAACCAGCAGCTTGAAGGACATTTGAACAGTGTCTCGGCGTCCGAACCCGATCGCGACCAGGTATCAACAGAACCCAACGAGGGCAACTAGCAGCTTTTCATGGCTGCTTTTTTACGCCAAAAACGGATTGGGCGGGCTTACTTTTGGGTATCGGCCGTAGAGATCAGGTAATTTTCAGCAACCTCCTCGGTCAGCAAGCCTTCTTTGACGAGGCGCTTCAGGTCTTGGGCATACGACGTCATGCCGATGGCGGCGCCCGTTTGAATGACGTTTTTGATCTGCTCGACTTTGTTCTCCCGGATCAGGTTGGCGCAAGCGGGCGTATTGACCAAGATCTCGCGCGTCGCGACCAAGCCTCCCCCGAGGCGCGGAAGAAGCTGCTGCGAAATGACGCCGCGCAGCGTCAGCGCCAGCTGCAGGCGAATTTGCGTCTGCTGGTGCGGAGGAAATACGTCGATGATGCGGGAAACTGTTTGCGGCGCATTGAAGGTATGCAGCGTAGCGAACACCAAGTGGCCGGTTTCGGCCAGCGTCAGCGTCGTGGCGATCGTATCGAGATCGCGCATTTCTCCGACCATGACGACATCGGGATCCTGGCGCAGAACATGCTTCAAACCCTCCGAAAACGACACCATGTCGCTTTCCAGCTGGCGTTGGCGGATGATGCTCTGTTTCGATTCGAACAGGAATTCGATCGGGTCTTCGAGAGTGATGATGTTGAGGCGGCGCTTGGAATTGATATCATCGATCATCGCCGCGAGCGTCGTCGACTTGCCGGCGCTCGTCGGGCCGGTTACCAGGATCAGCCCGTGCGTCAATTCCGTAAAGTTTTGCACGACCGGAGGAAGCTCGAGCTGCCCCATCGTCGGGATGACCTGAGGAATCGTGCGGGCGGCCAGGCTGATATGCCCCTTTTCCCAAGAAAGGTTCACGCGGAAGCGCGTGCCATCGTTCGAAAAGGCCAGATCGAACTCCTTCTCGATGCGAAACTTCTCGAATTGCTGCGGCGTGACGATTTGAGTCAAGAGCTTCTCCATCGAAGCGTCCGTCAAGACATCTTCCCTGTCGAGGTCGTACAAATCCCCGGCAACGCGCAAAACCGGGCGATGACCGACGATCAAGTGCATGTCCGACGCGTTTTTTTCAGCAGCGGCTCCGAAGAGCGTTTGAGCGGTAAGCATAGCGTTCTCAGTATACACGAAAACGAAAAGAGCCGGGATGCCCGGCTCTACCAGCCTTTCGTCTCGAGCGCTTTCCTGGCGGCTTCGATCTGCGCGTCCTGCTTGGAAGAGCCCTTGCCGGAGGCGACGAGTTCCGAACCGAGATAGACGCCGACCTCGAACTCCTTGGCGTGGTCCGGACCGCTTTCGGAAAGCACCTTGTAGCTCGGCGTGACGCCGGCTGTTTCCTGCGCCGCTTCCTGAAAGCGGCTTTTCGGATCGACGTATAATTTATGCTCGAGGATATGGTCGAGTTTCGAGAGCACGAACCGGCCGATGAACTCGCTGACAACGTCCCATCCGCGATCCAAATAGATCGAGCCGATCAAAGCTTCGATGGCATTCGCGAGAATATATTGCCGCGCCTTCGAGCCGGTATCCTTGGCCTCCCCGCGCGACAGGTACAAGTAGTCGTCCATACCGAGATCGTCCTGCGCGATCGCGGCAAGCGTATTCGCGTTCACGAGCGAGGCGCGCCAGTTAGTCAGCTCGCCTTCCGGATTGTCGTAGCGCTTGTACAAATACTCCGTCACGACGAGCTCAATAACAGCGTCGCCGAGAAATTCCAAACGCTCGTTGTGCCCGAGATGGAAGTCCGGATGTTCGTTCAGGTACGAGCGGTGCACGAATGCCTGCACGAGAAGATCCTTGTTCTCGAACCGCACGCCGATCTTCTCCTCGAATATCGAGAAGTCTTTCATGTTGCGCTAATGCGCCTTTCAGTCGCGGCACATGCCGTTTTCAGACATCGCTTGATGCGGCGTCCGGGCGGCAGGTATCGCGGCTGAAACGCTGGTCAATGATTATGTTGCTTCCGAAGAAGGCGCCGCTTCCCCTCCGTCTCCCTCTTTTTTCTTCGGCTCCTGCTTGTCGACTTCCTTGATGTCTCCCGCCGCGATCATGTCTTTGAAGATCGCTCCGAGCACGCCGTTCACGAACTTGCCTGACGACTCTCCGCCGTAGGTCTTGGCAAGCTCGATCGCTTCGTTAATCGCGACTTTCGACGGTACGGTGTCGGAATGCTTGAGTTCGAAAACGCCGATCCGAAGGATATTCCGATCGACGATCGTGATTTGCGCCAGCGGCCAAGCCGGAGCGTATTTGGTGATGACCGCGTCGATGTCCTTTTGATGCTCAAGCACGCCGTCGACGAGTTCCTTGGAGAACCCTTTGTCTTCAAGCCCGGGCGCGAACTCTTCCAAGTTGCGATCGGTCAGGGCGGCCATGTCCTCGACCTTTCCATCATGAAAATCGCGTTCATAGAGCGATTGCATGGCGACGGTCCGGGCAAGATGTCGGTTGGACATAAAAGGGCGGGCTAACGTTCTTCCTCCAAAAGAAAGTTATTTCGAGGCTTTTGCCTTCGTCACCTGGCGACCCTTGTAGGTACCGCAGAAGGCGCAGGCTTTGTGCGGTTGAACCGGCTTTTTGCACTTTTCACAAGCAGCAAGCTGCTTCTTATCGAGGGCAAAATGCGCGGCGCGGCGGCGTTTATGCGAGCTGGTGCGGCGATGACCGGGAAGACCCATATCGAGAATATCACTTAAAGGTAGGTACAGTATAGCGTTACCGGGCTCGTTTGGCAAGAGGTGCCGCCACCAGAAGAAAAAAGCCGATTTCACAAACCGTCGCGCCGCCTGATGCGCAAACCCAGCTGAAATCGGCTGTTTTCCTTGATGACTACGCCTCTTTTTTCTCCGGGGCAGGGGCGCTTTGCTTGACGGCTCCGTAGACGATCCAGATCAGGATGAGCCAGTACCAGACGCTCGAGACCGCGCCAAGATTCAACCCCGAAGCGCTCAGGATCGCGTTCAAGAGAATCGGCCCCGTCGCAGCGTAAGCAGAGACGACAAACGCCCGCTTCCAAGGCCATGTTCGCTTGCAGATCTTGAGAGCGAGCCACAGGAGCGAGCCGTGCAGCGCCGTGCTCGCAAGAAAACCGATCCATACGGAACCGAAGACGACGAGCGACATGACGGCGATCGTCAAGAACATCGCAAATGGCGCCCAACGAACGGTCGCCTCCAGCAGTTCCTCGCGCGATTTGCGGAAATCGGGAACGTTTGCGAACGAAGCCTCTTGTTCGCGAAGCGGAGTGCGCTCCCGGATGCCAGAGGCGCTGACAACCAGCCCGCTCTCCCCGGCTTGAAGCGCGGCAGTTCCCGAAGCGCTGTTGATCACGATCTTGAATTCCTCGTCGCCGAAAACCAACGGTTCGGAAAGCGAGCTGGAAAAGGAGCCGTTCTTCATCTCAAAGACCGTGCCGGGCGGAACCTGTTCGCGCAAGCCGATGACGATCGACTTCACGGCAGTGCCGACAAAGAAGAAACACAGGACAACGAACGGCAGCGTCCACAGGAATACCGAAAGCAAGGCAAGATGCCCTGCGGCCTCTCGGGGCTTGCGCTCCTCGAAACGCAGGTAAAATTCTGTACGAGTTGCCGCCGCGATGACGGTACGGATCCATTGGCGAAGCCAGGAGAAGAAGCGCATCAGACCAGCGTTACGCTTGAAACAGAGTCTTTCTCGGCCTTGAAGCGCATGACGCGCACGCCTTGAGTTTGGCGCCCGAGCTGGGGAACGGTCGAGAGCGAGAAGCGGATGACCTGCCCCTTTTCGGAGATGACAATCACGTCTCGTTCGTCTTTTGAATTGATCAGGAGCGCTTGGACGATCGGACCGGTCTTGGCCGTCACTTCGGCCGTCTTGATGCCGCTGCCGGCGCGTCCTTGCACTTTGTACTCGCTCAGGTTCGTACGCTTGCCGTAACCGTTTTCCATGACGACCATGAGATCAAACGCGCCCTTGTCGACCGACTTTCCGTCCACGACATCCATGCCGACGATCGCATCCTTGCCTTTCATGCGCATGCCCGTCACGCCGGCTGCCGAACGACCCATAGCACGGACATCTTTCTCGTTGAAACGGATCGACTGCCCCTGCGCGGTGACGACGATGATATCGTCGTTGCCTCCCGAAGGCTTTACCCATTCAAGATTGTCCTCAGGGCGAATCTTGATGGCAATGAGTCCGGAACGCCGCACATCCTTGAACTCGGCGATTTCGGTTTTCTTGATAACGCCGTTTCTCGTGACCATGACAAGGTATTTCGCATCAGCGATTTCGGCATCCGCCATGGCGGACGACACCTTCTCGTTCGGCGCGAGCTGCAGGAAGTTGACGATAGCTTGACCCTTCGAGGTGCGCGAAGCCTGGGGAACGTCGTATGCCTTGAGCTGGAAGACGCGTCCGCGCGTCGTGAAGAAGAGGAGGTCGGCATGCGTGTTCGTCGTGAACATCTGGCTCACGACGTCTTCCTCTTTAGTGGCGATGCCGGCGACGCCTTTGCCGCCGCGCGATTGCTGCTTGAACGTGTCGGGGTGGACGCGCTTGATGTAGCCATCCGCCGTGAGCATGACGATCGTCGGCTCGTTGGCGACAAAATCCTCAGCGGAGAATTCCTTCACGCCGTGAGCGACAATCTGCGTTTTGCGGTCAGTGGCATGCTTGTCGCGGATCGCCAGCACCTCGTCCTTGATGATGCCGAGAATGCGCTTCGGGGATTCCAAAATCGCTTCGAGTTCCTTGATGAGCTCGAGCTTTTCCTTGAGTTCGTCGGTGATTTTCTTCGCTTCGAGGTTGGCGAGCTGCTGAAGGCGCATGTCGAGCACGGCCTGCGCCTGGATATCGTCCAATTTGAACTTGGATTTCAAGTTCGTCTTGGCTTCGTCCTTGTCCTTCGAAGCTTTAATCGTCTTGATGACGGCATCGAGATTGTCGAGCGCGATCTTCAAGCCCTTCAAAATGTGAGCGCGCTCCTTGGCGCGAGCGAGGTCGTAGGCGGTGCGGCGGCGGACGACTTCCTGGCGGTGCTTCACATAGGCCTCAAGCACGGCTTTGAGGTTCATGATGCGCGGCTGGATGCCGCCATCGAGCGCCAGCATGTTGACATGGAACGTTTCCTGCAACTGCGTCAAGTTGAAAAGACGGTTCAAGACCTTCTTCGGATAGGCATCGCGCTTGAGCTCGATCACGACGCGCACGCCCTCCTTATTGGATTCGTCGCGGAGATCCTTGATGCCTTCGATTTTCTTTTCGCGCACCAGGTCGGCGATTTTTTCAAGCAACTGCGCCTTGTTCACTTGGTACGGCACTTCGTTGACGATAATGTTGAAACCGCCCTTGGTTTCGACGATATCGGTCTTGGCTCGCATGACGATGCCCCCCTTGCCGGTGGCATACGCTTTCTTGATTTCCTTGGCGTCGTAAATGATGCCTCCCGTCGGAAAGTCGGGACCCTTGATGAAGGCGAACAGGTCGTCGACCGAGCAGTCCTTGTTTTCGATCAGATGCACGACCGCATCGCATACTTCGCCGACGTTGTGCGGAGGAATGTTGGTGGCCATGCCGACCGCGATGCCGAGCGTGCCGTTGATCAGCAGGTTCGGCAGCTTGGCGGGAAGCACCGTCGGTTCCTTGTGGGCTCCATCGTAGTTCGGCACGAAATCGACCGTATCGCGATCGATATCCGAAAGCATCTCCTCGGAAACGGAGTGGAGCTTGGCCTCGGTGTAGCGCATGGCCGCCGCGGAATCGCCGTCCATCGAGCCGAAGTTGCCTTGGCCGTGGACGAGCGGGGCGCGCATCGCGAAATCCTGGGCCATGCGAACCATGGAGTCGTAAATGGCGGAATCGCCGTGCGGGTGGTATTTAGCCATGACTTCACCGACCACGTTCGCCGATTTGCGGAATTTCGCCCCGGGCCGCAGGCCGATCGACCACATGGCGTACAAAATACGGCGATGTACGGGCTTGAGGCCATCGCGCACGTCCGGAAGCGCGCGGCTCACGATGACGGACATCGCGTAATCCAGATACGAATCTTGCACCTCGTCGACGATCGAGCGAGGTTCGAGATGGCCGACATTCATGTCGTCGAGGGAAGTCTGTTCAGGCGGTTTCATAGAAAATCAGGGCGTTTCCGGTTCAGGCGTCGTGGTGGCGGAGGCGACGGCACCGGAAAGAATTTTAGCTTTCAGATTCAGGACGGCCCGTTTTTGGGCATCGCTCGCTTTGGCGACGGACGAGATCGCATCGGCAACGCCGAGGATTGCCGTCTTGATCGGGACGGCGCGCGTGAGAACGCCGTCCGCGAGCACCGACCAACGCGGAGAATCCGCCGCGATCCGTCCGACATGCTGGTAGCGCAGCGTCAGCGCGTACAAGCCGGTAATGCCGAGCATAGACACGCCGACAAGAACTCCGAGCAGGAGTTCCTGCCGCACTTTCACCCGCGGCGGCTGTTTGTGCGCTGCGTGCGGCATCAGGCTTTGGAAAGAAGAACGATAAACGTTTCGTCTTGCGGCAGATCCTTCTTCGTAACCTTCCATTTGTCGCTTTCGATCGTCTTGGCGCCGAGTTCTTTGACGAACGGCGCGACGTCCCCGGCCTCGAGATCGATCTCTTTCATCTTATAGTGCATCGGGATGACGACGCGCGGCTCGATCCGAGTGACGAGATCGGCCGCGGCTTGAGCATCGAGCACGTCTCCCCCGCCGACCGGCACCAGAAGAATGTCCACTTCACCGATTTGGGCGAGCTGCTCGTCCGTCAGCGGCTTGTCGAGCCCGCCAAGATGCACCATGCGCACGTCGTCGACAAGAAACTGATAGATCGTATTGCGGTGATACCCTTTGGCCTCGCCCTTCTCGTGCGCCGCGGGCGTTCCATAGACCGGGATGCCGCGGACTTCGTACTCGCCGGGATGATCGATGCGAAACGCCGTCTCTCCCGCCGCTTCGGCGTTGTTCTGATGATCGTGCGTGCCGCGGCTGATCGTGACGATGTCGGCAGCCAAGTTGCGCGGAAGCTTGCCGACTTTTTCCGAATACGGATCGGTGACGAGGCTGATCTCCTCGTTCCCGATTTTGGTCGTGATCTTGAAGCAGGAAACCCCGAAAAACTGGATCGTCATGGAAGGCGGAGTGAAGCTGTTTTACGCGCCCACTTTAGCATCGCGAGACGGACGGGGCAAGAGCAAGCAACACCTGAACAAGGCAGGGCGAGTCTCTGAAAGCGGCAGTCGGTGTGAGCAGAAAACAGAGAGACACCTTGACAAAATAGCTTTTTTCCGCTAAAGTAGACCGTTCTTTCAAAACGCCTTCCCGCCTGAAACAACGGATTTAAGCGTGTCGATTTCTTGTCACGACCTTCTTCGCGACAAGATGCCGGCACGCTTCTGTGGCCGAGTTTCCAGACATCGCACGAAAAAGAGGAGGAGCCCATGAATGACGCATGGAACAGCCTGCTGAGGACCCGGAAGACCGAACTCGAAGCCGACCAGACGGCCTTTCTGAAGCACATGGGCGCTGCGCCCGCGAGCGCCAGCCTCAGGCGCCTGATCGCCCGCTACATCATGGCGCGCACCGAGGACGTGCGGGATCAGACGGTGTCCCCCACTGCGAAGAAACGGCTCTCTGACCTGGATCGAGCCAAGGAGGCGCTCGACATCCCGGCAGCCCTCGCGAATGGACAGCTCGTGCCGCACCCGCCTGATTCCCAAGCGGACATGCAGGTCACGATGCTCTTTGACTTCATCGCTCGTCATCGCGAGCTCGCCGGCCTCACGAAGGCGCTCGCGTGGCTCGAGACGTTCGCGACCAGCGTTGCGAACGACGGCGTGATCGAGGTGATGCATGGGTTCGCGCATCTCGGCGTGAGACCATGCGGTCACTGCGACTGCGCCCCCGAAGACATCGATGATGCGGATCGTTACCCGGAGCTCGCGTGGCTGCACGCGCACCACGCCGAGTACAACCAAGCCGCATGGAAGATCCTCGCCTCGAAGCCCGGATTGATCTACGCTTTGCATCAGGCGATCAAGAGCGATATCGAGGGACCGAGCCAGAGGCTCGGTCGCCGCCTCTACGGAGAGGCGATCGCCCGGAGCTACGCCCAGGAACTCCTGGCGGGCTTCGTCCGGCTGCCGCGGCCGACCGCGAGATGGGTCGGTCGCGGCAGCGTCTAGCCATCGCCGTCCGCCCTCTTCGCGCATCCGCGCGGCAAAGAGCACACTCGCTCTCGCCGTCCGGATGCGCTCTTTGTTTTCCGGATGCAATCAATTTTTTTCAAAAAACACCCGCGTCTTTCGACACGGGCGCTTCTCACGGCCTTCACCGTGCTTTCACGGAACAGGCCGAAAACCCTTGGAAATACCAGTTGAAATACGCTGCAAACGACGGAGCGAAGGCTACTTCTTCAGCTCGCCGATTTTGAAGGTCGCGAGCGCCTGCTCAGGGCGGCGTTCTCCGGAATGTTGCGCATTGAACTCCTTGCTGCCATCGAGGCCGCAGATCATCTTAATCGTCGCCGAGCCTCCTGGATGCTTCCCGATCCAAGGCGTGAGGTCGTACACCGAACCGTTGACGGCCGACCAGCAGCTCGCCGCATCCTTATGCGCGGCAACCTCCGCCATCGCGTACGTTTTCACGCTGCCGGATGCACCGCTCGAAGGCGCGGGTGTCGGAGCCGTCCCGCCGTTATCATCATCATCAGATTCTTTCTCGTCTTCCCGTTCGTCCTCCCGTTCGCGCGACGCATCGCCGTCGGCATCCAGCCCGCTGTTTTCTTCAGATTTCGCATCACCGGAAACAGGCGCGCGCTCCCGGCCATCACGGTCCGCTTCTTGGGTTTCCGAAGCCGGCTGCGTCGCATCTTTGAGCCGGTCTTCGCAGCCAGCACCGATCAAAAGCAGCACGGAAGCGAGAATAACGAGAGATTTCTTCATATAGAGATAAGTATAGACGAGCGGGAAAAATAGCAAAAGCACTCCCTGAGAACGACGGCGGCGCTGTCGAAACCTTACACCTTCCGAAATGAAAGAGGCTTTGAGCCGCCGCCTTTGCCGCAAGCGGCCCATGCCTTCCCAAGGCTCGCACGGGGGCTTTTTGGAGATTTCCTTTCTTTTTTGAAGAAGAGACCTTGCCAATTCTTCCGCTATCCTCTATAGTCCGAGCGGACAAACGGGGTCAACGGGCGACCCTTCTTAATTCTTATCCAGCCCGAATTTGTTTAGGAAAAACTTATTCTTAATGTCCCTATGTCAGAAGTCAAAACATCCAAATTCGACCTGAAATCGCTGCTTGAAGACAAAAGCTGGCTGAAGATCCCGAAGGTCGGAGACGTCGTGAAGGGCGTCATCATTTCGCTCTCCAAAAACGAAATCCGCATCGATATCGAAGGCTATAAAACCGGCGTCGTCCGCGGGCGCGAATTGTTCGCGGAAGCCGTGGAATACGCCGATTTGGCGGTCGGCCAAGACGTCGAAGCGACCGTGATCGACCTCGAAAATGAAATGGGCGAGGTGGAATTGTCGTTCCGCTACGCCGGGCAGCAGAAAGCGTGGGAAATTCTCCGCAAGTTCATGGAGTCCGGAGAACTGATCGACGCGAAAATCATCGAAGCCAACAAAGGCGGCCTTCTTGCAAGCGTCCACCACGTGAACGGCTTCCTCCCGGTTTCGCAGCTCTCCCCCGACAACTACCCTCGCGTCTCCGGCGGCGACAAGATCAAGATTCTCGAGAAGCTCAAGAGCTTCGTCGGCACCACGATGAAGGTCAAGGTGATCGACGTGAACGAGCGCGAAGAGAAGCTGATCGTCTCCGAAAAATCGGTCTGGGAAGAGGCTCAGAAGGGCGTTCTCGACAAGTACAAGATCGGCGACGTCGTCGAGGGCGCGATCACCGCGATTGCCGACTTCGGCGTCTTCGTGAAGTTCGACAACCTCGAAGGACTCGTTCACATTTCCGAAATCGCCTGGCAGCGCATCGATCACCCGCGCGACCTTGTGAAAGTCGGCGACGTCGTCAAAGCTGAAATCATCGGCATTGAAGGTTCCAAGATCTTCCTTTCGATGAAAAAGCTGATTCAAGACCCGTGGAAGACGGTGAGCGACAAGTACAAGATCGGCGACAAGGTTGAAGGCAAGATCTTGAAAATCAACCCGTTCGGCTTCTTCGTCGAGCTCGACCGCGACATCCACGGCCTCGCCCACATCTCCGAACTCTCGAAAAAACCGGTCAAAAACGTCACCGACATCGCGAAGATCGGCGACACGATGACCTTCAAAATCGTCTCGATCGAGCCGGAACAGCACCGCCTGGGCCTCTCGCTGAAGGCCATGGAAGAAGGCGGTTCCGGTGAGGCCGAGGCTCCCAAAGCCAATGCCTAAATACGTCGTCCGAAACCTCATCCTCTTTTTCCTCGTTTTGATCGGCGTCGGCGTCTTCTTCTCCACGCTGTCCCTTTCGGGCAGCAAGCCGAAGGACGTGGATCTTTCCACGCTCGCCAAGCAGATCCAGCAGAACGAAGTGAAATCGATCGCGATCCAAGGCAACGACATCAGCGCGATGCTTGCCGACGGCACCAAGGAAAAGACCGTCAAAGAGTCCGGCGATTCGCTCGTCTCGGCGCTCCGGGACTTCGGGGTCGAGGCGGAAAAGCTTCAGAACGTCGAGCTGGCGGTCAAGCCTCCCAGCGGCGCCAAGTACTGGGCCGGCGCTCTCCTGCCGATCCTTCTCCCGCTCCTCTTGATCGGAGGGTTTGCCTACCTGATCATGCGCAACGCCCAAGGCCAAAACATGCGCGCCATGATGTTCGGCCAATCAAGCGCGCGCGAAGTCGCGAAAGACGATAAAAACCGCGTGACGTTCAAAGACGTCGCCGGCGTGAAAGAAGCCAAAGAAGAGCTGACCGAGGTCGTCGACTTCCTGCGGAACCCGAAAAAGTTCTCGGCGCTCGGCGCCAAGATCCCGAAAGGCGTCCTGCTCATGGGCTCGCCGGGCACGGGAAAAACCCTGCTTGCCCGCGCCGTCGCGGGGGAAGCCAATGTCCCGTTCCTCCACATCTCGGGTTCCGAATTCGTGGAGATGTTCGTCGGCGTCGGCGCTTCCCGCGTCCGCGACCTTTTTGCCAGAGCCAAGAAAACCGCGCCGTGCATCATCTTCATCGATGAAATTGACGCGGTCGGGCGCCAGCGCGGCGCCGGCCTCGGCGGTTCGCACGACGAGCGCGAACAAACGCTGAACCAGATCCTGACCGAGATGGACGGATTCGAGCCGAACGCCGGCGTGATCGTCCTTGCGGCGACCAACCGGCCGGACGTGCTCGACCCGGCGCTTCTGCGCCCCGGGCGCTTCGATCGCCGGGTCGTCATCGATCCTCCGGACTTGAATGACCGCGAAGAGATCCTGAAAATCCACGCCAAAAAGAAGCCGCTGGCCGCCGACGTGAACCTGCGCAAGCTGGCCGAACGGACGCCTGGTTTCTCCGGCGCGGATCTCGCGAACCTCATGAACGAAGCCGCGATCCTGGCTGCCAGGAAGGACAAGACGGAAGTCACGGAAGCCATGCTTCTCGATTCCGTCGAAAAAGTCATGCTCGGCCCTGAACGCAAGAGCTACGTCATGAACGCGCACGAGAAGAAGGTCACGGCCTATCATGAAGCCGGCCACGCCCTCGTGGCGCACTTCTCGAAGCATGCCGACCCGGTTCACAAGATCTCGATCATCTCCCGCGGCTTCGCCGCCGGCTACACGATCAAGCTCCCAACCGAAGACAAGCGCATGCACACGAAGAGCGAGTTCGTCGACGACATCGCCGTCATGCTGGGAGGCTACGTCGCCGAAAAGGAAATTTTCGGCGAGCTCACGACGGGCGCCTCGAGCGACTTGCGCAAAGCGACCTCCCTCTCCAAGGACATGATCACGCGCTTCGGCATGTCGGATGTTCTCCCCCCGAGAACGTACGGCGAGCACGAAGAGATGATCTTCCTCGGAAAGGAAATTCACTCGCAGCGCGACTACAGCGAAAAAATCGCCGTCCAAATCGACGAGGAAGTCGCTTCTCTCATCCAGAACGGCAAAGCGCAAGCGGAAAAAATCATCCGCGAGCAGCGCGCCAAGATGGACAAGGTCGTCGAGATTCTCCTCAAGAACGAGACGATCGAAAAAGAAGAGTTCGCAGCCCTCATGGCGGCGTAACGAAAAAGAACCGGCTCCCGAAAGGAGCCGGTTCTGCGTTGCGCCGAAAACTCGCCTCCCGCTCCGCTCTCCACGGAGGTAATCAACAACGAACGCAGACACTTAGAAATCGGCAGTCCTCTCGGAGCTGTCGGCTGGCTGTTGAAGGGCGGGCGGATCGCAAAACGCATACCAAGCAGGCGATCCACATGGCAATGATCCATCTCAAGAAGCCGTAAGGCTTCTTTTCTGTTATACTGAAAGTACTATGTTCGACTTATTTGGAGGAAGTATGGCCAAAAAACCGTCCGGCACGTTTTATCGACACATTCTCGCCGACGCTTGGCGCACCGTGCGCGCCAATAAAGCGCTCTGGCTTCTCGGTTTTTTCGTCTCCTTCCTCGGAAACGGCGGCGTCTATGAGCTCTTGGTGCAAGGCACCGGGCGGCTCGGGCTGCGCGAGGATTTCGGACGCTTCACTTCCCTCGGGCTCCTACCGGGCTGGGGCAAGCTCACGACGAGTCTGGAGAATCTCCATGCGGGGAACATCATTATCGTGCTCCTTGTTGCGCTCACGGCGATCGCCCTGACACTGGTCGCTTTTTGGGTCGTCATTTCGGCTCAAGGCGGGATCATTGTCGGCGCTCGCGATGGCGAGCGCGGGCGAAAAACGGGGTTCGGTTCGCTTTTTGCCGCCGGAAACGAGGTGTTCGTGCCTCTCCTTGCAGTGAACATTCTTTCGCGCGCGGCCGTGGCGGCATTTTTTTACCTGCTCCTCGCGCTCACGGTGTTGTATCTGGCCGACGCCAATATCTGGATCTTTCTCGCCTATCTCTCGGGGTTCATTTTCCTGATTCCGATCACCCTCATCATCGGCTTCGTCACGATCTACGCCGCTTGCTACATCACGCTCCAACGCTTGTCATTCGTCGCGGCCGTGGAATCAGCCATCGCGCTCTTCCGCAAATACTGGCTGATCAGCGTCGAAACCGCCGCTCTCTTGTTCGCCGTCAACCTTCTGGCAGCGCTCGGGATCGGGCTGGTCACCGGAGCAGCGGGTATCGCGCTTATCCCTTTCCTGATCGGCGCCTCGCTGCTGAAAAGCGGCATCTTGCTGTCGTTCGTGGCCGCGTTCGCCGCGTTCGCCGGAGTGATTTTCCTCGCGTTCGTGGGAGCATTCTTGGCGGCCTTCCAATACGCGGTCTGGGTTTCGCTCTTCACCAAGCTTCACGTCCGCGGCCATGAGGGCGCGTCCAAGCTCGCTCGCTGGTTTGACCGCCTGCTCAAGTAACTCGACTTTTCCGTTTTCCGAAGGGAGCGAGGGGCCGCCTTCAGGATGACTTTCTTATGTCCGACGCCAACCCCACCATCGACGACCTGCTGAAG
>CAYMBC010000019.1:0-14544 GCA_964388605.1 uncultured Gammaproteobacteria bacterium
TTCTCGGAAAGGAATTCGCGCCGGTTTTCACGCCGTTCGATCTCGTGAATGTCGAAGCCTACACGGCAAACGCCAAGCTTCTGATCGATAACACTGCCTCGAGACCTTTTAACATGGCAATGGGACCGCTTCGAAAGCCCGATACTCGCCTGACGGCGGCTATCAAGCAGTTGTCCCGACTCAAGTACGGACGAGATCGCGAGATCGTGGAGGCGGAAATTCGCGAACGCATGAAGATCGTCTAGCTATCCACATGTTGGTTGATAGCGCGGTCGCGCCCGGTATGCTATAGAGAACGGGAAGAATCAAACAAAAGCACACTATGGAATGGCTCGTTGAAGAAATTGATCAAGAAGGTCGGCCTTCTTCTTTGGAACCGGTTGCAACGAAAGAGATGCCAGATCGGCTGGACGCGCTGGTCGAGGCGGTCGTCCATTCCGACCTTGCGGCGACGAAAACGGCGACGCTCCGGGCAATTCTTAAAAATGTTCGCGATTCGATTGACAACGCTCTCAAGCTGCTTGATGAAGGACGCTCGGAAACAGGCTCCTTCAGGGCCGGAGTCGATCAAGAACGGCAATCATGGAATGTTTCCGCGATTCCGTTGGTACCGCCGTCGCAGCACTCGAGCGACGCATACTCTTCGGGCGATCGCGTCATCGAAGGCGTATTCGATGGGCAGGAAATGGTCGGCGACGATGGAAAAAGTTACGCGGTTCCTCCCAACTACGCTTCAAAGTCGAAGCTTGTCGAGGGTGACATGTTGAAGTTGACGATCGGCGGTCGCGGGAATTTTGTGTACAAGCAAATCGGCCCGATCGAACGCCAACGGTTGATCGGCTCGTTGGCATTCGATCAAGAAACAAGCCAGTTTTACGTCGTTTCCGGGGGGCGATCGTGGAAAGTCATCAAGGCGTCCGTTACGTATTACAAAGCCGATGCAGGAGACGAGGCTGTGATCCTTGTTCCTAAAAACGCTCCGTCCAAATGGGCCGCCGTCGAGAACATCATTCGAAAGAAGCCGCAGTTTTAAGAAAGTAAACGGCCTGTCATGACCGTGCTGTACAGAAAATACAGGCCAAGCACGTTCGCCGAGGTTGCCGGCCAGGAGCATGTTAAAGCGGCGCTGGCAAACGAGGTTGCCAGCGATCGCGTCGCGCACAGCTACCTGTTTTCCGGTCCTCGCGGCGTCGGCAAGACGAGCCTTGCGCGTATTTTTGCCAAGGCTTTGAATTGCCGCAAGCCTTCCACGGAAGGCGAGCCGTGCGGAAGCTGCGACGCGTGCCTGGAAATCTCTTCCGGCCGCGCGCTCGATGTGGTTGAAATCGACGCAGCTTCGCATACCGGCGTCGACAATGTGCGCGAACAGGTGATTGAAAACGCCCGTTTTGCCCCCTCCAAGCTCGATTGGAAGGTTTTCATCATCGACGAAGTCCACATGCTTTCGACGTCGGCTTTCAACGCGTTGTTGAAAACGCTCGAAGAGCCTCCAGCAAGGGTCGTGTTTATTTTGGCAACGACCGAGTTGCAAAAGTTGCCGGCGACGGTCGTTTCCCGCTGCCAGAGGTTTGAATTTAAAAAGATCCCCATGCCGGAGCTGCTCGAGCGCTTGGGTGAACTTGCAAAAAAGGAAGGATTCGACGTCGAAGAGAGCGTGCTCGCAGCAGTTGCCCGGATGAGCGAGGGGTGCCTACGCGACGCGGAAAGCTTCTTGAGCCAAATTTTTTCCCTTGGCGAGAAAAAAATCACGAAGGAGACGGCCGCGCTCGTCCTGCCAATGCTTTCTTCCGAAGCTATCGTCGGTCTCGCGAGCGCGCTTTTCTCACGCGACGCCAAAGCATCGGTGGTTGTTTGGGAAGCGTTATTGAACGGTGGGGCCGATCCGCTTCGCATTGTTGGGGAAGTAATCGACGTCACTCGTGAAACGGTTCTCGGAGCGTTGAGAAGGGGAGACGAATCGGCAGAAGCGACGTCATTGCTTGAGCGGCTTGTTCGCGCGCACGGAGAAATGAAGAGGCTAGATCCTCCAGAACTCGGTTTTGAGCTACTGATCGCCGAGTGGTGCGTTCGTCCCGTTTCGGCTCCGGAACCTCCGAAGCGCGAGCCGCCGACGCGACCGCCATCGCCGCCGGCGCCGTCGGAGTCAGAGCCTTCGAAAGCGCCAGTACCAGAGGCTCCCGTTCCCGAAACGCCGCCAATCGAACAGAGGCAACCGCTGCCAGCGGTGGGTGGAGTGGCGCTTGAACAGGTGAAGGAAAAATGGACGGAAATCCTGACGGCTGCGCAGAAACGGAATCATGGGCTCCCGTATATGCTCGGCGCAGCCGAGCTTTTGGATTGTGATAGCGGGGTTTTAACGATCGGCTTTCAATATGCCATGTATCGGGATCGCCTGAACGATAAACGTCACCGGGATCCTTTTGAAGCCGCGCTGAGCGAGGTACTTGGCGCTGTCGTGCGCGTAAAGTCGATTTTGGTAGCGCAACGCACGGACGGGCTCGTCGAGCCGTCTCCGTTTATTCAAGTCGAGTCCTCCGCGAACCTCCCCGAGGGCTTTGCCGAGCTCGTCAAAGAGTTTGGGGGGACGGTTGCGGCTGGTTGATGTTCTCGTTTTATCATGTTCCTTGTTCGTGAACAGCGCGACATGGTTTTTTCTGGATTGATGCTCTGTCCCGATACAAGTATCAAGTACTTGAGGAGACAAAAAACGCCCGGGTAAACCCGGGGCGTTTTTTAAATCGCGTAGTAGAATTTTTTCGGGGGCATGCGGCGCTTTCCGCCCTTCTTGCCGCCGAAACCGGGACGGCTCGGGGAACTATTCTGCGAGTTTTCCCGGCTTTGGTGGCTGCTCGTTGGCGCATTTTGGTGACTGCCTGCGGGGCGGTACGTGGAGACGCCTGCTTGACGCGGAGCGTAGTTGCCGTGCCCGCCGGAGCGGCTCTGGTAGCTCCCATGGCTTCCTCCGCCGTGATTGCTTGAGTGCGGACGGTTTTGGTAGCCGCCGCGGTTTGCGCCGCGCGGCTGCCAGATGCCAAGATCCGGGCGTGCGGCTTCATGGTGCATAGGGCGCTCGGCTGGAAGGTCTTTTGGCAGCGGCGTGATAGGCAGCATCTTGCGCGTCAGGCGTTCGATATCGCGGACTTCGCTGCCTTGGTCGGGCTGGGCGAAAGTAATCGCCTTGCCAAGGCGCCCGGCGCGGCCGGTACGGCCGATGCGGTGGACATAGTCGTCCGGGTTTTCGGGAACATCGAAATTGATGACGAGTTCAATGCCCGTCACGTCGATGCCTCGGGCGGCAATGTCGGTCGCAACAAGGACGCGATGCTTGCCTGTTTTGAATCCTTCAAGGGCGGCTTTCCGCTGGTTCAAGCTGCGGTTAGAATGGATTTCGTCGGCGCCGTGCCCCATGCCGCGGACAGCGCGGGCGACTTTTTTGGCAGAGAACTTTGTGCGCGTGAACACGAGGACGGATCCTTTATGCTCCTCGAGGATCTTATCGAGCAAGCGAAGCTTTTGTTCTTTGCGCACGACATACATCTCTTGCGCCACCGTTTCGGCGAGCGAGCCTTGCCGGGCGATTTCGACGCGAACCGGAGTCTTCATGTGGTTGGCGGCGATCGAAACGATATCCTCAGGCATGGTGGCCGAGAACAACATTGTCTGGCGCTCTTTCGGTACCGTCCGGAGAATGCGGTTGATCTGGGGGAGGAAACCCATATCGAGCATGCGGTCGGCTTCGTCAAGAACGAGGATTTTGATCTCCGAGAGATCGACGGTTTTTTGCTGAAGGTGGTCGATCAGCCGCCCTGGGGTGGCGACGATGACGTGCGGGTTGCGGCGAAGCGTTTCGATCTGCTGGCGCATCGACGCGCCGCCGATCAGGACGGCTGTACGGATGCCCATGTCTTTGCCGAGCTTGTGCAGCGTTTCGTCGACCTGGAGGGCAAGCTCGCGAGTCGGCAAAAGCGCCAGGCCGCGGCCTTTGTGAATAGCGAGGCGTTGTAGCATCGGGATGCCGAACGCGAGGGTTTTTCCGGTACCGGTTTGGGCGATACCGATCATATCCTTCCCTTCGATGGAAACGGGAATGGACTTGTGTTGGATCGGGGTCGGCACGGAGTAGTTGTGCTTGCCCAGGATTTCCAACAATTTAGGGGCGATGCCGAGGCCGTGAAAGGCCAAGCCGTCGCCGGACGGGAGCGGTTGTGACATGGGAAAAGTGTGTCATTGACCCGAGGCCCCTAGGTCACGACAGCTGCCGCTACGGGATCGAGTCCGGCCCCGCTTGCGCGAGGCACCTGATTAAGTTTCAAGGGTAGCAGTTCTTGCCAGAAACGTCAATGCGGTTTTTTGAGCATACCGTTTCGATGGAGACATCAATTCAAGACGCAAAGAAATGGCCATAAAGTCGATAAAAGCAGCGATCCCGGCATTTTTGGCCGCGCGGACGGGCATAGCGCGGACGGTTGGCTCATGGCACCGCATGGCTCGATGAACGCTTGCGTTTCCCGCGTTCATCGCCTTGACAAGCATCGTACAGCTTTCCATGCGTCGGAAAGCGTTCCGTTTCCGGCCGTTTCGAAAACGGGGAACGCGAAACATTCAGGCCGCAGGATCGTCATGTGCGCATCGTTCGCAACGGAGACGCGCGCCTCTGCGACTTTTTCTGTTTCGCACGCTCCCAACCGCTCGATCAGCAAAGTGGTTCCTTGACAGAGATTGATGCTTGTTATATGTTTGATATATCAAATACTAAGCAAGCGTATGAGCAAACTCTCGCACGAACTGAAATTCATTCTCGCCATGGCCAAAGCCAGCTCCGTCCTCGTCCGGACATTCGATTCCCGGCTCCTTCACGGCCTGAGCCTCAACGATTTTTCCATTCTGTACCATCTCTCGCTTGCCGAGGACGAGCGCCTGCGCCGCGTCGATTTGGCGGAGAAAATGGGATTGACCGCGTCCGGGGTGACGCGCCTGCTTCTGCCGATGGAGAAAGTCGGCCTCGTGAAGCGGGAAGCGCACGAGCAGGATGGGCGGGTAAGTTACGTGAAGCTTTCGAGGGCTGGCAAGACGGCGCTTTCCGAAAGCTCCGAACGAGCTGACATGATTGCCGAAGAAATCCTTTCCGGCACCGGTCTCAAGGGGTTCTCGGATCTGACGGAAGCTCTTGCCGCGCTCCGGTAATCAACGAAGCTCAAAGGTATCCCAGCCAGGCAAGGCACCAGCCGAGGAGCAGCGCATCCGTCACTCCGTGACTTATCCATGCCGCATAAAACCCGCCTTTTTTCCTGGCGAGGAAGCTCCATGAGACGCCGGCGACGACGAGTCCGAGAATGGCGAGGGCGAGGGCGAAACGTGAGAGTCCCGCAAGGCCTAAGAAAATCGGGACATGGATCGCGGCGAACATGAGCGCTGAGCAGCCAATGCCGCTCGCCGTTCCGAGAACGCCGGATAATTCGGGATCAAGCCACGCGCGGAAGTGGAATTCCTCGAGTCCCGAGTTTATGACCGAAAGAAGCGCGACGATCGCGATCGCTTTCGGAGCCGTCAGCAGAAAGCGGGCGTCCAGTCCGTGTCGAAGAACCACGGGATTCAAATGGAGAAGCGGAGTCGCGTACGAGAGCAGAAAGATCGCCGATCCAGCAAGAGCCAAACCCAATATTATGGCGAATGCGCACAGGGAAAAAGCGGGGAGCTCCCTCATGCTGGGGGAGAAAGTCCCGTGACCGGCTTTGCCGCTTTTCACTCTCCAAACGACGGGTACAGCCCCTTGTACGACTTTGTACGAGGCATGGAGGATGTACCCGCTTGCGCCGGTGGCGAGCACGGCGCTTCTTAAGAGCAGTGGAAGCGCAGCGAGCAAAACGACAGGCAAGGCTGAGCGTTGGCGTGGCGGACGGACCTCGAAGGGCAATGATTCCTGCATACGCAGATCATCGTACCTTTTTGAGGAGCGGCTCGGAAGTGCCGTATGGTCGGAAAGCCATGAGTTTCCTAGAGTAGCAGCTTTGAGAGACAGATGGAGCTGTTCCTTGATCGGACAGGCCTCAGGACGATCTTGCGCAAGGCAGCGATCTCGTAAGCAATGCGAATGTTGATGCGCAGGCTTTCTTGACAAAACGTTTTTTTCTGCTATCCTGCCCAGGCGTCGCAGCACCTTTCCGGCTCGCCTGTGGTTCCGCATGCCGCGGAATGAGGGGCAAGCCGAAAACAGGGGAGAACGTATCGTGTCCAAGCACAAGTCAGCTGTCGTCATGGGCGCCGGTTTCCTGGCCGCCTTCAACCACAACCTCTTCGTCGCAGCTGAGCAGGCCGGCATTTCCGAGGAGCAGCTCTACAATCTGCTTAACGGTGATCCCGGCTTCGTGGCGAAGCTCGTCAAGGTCTTCGTCGAGTCCGCGGGACCAGGCGTTCAGAATCTCGCCGCAATGATCGCCGCGTGCCGGTTCGGGTACGTGAACCCCAACATCACCGAGGCGAACTTCTCGCTCACCGGTTCGATCGCGGACGTCGAGCGCATGCTGACGCTGACCCAGAAGGATCTGGGCGGTCAGAACATGACCACCTTCGAGATCGAGACCATCATCGACCGGAAGGGCTACCGCCCCGTCACCCTCGCCGAGCAGCTCGCCTACGCCAAGGCGAAGTGGAACGGCAAGGAATGGGTCGTGGCCCTCGGTTCCTCCTGGGTGAGCCCTGACGGCTTTCGCAACGTCCCGTGCCTGTGCCAGGTCAGCGATGGTCGCAGTCTGTGCCTGTACCCGGGCTTCCCCGAGTGCCGATGGGGCCAAGATAGCCTGTTCCTCGTCGTTCGCAAGTAGCCCTCGGACCCTTTGCCCCGCGCGAACTTTGTTCGAGCGGTTTTTTTGATGACGTGCGGATAAGACGACGGCCTGCGGTCATGGCTTCAAGCGGTTGAGTCTGGGTTCGAGCGAAGGGTTGTGAAGCGGCAAGTATGTCAACGGGAAGCTTCCCGGCCTCTCGAAAGGTGCGGAAGAGGGCTCAGAGATTCTCCTAGAAACAGAATTCAATGCGATAGAGTAATTTAATGGACATCATCTGAAGATATCCGATCGTTCCATCCTTGTGTTTTCTCTTGTGCGGACATGATGAGCGCTTGATGGATCGAATCTGGATCCGTGAGGTGGATGTGATGCCCGCTGCGGCGCGCCTGGATGAAATGCCCATTTCGCGCGCATTTCAGGTATCCTCGCATGAGGCCGCTCCATGCACGCTCAATTTTTTCAGCAGTGGCGGGTTCGGCGCCTCCATAATACACGATTTCTTTTCGCATGATCTCGGGCGAGTGGCAAATCAGAAAGAACGGAACGTTGATCATTTCTCGTGATTTCCGTATCCGGTCCATGGCACCGTCGTCTTCGATTCGACTGTATTCCTCGATCGCCGTTCTGTATGTTTTTTTGCTAGTGGCGTTTTTAAGAAGAGCTGTCTCCGCGTCGTTAGAAAATTCCCGATAGTAGTGGAAAGGCGGAGATTTTTTCAGAAGCGGTTTTAAGAAGCCGCCTAGTCCGAGGGAGCAGAGAAAGAATCCGAGTTTTAAGTTAAAACTCTTGTCAATGCCGCTTTGTTTGAATTCTTTTGGCGTCAGCGCGTCCTTTAAATTCCGGTTATCGGGCGAAACAGGATCGACCAAAATAAGCCTCGAAACCTTTTGAGGAAACAATTGGGAAAACCTGTAGGCATATAACCCGCCGATTGAATGGCCGATCAAGGTGACTTGGCGGATGCCGAGCGCGTCCAGCAGGTCGTTGAATTCTGATGCGATCGTGTCCGGCGTACGCGGAGTATCGGGCGCGTCGCTTTCTCCGTAACCTCCGCGATCGTATGTCAGGACGCAAAAACGGTCTGACCAGCGTTGAGCGAGATGCCACCACTCCGCGCAGGAAGACGCGAGCGCGGATTCAATGACAACGCAAGGTTGCGCGCATTCCCCGAAAAGACGGTACGATCTGCCGCCTGAAGGAATTCGAACGGTTTGCATCGCTTTTGATATCGGCGCATCCATGAAAGGGGATCATTCAGATCATCTTAAAAGATAATAACCTCACTCCGTTTTTGCAAGCTTATGGATCTTCTTTGTAAAGATGGCTTGTCCGCACGAACAGGCTGCTTCGGTGCCGGGTTCATCGCTCACTTAAATGGTGCTTGGCATGGCTCACCAGCTCGGTCTCGGAACGCCCAAGGCGTTGTTTTCATGGGCTTTCCGTAGACCTTTTCCGGGGCCGGTTCGAGGCGTCTCGGACTGGGCACTTATAAGCTGGGAATGAGATAAATGAGATAGCTCAGGCTGATGTGTACCCCGAAAAAAGCACTACCAAAAAGAAAGAACCTCGGCGATTGCCAGGTTCCTTCGGTCAAACTTCCGTCAGTTGTTGGGCAAAATCCGAACCTGGTCATCCGCGAAGCTCCCGTCCGCGAGAGGGAAGGACCCCGGCTCGGGCACCCAGTAAATGAACGCCGCCGTCTTCGGGACATACAGGCTCTTCACGGCAGGCTTGTTGTCCAAGAGCGGGCATGCCGAGGGCGTCCAGGCGTTCGGAGGCGCCTTCCCGGCCACGAAGTCCCATTTCTGGGCGCTCCAGCTCCTCACCTTGAGGGTGCAGTCGCCGTTCCATCTTTTCTCGACGGCAAGCCTGGCATCCTCGGCCGAATGGATGTTTTCTTCGACTTCAAAAGTGTAGCCGCTGAAGCTGTCGTCGAACACCTCCTTACTCACGTTGTCGGTGGGGACTCCGGCAATCTGCAGACAGGGCGTCCAGAGCGAGCCGAGCGAGAAGACGCCATCGACGACTCCCATCGTGACCGGCTGCGAACAGCCATGGTAGGTGATTGATTCCGGCACGAGTGCACGGATGCCGTGCGATGAATCGGTGAGCATCTTCCACCCTGTCGGAACGACAGCTTGCGGCTCCTGGGGAACGGTCTTGCTTGCGACGCAGCCAACTCCGAAAAGTGGCAGAATAGCGATCGCTAGGCACCATGCTGGGATTTTTTTCATATGGATGCAAACGTATTTTGGCACAAAAAATCCGCGACGACAAGTTCGTCGCGGATCCGATATCCGCTAGTAGAGGCGGTAGACGGTGAAGCCGTAGCTTGGGGAATAGGCCATCATCCACAGCATGTTCACGATGCTCATGTTGTGAGCTCGGACGATGCCGTCTTCTGGCGTGGCCCAGTTGCTGTCGAGCCAGTTGTACGTGCTGCTCGTGCTGCCGTTCGTGTTCGCGTTGGTCTGGACGAACGTCGTATGTGGACCCCCTATCGCGCGGTTCGTGCTTGAGGTTCCGCCATAAAGCTGGATCATGTCCCCGCGCTGAGCCGCCTCCCAGTCGCTCTGGAATCTGGAGGCGGAAAGCACGACGAACCGTGTACGTGACATTGCTGGAGCCGTTGTTTTGGATGCTGATGGAACTGGTTCCCGCTCCCCAGTAGGCGCCAGCCAGTAAGGAACCGCCCGTATTCGTGCCCCCGAGACCGTTCGTGCTGGTCAGCGTGACAGTTCCGAATCCGGACCGCGTCATGGTAGCGACCGTACTGGTGTTCCCAGCATAGATGACGATGGCCTGCGGGTCGCTATTCGTCGAGAAGCTCGCCCAGCTCGTGCTGGCATGGGCGGCCAACGAACCGCTGGAGCGATAGTTCACGTATGTCCCGAGCCATTGCGACACTTGGAACACCGCGCTCGAGGACGTCCACGAATAGTTGTTCGCGGCGGTGGTGGGAACGGTCGCGCCATACGACTGTGCGACCATGGACTGTACCCAGGTCTTGCACTGACCGCCGTAGGTACCGAGCTTCGTCCTCCCGTAGTTGATGAGGGCATCCGCCTGGGTCGACGAGATGAGCTGTTCAGAGACGCTGTTAGCGGGTGCATCGTCTTCTTGGGCAGAGTCGGTGCAGGCGCCGATCGCCAGAATCGCCAGCGCCGCCAAAACTCCTCGTTTCCATACCTTCATAACTCCTCCTTCAAAGAACCATCATCCATGATTGGATGACCTGGTCGATGCTAGCATGTGCATTAGAAGGCCAGTAAGCCCCGGACCAAATCATGGATACGCCTCCCTGACAACGGCAGTTCAGCGGAAAGAGTTGATCAACTCTTCTCTAGTCTGGAGTAGTGTTACAGAGCAACGGTTAGGTACTCAACCGACGCACGACATCCTCATTCACCATCTTGTCATGGAGGTGCACAAAATACCGGGTAAGGGCTCGGTATTTTTGCTTTCAATTTCAGGCATTCCGGTCCATCGGAACTCCGTCCGATTTGCCCGGACGTTCCGGTCTACCTGAACTTTATTGTTTTGGCTCACCAGCTCGGTCTGGAACCGCCCCAGAAGGGCTTTTAAGGGCCTTTCAGGGGTCGATTTCAAGGAAGAGGCGACGCATCTTGGTCGGGTGGAGCGAATAAAGGAATGCGACAAATCCGACAAAGGGTGAGGTCCGCCAAATAGAATCAGAATGAGACGGAAAGTAAGAGTTGAGGCACCGCGTGGCAGTATTTGAGCTATTTCGTCGGATTTAGCCTTAAATATTGTCCGTACTTATTGACAAAATCGCATTTTTATGCTATGCTTCTTGAAACTGCAGCAAGTCCGTACCGCCCTGCAGAACGTCGCTTTCAGGCATCCACCTCGATCAGCTCTCAAGCCGGAAGGAGAATCCCGTGAAGAATCGTGCCAAGCTCGTCATCGTGTCGTTCCTCGGCCTCCTGCTCCTCGGCGTGCTGAGCCTCGCCCTGCGCGACCGCTCGCCCGTCAAGAGCGGCAAGCCGCCCGCCACGTCCGCCAACTGGCCGTGCCGCGCCGGCAAGGAGAAGGGGATCGACTACATCGAGTGCAACCCGCGCTTCATCAGGACGAACGACGCGGTCCCGAAGTACTGGGTGGGCAACTGCCCTTCGCTCGGGATCATGGGCTACCACACCGGCCCCAGGATCGCGGCGAAGCTGCACGCCAACGGCTGGTACCGGCTGTCCGCCGAGCACCTCTCCGGCGAATGCGAGCTCACCATCGCGGAGGCGTATTCCGAGGAGCCGCAGGCCTGGATGCAGTACGGCAGCGCGCGATCGAAGGACAGCGCCGGTCCGTACACCTGGTGCGCCGCGAACGGCAACTGCGTCGCGAAGTTCCGCTCCGGCTCCGACCGCGCACTCAGCCCGGGCGGCAACCAGTAGCCGCGAGAACCAGCTCTGCTCAGGCCCCGACCTCATGTACTCCGCGTACAAGAGATCGGGGCTATTGTTTTTGGAAACCAGTCTACAAGTATCCTTGCGCCCACTAACGGCGGTTAAGCTATAGTTTCCTAAAATCAAGAAGACCCGGCATTTCAGCCAGGTCTTCTTTGGTGCTAGGCCTCTCGGTCTCTCGAAAGGCGCTTGGCATGGCTCGGGGACCTGGATTCGAACCAAGATAAACAGATTCAGAGTCTGTTGTCCTACCATTAGACGATCCCCGAAGGCGAAGGCAATGTATCGTTTTTCACGAAGGCTGTCAATACGACCACGGTATGGTTGCTCGGTGGTTGACAAAAAATTGATTTTACGGCATCATCACGCGGTATTGTACAGAAAGTAAAAAATATATGCGTAAAATAGGTCTCGCGGTAACGGTAATTTTGCTCTCGGTTTCCTTTTCGTCCCAAGCGCTCGCGGCCTGTTCTGGCGGAGGCGGAGATGATGATGGCGACATCATTATTTGCACCCCGGATGGAGGCGGTGCTGAAAGCAGGGCCTCTGTTTTGGTGACAACGAAAATCATCAATGATAACGGAGGGATTGCGCTTCCATCCAATGTGCTCATGACCTACGGCGACGGCCTTTCGGTTGCAAACAGCTGGGCGGGCACGGGCGAGCCTGGCTTCCTTGTCTCTGTTGCTCCGGGCAACTACGTGATCGGCGGGTCGGAAATTCCTTCCTACGCGCGCATTTTCAGCCCTGATTGCAGAGGGGTCGTCGTGAAGGACGATTTCAAGACGTGTATCGTAACCTACGACGACGTTGCGATGACCTCGCCAGCGTGTGATACGGACTGCACGCCGGCGACCAGTACAGATGGCGTTGGCGGCGATCCGGCCGCGGCAGTTCCGCCTGCCGCCGATCCCTCCGGTCCGGAAGAGCTTCCGCGCACCGGCGGGTCGTCGCTCCCGTTGGCGGTCGTCGTGCTGGCATTCGGTGCCACCCTGTCGCTTCGCAAAGAATCCTGATATCATGAAACACGCCGGTAGTTGCCGGCGTGTTTACTTCTTATGCGCCGCCACGCCCACATCCTTTTGCCTTTTCTTGCGCTTGTCGCGTCCGTGTTTGTCATGGCTTGGCCTTCGATTCGCGTCCGTGTCGATGGCGACATGCCGAATACCGATGCGCTTGTTGTTGAAACTGTTTCCGCTTCGTCGTCTTCGACGGCGGCGGTGCGGTTGGCTGTACCCGGGCTCGGAATCGATGCGCCCGTGGTTGAACCGACGGCGCGAAATGAGGCGGCGTTCCAGCTCGCTTTGCAAAACGGCATCGCCCACTTTCCGGGAACCGCCATGCCGGGACAAGCCGGGAACGCCTACTTTTTGGGGCATTCCAGCGACTATTTGTGGAGCCAAGGTTCTTATAAAGACGTCTTTGCAAAATTGATGGCGATCGAGATCGGCGAAGAGATCGAAGTTACCAATGCTTCCGGAACGCCGTTCGTATATGTTGTAACGGGAACAAAGGTCGTTTCTCCCAAGGATCTTAGCGTTCTTTCGCAGGGGGATGGCACGAAGAAATTCCTGACACTGCAGACGTCGTATCCTCTTGGCACCGCGCTCAAGCGCTTTATCGTCACAGCCGAGCTGGCACCTCCGCTCCTTTAAAAGGCTGGGAGATACATAGTTGGAAGAGGCGCATCGTGCGATAGACTCGGGCATATACGCCAAAACACGCCTGATCTTATGTGTACGGCGATCGTCCGTGTTGATGTAGATACTGCCTTTCACCTCGCGTCCAGGTGCAAATGCTTTTTTCTGCGCGACTGCAAAAAGGCCTTGAAAGTTTCGGGATTTTTCTTGGTGTTGGCGATGGTGACGAGATAGCTTTTCTCCGATTAGCTCGGATTCTTTCATAATCCGTTTTTTCAAGCGTTCGCGAAGCGAAAGCTTCTCCGCTAGCCGTGCTGTTGCCGGTGCATTTTCCTTTTTTGGGAATATGCTACACTTCGCGCATGCGCATCAATAAATATCTGAACGGGTCCGGGGTGGCGTCCCGTCGCGAAGCCGATCGGTTGATCGCGTCCGGTAAAGTCAGCATCAACGGGCGGACGGCGGCTCTCGGCGATCAGGTTTCGGATGGCGATTGCGTAGAAGTTGCCGGCCGCAGGGTCGTTCCGTTGGCACGGACGACGGCGATCGCGTTCCATAAGCCGGTCGGGGTCATTGTCACAACAGACAGGAAATCCCCAGATAACGTCATGGATGCCTTGCGGCGGTCAAAAAAGCAGTTACCGGAAGCCCGTCTTTTCCCCGTAGGACGACTCGATGTCGCTTCAAGCGGCCTTTTGTTATTTACCGACGATACGGCGCTGGCCGATCGCTTGATGCGGCCGGATTCCGGAACGGAGAAAGAGTACGATGTGGGCGTAAACAAGCCCGTTACTCCTGATTTTTTGCGTAAAATGAGCGAAGGCGTGAGAATTCTTGGTTTAAAAACGAGACCTGCAAAGATCGAAAGAGTTGATGATGCCCGTTTTCGGATCGTACTCACGGAAGGAAAAAACCGGCAAATTCGCCGTATGTGCGAAGCGCTTGGATACGGCGTGTTGAAATTAGTCCGTCGGCGCATCGGAGGCATTGAATTAGCCGAGTTGAAAGAAGGGGACTGGCGCCCATTGACGATGCGCGAGCAGGAATCGCTGCGCGCATGAAAAGCGTTTGGAAGGCGATTGCGGCTTGGTACCGATTGCGGGGACGCGATCTTCCTTGGAGGAATATTTCGGATGCGTACAGCATCACGGTTTCTGAATTCATGCTGCAACAGACGCAGGTCGAACGCGTCATCCCGATCTTCCGCAAGTTCGTTGCCCAATTTCCCGATTGGAAAACGCTGGCGAGTGCCCCGCAATCAGCGGTCGTACGGGCTTGGAGCGGGCTCGGGTACAATCTGAGAGCCGTACGGCTCAAGCGTCTCGCGCAGGAGGTGGTGGCCGTGCATGGAGGAGCGCTGCCGTCCGAAACAGAGACGTTGCTTGCCTTGAAAGGGATCGGCCCCTATACGGCGCGCGCGCTCCGTGTTTTTGCCTTTCGTCAACGTGCATTGGCTCCAGATACGAACGTGAGACGGGTGCTCTACCGCCTTTTTAAAGGCTTGGAAGCAGATCCGAAGGTTTTTGACGAACGCGCGTGGCTTTCTTGGGAAGGCGCGTTACCCGAACGCCTTTCCTACGACGTGAACCAAGGCCTTATGGACATCGGTTCGTCAATTTGCAAGGCAAGGAAGACGCTTTGCGGGAGCTGCCCGCTCGCTTCTTTTTGCGTTTCATTTCCGGGAATAGCAAATCC
>CAYMBC010000020.1:0-14489 GCA_964388605.1 uncultured Gammaproteobacteria bacterium
GCTTGATGCGCAGTTTCTTGCCGGAGCGGAGCTTCTTTTCGAGGCTTTCGCGGACGATCACGTCGGCGACCTGGTGCTCCAAAAGATGAGAGATGGCGGCGTCAGACGGGGCTTTCATATGGAGAGACTGTAGCTTTTCAGGCATAAAAAAACAACCCTGCTCCGCTTCCTTTCCGGAAGTACAGGGTTTCCACCTGCTCACTGCCGACGACGTCCGCACAGGCGGGCGATACGACAGCGAACCACGTGACACACCACCAAGACGCTCACAAAGAGCAACGGCGTCAGCGCGAGCCATTCGATCATATATCCTCCTTGGAACCGACGGGAAAAACGTAGCAAAAAAAGCGCCCCGAGTCAAGACCCGAGGGCGATTTCGATCTTCTTCAATTCTTCCTTTTTCTCGGCAAGCATCTGCCGAGTTTTCTCGACGACGTCTTTCGGGGCGTTGTCGGTGTAGCCGGGGTTGGCGAGTTTCGCTTCGAGATTTTTCACGAAACCGGAAAGGTTCTCTTTTTCCTTTTCGAGGCGGCTTTTCTCTTTGGCCAGGTCGACCATGCCGGCGAGCGGCAGGTGGATATCGACGCCGCCCACGACCGCCGAAGCCGCGCCCTGGGGCTTCTCCCCTTTCGAGAAGATCGAGAGCGTCTCGATGCGAGCAAGCGTGGCGATCACCGCCGCGTTTTCCTTCAAGAGCTTCGTTTTCGCCCCGGCAACGAGCATGGCGTCGATCTTCTTGGCCGGCTCGACTTTGTACTCGCTGCGGATGTTGCGAATGGCGCCGATGATTTCTTGGAGAAGTGCGAACTCCTTCGGCGCGCTGGCCGCCTTCGCTTTCGGCCACGATTCGATCATCAGGAACTTCTTGCCCTTGGCGTTGCCGGAAAGAATGTCCCAAATCGCTTCGGTGACGAACGGCATGTACGGATGCCAAAGCTTGAGGATGTTTTCGAGCGCGTAGAGCAGGATCTTTTCCGTGGAACCCTTAAGCTTCGCGTCCTGCATTTGGATCTTAGCGATTTCCAAATACCAGTCTGCGAATTCGGTCCAGGTGAAGTCGCGGAGCAATTCGCCAGCCGGGGAAAATTCGTATTTCTCGATCAGGGCGGTCGCTTGCGCCGAGGCGGATTCAAGCCGCGCGAGGAGCCACTTGTCGGAAAGCGTTTTTGGCGTCGGCTTCTTCGAGACGCGTGAAACCTTCGAAACGCTCGTCAGCACGAAGCGCGAGATGTTCCAGAGCTTGTTGGTGAAGTTGCGATAGCCCGCGATCTTGTCTTCCCATACCTTGGCGTCAGCGCCGGGAGCCGTTCCGAGGATCAGCGACAAACGGACGGCGTCGGTGCCGTATTTCGGAATGACGTCGAGCGGGTCGAGCACGTTGCCGAGCGATTTCGACATCTTCCTCCCTTGCTCGTCGCGGACGAGGCCGTGCAGATAGACCGTCTTGAACGGCACCTGCTTCATGGCGTACTCCGTCATCAAAATCATGCGGGCGACCCAGAAGAAGAGAATATCGTAGCCCGTTTCGAGGACGTCGGTCGGGTGGAAGCGTTTCAAGTCCGGCGTCTTCTTGGGCCAGCCGAGCGTCGAGAACGTCCAGGTGCCGGAAGAGAACCACGTATCGAACGTGTCTTCGTCCTGGCGGAGCTGTTTCGAGACGCAGCCTTTCGCGGCGCACTTCACCGGCGTTTTGCGCGCAACCGTAACGTGACCGTTCTCGCAGTGCCAGGCAGGAATGCGGTGGCCGAACCAAATCTGGCGCGAGACGCACCAGTCGCGCAGGTTCTCCATCCAATGGTAGTAAACCTTCTCGAAACGCTCGGGGATGATCTTGACTCCGCCTTTTTTGACGGCGTCGAGCGACAATTCCTTGAGCGACTTGCCGCGGCCTTTGATTTTCTTGTTCACGTCGACAAACCATTGCAGCGAGGTGAGCGGTTCGATAGCCGTCGAACAGCGGTAGCAGGCAGAGAGGTTGTTGTCGATCTCTTCGATCTTCTCGATCAATCCCTGGGCTTCGAGGTCTTTCACGAAAGCGTGGCGCGCTTCCAGCACCGTCATGCCTTCGTACTTCCCCGCCGCTTCGAGCATGCGGCCGTCTTCGCCGATCACGTTGACGATCGGGAGCTTGTTCTTCTCGGCCATGCGGAAATCGACCGCGGAGTGCGCGGGGGTCACGCCGATCAAGCCGGAGCCGAACTTCATGTCGACCTCGTGGTCGCCGATCACGCGGATCGCGAGAGGCTTCGTGCCTTCGCCCCAGTTGAGTTCGAACGTCTTTCCGATCCAGTTCTTGTAGCGTTCGTCGGAAGGATTGGCGGCCACGGCCGTATCTCCGAGTTTCGTTTCGGGACGCGTGGTCGCGACGCTGAACGGGCCGTACTTCAGGAAGTAGAGCTTGGCTTTTTGCGCCTTGTATTCGACTTCGTCGTCCGCGAGCGTCGAGGCGCAGCGCACGCACCAGTTCACGACGCGCTCGCCGCGATACACAAGACCGTCTTCGTACAGGCGGTTGAACATCTCCACGACCGCTTCGGAACGCGGCTTGTCGAGCGTGTAGGCCTCGCGCGACCAGTCGATCGACGAGCCCATCTTGCGGATTTGGTTGCGGATCGTGTTTTGGGAACCTTTAACGAACGTCTCGACGCGCTTCAAGAATTCGACGCGTCCGAGGTCGTGGCGGGATTTCTGTTCGCTTTCCTGGATCAGCTTCTCGACTTTGTTCTGGGTGGCGATCGAGGCATGATCCGTTCCGGGGACCCAGAGCGAGGCGAACCCGCGCATGCGCTTGTACCGGACCATCATATCTTCCAGCGCGAGCATCGTAGCGTGACCGACATGGAGGACGCCGGTGGCGTTCGGCGGAGGAAGGGCGATCGTAAACGGCTTTTTCCTTTTTCCTCCAGGAAGCTTATCCGGATTGAAAAATCCGCTCGCCTCCCAGCGGCGATAAATGCCGTCTTCCACCTTGGACGCGTCGTACGCTTTGTCCATGTCCATATGCGCCCATACTAGGAGAACCGGCCCGTGAAATCAAGGCACCGGACGCGCCGCTGCGGGCAAAATCAAAAACCGCCCTCGCGGGCGGTTTTTTTGGGTTTAGGACGCGAGCATCGAGTCGATGATCTGCTTGACGGAATCGTACGGGAGCGCACCCGGGATGAGCTGCTTGGCGCCATCCTTGCCGATCACGATCGTGCCGGGCGTGCCGGTCACGCCAGCCGCTTCGCCGCTGGCAAGATCAGCCGCGACGAGCTGGGCGTACTTGCCGCTCGAGACGCACGAGTCGAATTTCTTGATGTCGCGCACGCCCGCTTCTTTGGCAAGAACCGAGAGCTGGGCAACGGAAAGGCCGGAGGCCTGTTTCTCGAACATCTTGTCGGCCATTTCCCAGAACTTGCCCTGCTCGCTGGCGCATTCGGAGGCTTCGGCGGCCTTCTGCGCGTCAGGATGGATTGAATTGAGCGGGAAATGACGGTAGACCCAGCGCACCTTGCCCTTATACTCGTTCATCGCTTGAACAAGCGTCGGATGGAAGCGCGAGCAGAACGGGCACTGGAAGTCGGAGTATTCGAGAAGCGTGATCGGGGCGTTCTTGTCGCCGCGCACATGATCCTGGTCGTTGACCGGGGCGACCTCGCCGACCTGCTGGCCATTTCCGCTCGGGGTCGGAGCGGCTCCGGACGGCGCGACCGCCAACGGAGCCCGAGCCGTACCCGAAAACCACGAGCTGGCGTCAACGCCCTTCGAAACCATGAGAAGGAAGCCGATCGCCGCGACGCCAAGAGCGCCCGTGGCAATACCCGCGAGGAAGATTTGCTTGACCGAGAGCGTCATCGAAAACTTTTCGTTGTGATCCATACAATCGTTTCTGAATTAATAAGGAACGTCTGGCGCAACAAGGTCTTCAAGCATCGCGTTGCGCCGCGAGGTACGAAAGGCGCGGCGCGCGCGTCGAGGCGAATGGCAGCGATCGAATACGCCTCCATCCGGGACGTATCCGGATCCGCGGTCGCAAAAGGGCCAACATACCGACCACAAAACCGATCATTATGGCAAGGAGGGAAAGGGAGCGAAGCGCTTGATCGACAGGCGGGGAATCAAAGGCTTTCAAGATATTCATTCTCGGCTTGAACAACTGATGTTCGACGCAGGAAGCGATGGATCGTACGTGACGGAGGGTCGGCCTTGCAGCCATCGTTTGCGAAGAAACCGCGAGCGGAAACGTGCCGGGCTGCGAGCTCGCGAACCGCAAGGAGACGGCGGGAGAGGCCACCGACATCGGCGTCGTCATGCGCGGAGCAAGATTCACCCCGCCCGAAAAAGGCTTTTGGAGCGAAGCGCTCGAAAACGCTTTCGCCGCGGAAGCCGGGCGCGCGCCTTCCCAGGCCGCCGCGGGAATACTCGACAAGGAAACGAACAATCCCCCGTCTGCCTGCATGCAAGGCAGCGCCAGAAACGACGCTAAAAAGAGAAACAGAAAAGACCCGAAGACCAGCTTCGCCGTCGCTCGGATTCCGCAGGAATGAGACATGGAGCTCCTCATGTCGAACCAGTATACATGACCGCAATGCCGAAAACCCGCTGACGTGCAAGAACCCGACAGGCGCCGAACTCGGATTCGCTCCTCTCGGCTCAAAAGGCCTCTTCAGCGAATCCGGATCTTCGCCATCAGCCCGTGTTCTTCGTGCTCGAGGTTGTGGCAATGAAGCACCCAATCGCCAAGATTGTCGGCGAGCACGGCGACATCGACCGCTTCGTTCGGGCGCACGACGATGACATCTTGACGGTACTGTTGCGCGACCGGCTTTCCGCCGCGCGCGACCACCGTCATGAAGACGCCGTGCAAATGCATCTGATGCGCCATCATCGTGCCATTCGTGAAACGGACCTTCACCCACGTTCCGGCTTTGAATGTCGCGATCGGATCGTTCTTGCCCGTCATGTCGTACGGCAAGCCGTTCACGATCCAGGTCGTCGGATCCATCAGGCGATCGGTGCCGACGGCGACGACGGCATCGGGCGCTCTTTTCGAAAGATCCGGAGGGGTCGGCGCATCCGAATCAAACACGAGGCCGGTACCGGATTCTCCGGCCGCAGCGACGGGAACGCGCAGATCCCCCGACGCGCGTTTTTCCATCAGGCTCCAACCTTTCCCGTCCCGGTCGCGCAAAAGCACGTCGAAACGCTTGGCGGGAGGGATTGTAAGCGTGCCGGTACGCACCGGTTGCGCGAGAGGCGTGCCGTCGACCGCGACGATTTCAAGAAGGCGCCCGTCATCCGCTTTCAATTCGTGCGTCATCGCGTTTGACGCGTTGATCAGCCGAAGCCGGCGCTCTCCGCCTTTCGGAACGATCACCTCCGGAATCGCCGATCCGGCCTTGCCGTTCGCGGTCAAAATATTGCCGTAACGGCCGTTGATCTCCGGATCGAAATGGTGGCTCATCATTCCTTCGTGCTGCATGCCGCCCATCATCGAGCCGTCGGGCATTCTGTGCTGAGATCCGTCAGCCGGGGGACGCGTCGCTTCGGACACGGAATCAAGCGCGTTGTCGGTTTCCGTCTCTTCATACGTGCGTTCCGTTCCCAGCCTTCGGCCGGAGGCATCCAAGAGCCAATCATCCAGCGCAACAACGACGTCTCGCGTATCTTCGCCTGGCGCCTCGACGATGAACGGGCCGTACAAGCCGCGATCGACCTGCTCGTCCGTGTTGACATGCGAATGATAAAAGAACGTTCCGGCATCCGGCGCGACGAACTCATAGACGAACGTTCCGCCCGAAGGAACGGGCTCCTGGCTTACGCCCGGAACGCCGTCCATGCCGGATGGCACGCGAACCCCGTGCCAGTGGATCGTCGTCGGTTCATCCAATTTGTTGATCAGCGTGACTTTCACGCGATCACCGCGCTTCACGCGAATTTCGGGCCCGGGAACCTGGCCGTTGTAGGCGAAGGCCTCGGTCGTAAAACCCGGGCGCAATTCCCACGAAACCTCGTCGGCCGTCAATGTATACTCGCGAACGAGGCCGGTTTCAACAACGACAGGATTCTCTCCTTTGAGCGCGCCGGATGATCCGGAACGATTGCTGGTTCCGCAACCGGCCCCGACCAGCATCGCGAGCGCGGCGAGCATGAAGATGTTCTTCATAATAACGAAACGCAAGTGAATCAAGTTCCCATCGCTCCCCCGCTCAGGCGGGCGAACCCGACAAATGCCGCAAGGAACAGCGCAGTCATGACGAACGGAGCGACAAGCGAGATCCAGTTGCGATGACCGGGGCGAAAACCGCGAAGAAGCAAGGAATTCGCGACGACGGATACCGAAGAAAGCGCCATCGCGAGCCCGGCCAATTCCGGCTTGAGCACGAGTCCGACCCCGGCGAAGACGCGGGCGGCGATCGGGATGCCCGCAACGTTGTAAAAGAGGGAGAAGAACAGGTTCTGCCGAACCTTGCCGAGCGTCTCGCGCGAGAGATTAATCGCCGTCACGACATCATTCAGGTCGTTCTTCATCAGCACGACGCCACCGGTTTCCATGGCGACATCCGTTCCGCTCGACATCGCGATGCCGAGGTCGGCCTGCGCCAGGGCCGGCGCATCGTTTATGCCGTCTCCAACCATCGCGATCTTCGAACCGTTCGCTTGCAGTTTTTTCACCTCGTCCGCCTTGCGCTCAGGCAGCACTTCCGCCAGCACGTTTTCGATACCCGCCTGCTTTGCGATAGCGCGAGCCGTCCGTTCATTGTCGCCGGTGATCATGAAGACCGCGATCCCCATTTTTTTCAGATCCGCCACGGCGCTGGCCGACGTGTCCTTGATCGTATCGGCCACGGCGATCAAGCCGAGGACGCCGCTTTTCGTTGCTAGGATCATGACCGTTTTCCCGGCTTCTTCCAGCTTTCGCATCTTTCGATCGAGCGCCGAGATCTCAAGCGAAAGGATGTCCGTCAGGAGGCGGCGGTTTCCGAAGAAGTAGTCCACGCCTCCGTTCGTCGCTTGAACGCCGTGCCCGGGAATCGCCCTGAATCCTGATACTTCCATCGGATCGACGCGCTCCTCATCCGCGTAACGGCAAATCGCTTCCGCCAAGGGGTGCTCCGACTTCGCTTCGAGGCCGGAGGCGATTTCCAAGATGCGCGTTTCGTCGTTGAGACCGACGGCGATCACATCGGTCACTTCCGGCGCGCCTTTCGTCAATGTGCCCGTTTTATCGAAAACGACCGCCTTGATCTTGCAAGCCGCTTCAAGCGGTTCGCCGCCCTTGATCAGGATGCCGTGGGCCGCGCCTTTCCCCGTCGCGACCATGATAGCCGTCGGCGTCGCCAGGCCGAGCGCGCACGGACAAGCGATGACGATCACGGCCGTGAAGGCCATGAGCGCAAAGCTGAGCGAAGCGCCCAGCGCGAAGTACCAGGCGGCGAACGCGAGAAACGCCAGCAACATGACGGTTGGCACGAACCAGGCGGAAATCCGATCGGCAAACGCTTGGATCGGCGCGCGCGAACCTTGCGCCTCTTCGATCAATTGCACGATCCGCGATAGCGCCGTTTCCGTGCCGACCTTCGTCGCGCGGAACTCGAAGCTGCCGGTTTTATTCATGGTCGCGCCAATCACGAAATCGCCTTCTTTTTTCTCGACCGGAAGGCTCTCCCCTGTCAGCATCGATTCGTCGACGGCGGAGGAGCCTTTCGTGATCTCTCCGTCGACGGGAATCTTCTCGCCGGGACGCACGACGATCGTGGAGCCAGCGGCGACATCTTCGATCGGCACATCGATCGTCCGCCCATCGCGCAACACCCGCGCAGTCTTGGCTTGCAGCCCCATCAGTTTTTTGACGGCCTCGGACGTCTCGCCTTTCGCCTTGCTTTCGAGCCATTTGCCAAGCAAGACGAAAGTGATCAAGAACGCCGATGTTTCAAAATACAGCTCGGGGATCTTCGCGCCGTTCCTGCCAAGGACGGTTCCGTTCGCAGCCGCAAAGACCGCGAACTTCACGGCGCTGTAGACGAAGGCGGTCGTCGTGCCCATCGCGATCAGCGAATCCATGTTAAACGTCTTCATCCGCAAGCTCGACCACGCGCCCTTGTAAAAGTCGGCGCCGAGCGCGATTTGGACAGGCGTTGCCAAGACGAAGGAAACGAGGCCGGCGAGAGGAAAAAGCACCGACCGTCCCGGCAAAAAGGCCAGGAAGTCGAGCAGCATGAAATAGAGCATCGGCAGGCTGAACAGGGCACCCGCCAAGAACTTGCGCTTATAGGAGCGGATATCCGCGGCGCGACGGGCGCGATCCGCTTCCAGATCGGCTGTGGACGCCGACTCCGCGCGATAGCCGGTTTTCTTGACGGCGGCGATGAGCGCCGCTTCGTCGGTCAGGCGCGGATCGAAAACGACGCGCGCTTTTTCGGCAGCGAAGTTCACGCTCGCCTCTTTGACGCCTTGAACCTTGCGAAGTCCGCGCGCGATCAGGCTGGCGCACGACGAACAATGCATGCCGCCGAGCGAAAGCACGGCTCGTCGATCTCCGGAGGCCGGTGCCGCCTGAGCAGCGGGCGCAGTCGAAGGCAGAGGTGACGCTTCCTGTACGGCGTCAAATTTCACGACCTTGCGAAGCAAGGCGATCAAGCTCTCCGGCTTCTGCTCGCTCGCGGGATAGTCGATCTCGCCGCGCCGGCGCACGTCGACCTTCCCCTCAAAACGCCGCGTGCCATCGGCTCCTTCGACGACGATGCCTTCCGCGTTCACTTCTTGCTGCACCCGAAAACTGACGCGGCTGGATCCTTCTTTCGGCGTGGCGACGACTTCGTCGTCTTTCAGAACGCCGCTCATACCGCGTGCGCCTTGTATCCCGCGTCGAGATTCGCGATCTCCTCGACGAATTCCGAAGCGTGAAAATCCGCAGTGTGCTCGATGTCCGCCCTGCCGAGCGCGATATCGACTTCGCACGAAACGACGCCGGGAACGTCCTTCGCGACATCTTCAATGAGCGTCTTGCAAGAACCGCAATGCATGCCTTCGATCGCGATGGTGGTTTTCATATCAGATGGCATTAATGACGCCGGGGAACATCCCCATCGCGCAGCTAAAAGCGTATGCGCCGGCTTTTTTAGGCGTGAACTCGAGAATGTTCAGCGGCTTGTTCAGAACGGCCCGCGCTCGGGCTTTAGGAACGATCAACTCGCCGCGGCAGCCCGTACCGATGCCCGCGACTTCAAGGCGTACCGGCATTCCAGCTTTCACGGTATAGCGATCGCTCGGCTTGTACGCTGGATTGACGGAGAGTTTCATGCGGATCACTTGTACGCCATTCTCGACCTTCACGTTCGGGTCGGCGGCCTGAACCGATGCCGACGGCGCGGAAAATGCAGGCATCGCGAGCGGGTACCCCATCGCCGTCAGGCCGTTGTGCAGATTCCAAAAGCCGAGCACGACGACAAGCGCTCCCGCGAAGCGCAAGAAGCGTTCTCCCGACGCTCCGTTCAAAGCGGTCGACGCCCAGCCGAGAGCAAGGAGCGCCGGCGCCGTGCCGAGCGCGAAGGCGGCGAGAATCAATCCTCCCTGCGCGAAACTTCCGGCCGTGAGCGCGTACACCTGGAGCGCCTGCGTGAAACCGCAGGGGATGAAGAAGGTCAAAGCCCCCATCAAGAACGGCATAGCCGGATGCTCGCGTCCCTCGGCATCGACGATGCGGCGCGCGGCCCATTTCGGCAAACGCGGCTGGAGCGATTTGAGCCAGGTCGGAGCAATCTTCAGCATGTCGAGCCCCATGATCAGCATGTACGCGGCCGCCAGCACGATGATGCCGCCCGTCACGAACGGCGATGGCGTCAGCATTTTTCCGAGGGCGGCGATCACGCCTCCGAAAACGGCATACGAAAGGACGCGTCCGGCAACGAACATCAGGACCGGCGTCATGCGGGTAACGCCGTCCGAAGAACCGTACCGGCGATTGTAATTTGCGGAGGAGGAAAGCAGGAGGCCGCCGGAAACGGCGATGCAGGAAGAGGCCGCTGCCAGCAAGCCGATCGCGAACACCGGCCAGAAACCGGCGGCGCCATTGATCGCAAAGTCCATTTTGAGAAGGCCGATCCTCGACGCGCACCAGCCCAGCAGGAAGACGGCGGCAAATGCGCCGAAGACTTGGCCGACGGACGGTTTTTTCTCCGCGGACGGCGTGCCAAGGCAGCGAAGCGTGTAGGCATCGCCTTTCAACGCGGCGTTCAACGCCTCGAGGGAAGGCGCGGGACCTTCGCATTCGAGATGAACCTCGCCCTTGGGAGTGTTCGCGTCGACGCCGCGAACGCCTGGAACTTTTCCAAGCTTCCGCTCAATCGAGAGCTCGCAGCTGCGGCACTGCATGCCGTCAACGGCGAATCTGTGTGTGATTTTCATATTTCAAAAAAGAATAAGAAGCATTCGATCGCAACCGATCGAGATCTCTTACTCTCTCTTGAAGACGGACAAAAGCGAGGCGGCGCTATTGGGCCGGGGACGGGGAGGACTCGCGTAAGCGAGGGAAAGGTTCGCTAAAAAAGGAGGTCGGACGGACGCAAGGAGCGCGGCGAACAGGACAAGAGCCAAAAGAGGAGCGTTCTTGTCCAAGTTCAGAAGCGGGCTCGGAACGCTCGGACACATCGAGCCGACAGGACACGTCGGCGCGAAAGGCAGAGAATGCTCGGCGTGCGAGGCGTGCCCCGTGGCAAGTTCCATCGTCGCGTGAAAACCGGCCATGGCTCCGAAGTGGAGAGCCGCGGCAACGAGCGTGAACGCGAGAAACATCGCCATCTTGCGCATATTCGCTTCAAGCCTAGCACGATCCGCTGTTTTGTTCAAAAACCGATCTGCACGAGCCATGCTCCGAGCAGGTCGGGCTGGTCGGCAGCAAGCGGAGCGACGAAGGCGACGATGCGGCCATCCGGAGAGATCGTGGGGGACGTCTCGTCGCCGAACGTTCCGCCGGTCAGATAACTCCCCGCTTTGGTGACCGCATCGACACGCTTGAGGCGCGCGCTCGTGCCGCTCGCGGACTCCACGACGACGAATTCGTCGCTTGCGCCGCGCCGCGCCGGAAACTCTTCATCCTCTTCGTGCGTGCGCAGGATCGGTCCGGAATTTTTGCCATCCGCGTCCATGCCGTACATGTCCCAGCTCGCGCCGCCGACCGCCGGCCTTCTTTGGAAATAGAGCTTGCGGCCGTCATCCGACCACGTCGGCCGCCGATCATCCGCGCCGCGCGTGAGCTGCTGCAAATCGGAACCGTCCAAGCGGACTTTCCAGATCGCCGAACCTTGCGGTTTCGGCTTGTCGGAGACGACGGAAAAAGCGATCCAAAGGCCGTCCGGAGAAATTGCCGGCTCGAGCAGATCCTCTTTGCCGTCGTGCGTCGTGATCCGCTTCGGATTCGTGCCATCAAGATCGGCGCACCAGACTTCGAACACCGCACGCTTGGAATCCCGTTCGGAATAACAGAACCGGTTGACGTTATGATGCGCCGAGCGATGGCCCGAAGCGAGGCGTTCCGCCGTTCCGGACAAAAGCTTCACGGACGTGGCTGAAGCCAGATCGAAGCGTTCAACGCTCCAAACCGCCCCCTTGTCTTTTGCTGACTTGGACACTAGGAGAAAGGCGCCATTATCGATGAACGACACGGAGAGGATCTTGGTTCCCGCTTCCGGCGCGTACGCCAAACGCGCGCCGTCCTCGCGCGGCAAGAATCCTTCCAAACGCGGATCGATCGGCGTTTCCGGTTGCGGAGGCTTCGGCTGGGGAGGCGCCGGCTCGCGCACGACATGCTCCAAAGAAGAGGCCGCGGCGCGCTTTTTGGCAAGAAGCGCGCCGAACCCGGCCCCGGCAGCAAGCCCGAGCATGAGCATCACGAGAAGCATCCTCTTGAAGCCGTGCATACTTGAAAAAGTATAGCACCGCTCGCGCCCCAGCGTGAGTACCGGACCGCACGAAGCTTTCGAGGGGAGGCCTTGCCAAAATCTCCCGTATCGTATACCGTGTGTGCAGCCGTGAGCGCGCTTAGCTCAGTTGGCTAGAGCGTCTCGTTGACGTCGAGAAGGTCGAAGGTTCGACTCCTTCAGCGCGCACCAGAAGGCACCCATCCCTACTCACAGGGCTGGGTGTTTTCTTTTTTGCCTGCCGAACGCGTGACGGTCTGTGAAAGACCCGGATTGAAAAGCTTTCCCTGGTGGCGCACGTGCTTCCTCTCCACAGGAAAAATCTTGACAAAATCTGCTTTTGTGGGATACTGTCGCGTTCTTTCACTATGGCTCGTGCAGGAGCAGCATATGAAACGTGCCAATATCTCATCACGAACCTTTCGCGATCAGGCATAGGCACGTTTCTGTTTCCACCACACAAAGGAGTCCACCGATGCGCATGCTCTTTGTCTCTTTTAGCGGCCTTCTCCTTGCGCTGTTTGAGGAGCGCGTACAAAATGCGGAACTCGCTGAAGGCCTCTTCTACTTCGGATGCACTCGTGAGCACGCCTTTCTTCCATCAGAGAGGAACGCCGATGTACAGCAGCTCCTGTCGGGAAACAACCCCGCAACCGTCCGTTGCCTGCATAATCTGATCCTCCTCTCTCTCGGTCGCGCCGAAGCGCAAGAACGTGTTCGATGGCGCTCTCCCGACGAAGAGCAGACCTACGAAGGACTCAACGAGCTTCTCGGGAAGCATGGCTACGCGCCTGTTTGGCACTCCGTTGACGACCCCCGCATAAACTTCGATGAGCTCGCGAAGCGAGTCGAAGAAGCCGGGCTTCCCCTGAAGGTCATTTCCCGATACTCTGCCTAAACTCTCGCGCACCCGCGCGGCAAAGAGCGCGCTCGCTCTCGCCGTCCGGATGCGCTCTTTGTTTTCAACTCCCGAGAACGCAAAATCCGCCGGTCGGGCGGATGAAGCGATGGTAGGCCCGGATGGATTCGAACCATCAACCGCCGAGATATAAGCTCGGTGCTCTGACCGTTGAGCTACGGGCCCAGGCAGCTCCATTTAACATCGGACGGGCCAAGAACGCAAAATCATCCCTGAGCGGGATTTTCCTTTTTCGCCCCCTTCCATTATCCTTCCTCTATGAAGAAGATCATCGTTCCGGACGTCGAAGCCGGCGAACGTCTCGACGCCTGGCTCGTGCAGCAATTTTCCGAAACGTCCCGCAGCGCCTTCCAGAAGCGCATCAAGGAAGGCGGTATTTTGGTGAACGGAAAAAAGCCGAAAGCGCACCTTGTTTTGAAAATGGACGATGTCGTCGAGATCGAGAAAGCACCGTCCAAGGCCGCGCTCAAAAAGGTGAAGTTGGAAGTCCCGAACGTGCCGATCGTCGATGAGACCGACGAATTCCTGGTCATCAACAAGCCGTCCGGCCTTCTGGTACATCCCGCCCCTTCGCAAAAAACATCGACGCTCGTCGACTTCCTGATCGAGCATCACCCCAAGATCAAAGGCGTCGGCGACGCCAAAGAACGCCCGGGCATCGTGCACCGCTTGGACCGCGAAGCTTCCGGCCTCATGGTCGTCGCCAAGACGAAAAAGGCCTACGCGCATCTGAAGAAGCAATTCCAAACGCACGAGATCAAGAAGGAATATCTGGCGCTCGTTTACGGCCAGCCATCCAAAGACTTCGACCTGATCGACACCCCGATCGGCCGCAAGAAAGGCAAAGGACGCATGTCAGCCCGCGCCGCGGCGCATGAAGGCGACAAGGAAGCCCGCACGCACTACGATATCCTCGAGCGCTTTCCGCAGGCAGCCTTCGTCAAAGTCCGCACGGAAACCGGCCGCATGCACCAGGTGCGCGTTCATATGAAATCGATCGGGCACCCGCTCGTTGGAGACGACCTCTACGCCGGTACGAAACACGAAACGCCGTCGCTTCGAAATACGCGCCTCTTCCTCCACGCGGCAACGCTCGGGTTCAAAGACCTCTCCGGAGCCTGGCACGAGTATCATTCTCCCCTTCCCCCCGAACTTGAAACGATTGTCGATACGCTAAGAAAGAAACATGCCAAAGCCTAAAAAACTCGTCGTCATCATCTGCGGCCTGGCCGGTTCCGGAAAATCGACGGCGTCCGCCGCCATCGCCAAACGCTTCAAGCTGAAGCATGTGAGCGCCGGCGACCAGTTCCGCGCCGTCGCCAAAGAACGCGGGCTTTCGCTGATCGAGCTCGGCCAGTACGCCGCCAAGCATCCTGAATTCGACAAGGAACTCGATCGGCGGATGATGCAAGCCGCGAAGAAAGGGCATGTCGTGCTCGACGGCCGCGCCGCGGCATTTCTTTCCAAAAAAATGAGGATTCGGGCAACCAAGATCTTCTTGACCGTCGATCCCAAGATCAGTGCTCGGCGCGTCGCCAAGCGGGACGGAATCTCCGTCGCGAACGCCTTGAAAACCAGCCACGAGCGCGAGCGGGCGACCGCCCGGCGCCTCAAGGCTCTGTACGGCCTTGACACCTCTTCGACCGCATACTATGATGCGGTCATTCAAA
>CAYMBC010000021.1:0-14030 GCA_964388605.1 uncultured Gammaproteobacteria bacterium
GTTGCGGTCGAGTCGGAGGAGTACGGTTTTTGGTATCTGCTTGCTGACGAAGTGACAACGAATACCGGAGCCCGATTGCATCCGCGCGAAGCGAAGATCGGGGCATTTACCGAGAACACAGCAAGAAGCAGCGCGAAATCCGGCCTATTTGTCGATAACGGGAAGGGGAGCGGAGATTATATTCCGGAATCAAAAGCGGTATTTTCGGTGCTCACGAGCGTCTTGAACGGGGAGCGCGGGTTTTGGGTGCGCGGAGTGAACGTGGAAATAACGGACGCATTTCTTGCGGAGAATCCGATCGGTGGAACATTTGCGGCTTTCGGAGCTTCCTTGAGCGATTCGAGGGTTGCCGGAAGGCTTGAAAGCTCCAAAGCCGCGCAGGCGGCGAAGTACGGTTTTACGTTCGCTGAAGGGCCGGTCATTCTCCGGAACGTGACGTTTTCGCATTTCAGGAACGGCGCGGCAGCGCTCGGTTTTGAAGAGCGGTCGGAGGGATTGCCTGATCCTCGCAACGGGTACAGCGGCCTTTCTTTCACGGACGCTGATGTGTGGCGTGCGCCCGATCCTAAGATCGCAGTTTATGCCATGGCTCTTGCTCGGGATATCGATCACGACAGCGTCGTGACGGTGAATTCGGATTTTCTCGGTTCCGGCTGCATGCTCGAAAAAGGGAACGTGCGACGCTGCTCTGGCCCGTTCGCTCGTCTGAGCGTCGTCCTTCGCGGGGGCGTGGAAAGCAAGGGTTTCCTGTTTACGGAACTTGGCAGTGGCGCTTCCGTCGCGCTTGTTCCTGGGCCGGCGTTTGACGGAGCGTACGCGTACGCTTCGGTCGCGGAAGGGGGAGCGTATCGCGTCGAGACGGCCTCGGCTCCAGTCCTCGACATCAGTTACGAGGGGAGAGAAAAACCGATTCTGCTTCGCATACCATCTGGCGCAGGCTCGCTCGTCCGCAAACATGGAACCGTGATCGAGAAGCAGGAAATTTCCACGCTAGAGGCCGGATACTGGGCGTATGATGCGAAGGCCTCGGAAGCCGTCCTCTGGCTTCTCCCAGGCGACAAGGTTCAATTGACGCGATAATGCCATGATACGCATTCTTCTCCATATCTTGATCCTGCCAGCGATGCTTTTCGTGGAACGTAAAAGTGCTGTGCGCCTTGCTCCGCGTCGCGCGGCGGCGCTCTGGTATCTTCTAGGAATTCCGCTCTTACTGATCGAGTCGTTGAATTCCGAGCTGTCTTGGAAATGGCTTTTTTCTCAAGGGCTGGTTTCCGCAACCTTCTTTCTTCCGGCTGTCTATGCCGCATTCCGCCTGGCGCGCATGCGCGGGCGCATCTGGCTCCCGCTTTTCCTGTATCTCGGGCTTTCTGTCGTCTTGGGCGTGCTAGCTGGACTCGCGCTTGCACAAACGCCGTTCGCGTTCGGAAAGCTCTAAGAGACGTGCTACACTGGAAACCTATGGCCCTGCGCTATGATTTTCTCGGCATGATGCGGAACCGCGTCGGCGCGGAAGGCGTCTCTCCGGAAGAGCTGCAAGCTGTTGCTGGATGGCTGGAAGCTTCGCGTCGAACGCTTTCGGATCGAAAAAAAAACGGAGAACTCGGATTTTTTGAGGTGCCGAAACGGAGCTCGAGCCGGAATCTCATGATGTCCATGCTCTCGTCGCTTGACCCGGGTATCGATACGCTCGTCGTTGTCGGCATCGGCGGCTCTTTGCTTGGCGCGCAGGCGGTTTATGAGGCGTTGAAAGGCGTGGAAACCGTGAAACGGGGAACTCGGGCGCTGAAGCTCGTTTTCGCGGGCGATGCGACCGATCCGCGCGCTGTCCGGGACGTTTTTGAAAGCGTCGATTGGACGCGCGCGGCGATCAATATCGTTTCGAAAAGCGGAGACACGATTGAGCCGATGGCGGTATTCGCCATGCTTCGGCACGAACTTGTTCGCGCCGTCGGGCTTGAAAAAGCCACAAAGAGGATCATTGCCACGACGGATGCTGAAAAAGGGACGCTGCGCGATATTGCAGCGCGCGAAGGTTACGCGATGCTGCCTGTGCCGGGAAATGTCGGCGGACGCTTTTCTGTCATGACCGAAGTCGGAGCTTTTCCGCTGTTGGCGGCAGGCATCCTTGTCGACGAGCTGTGGAAGGGCGCAGCCGCCGAAGAGGCGGAATTTTGGAAAACGCCGCCTCTGAAATCCGTTCCCATGGTGTATGCCGCGCTCCAGTGGCTCCTGTATCGCCGGGGAAAAACCATTTCGGTCTTCATGCCGTATGCCAAGCGGCTCGCGCTTTTTGGACACTGGTATCGCCAACTTTGGGCGGAAAGCCTCGGTAAGAAAACGGATCGTAGGGGCAAGCGCGTCAGTAGTGGACCGACGCCAATCGCGGCAATCGGGCCCGCCGATCAACATTCGCAAATCCAGCTGTATAACGAGGGGCCTTCCGACAAGATCATCACGTTCATAGAGATCGATGATTTCGACATCGATGCGCGCCTGCCGGAACCCTGGCCAGAGATCGAAGGCGTTTCCTATTTTTCAGGACACACGCTTCGCAAGCTCGTGCACGCAGAGCGGCAGGCGACGGCGGAGGCGCTCACGGAAAGCCGCCGTCCGAACGGCACGCTGCACCTTCCCGACCTTACCGGACGCTCGCTCGGAGCCCTCCTTCAATGCCTGATGATCGCGACCGCGATGGCAGGCGAGCTTTTCGATGTGAACGCGTTTGATCAGCCGGGTGTCGAAGCTGGAAAAAAGCACATGTATCGACTCCTTGGCCGCAAGGGGTATTAATTACTCGCTATGCCGATCCTTCTCGCGCTCGTCGTGCTGTGGTTCCCGCGCCTTTTGTTGCTTTGGCTTAAGTTTTTTTCGGAGTGGTTTTCGGACGTGCGGCTGCATCTTTTTTGGCAGGTGCTCGGATTCCTATTCATGCCATTTACCCTGCTTTGGTACGTCGCCGTCGTGAACCTCTTTGAAGGGCGCTGGGAGGTGTTCCAGGAGGCCGTTCTTGTCATTGCCATCCTGACTGATCTTGGCGGAGGTTTCAAGGCGTTACGCAAGCGTTCATGACGTCTTTCCAGCGAAAGCCGACGCTTTTCCAGCTGATGGCAGGTCTCACAAGCGAGGGGCGCCAGAAGCTCGGAGAACGGCGACGCGAGTTAAAGGCGGGCGACGGCGTCGAGGAGCGTTTGATCGAGGGTTTGAAAGGGGAGTGGCGTTTGGAATACTGGCGAGGCGAGAAAAAAATCGAAACGATCAACTTGTCATGAGCCGTAAGCTTGAACTTTTTGCGTACACTCCGCTTTTTGCGAGCCTGGCTGCAAGCTTTTGGTTGTTTGCTCGCCTTCCGGAGAATTTTGTTTCTCATTGGAACGCTGCAGGAGATCCGGATGGGTCGCTGCCAAAATTTGCGGGTGCCTTCCTTGTTCCGGGCATGATGCTTTTTTTCCTCGTTCTCCGCTGGACGCTTACGCGCATCGATCCGCTTAGGAAAAACATCCGCAGCTTTCAAAGGGAATACGATCTTTTTTGGCTCGCGCTCTCTGCTTTTCTTGCGTATGTGCACGGAACCGTCCTAGCATGGAATCTGGGAGTTCGCTTTGAGCTTGCGCGCTGGCTCGCGCCGGCTTTCGCCGGGTTCTGGTACGCGCTCGGCACCGTCATTGCCCGAGCTCGTCGAAACTGGTCTATCGGCATCCGCACCCCCTGGACTTTGTCCAGCGATGACGTATGGAACAAGACGCATGCTTTCGGTTCAAAGCTTTTCAAGGCGGCGGCCTGCATCGCGCTTGCCGGATTCTTCCTGCCGGTCGCATGGGCGGCATGGAGCATCGCGGTTCCGGCGCTTCTTGCGTCGTTTTCTTCGATCGCCTATTCGTACGCCGTTTGGAAGCGCCTGCAGCCGCCCGTTGGCTGAGCGTATGCGCATTCTTCTGAAAAAAATGACAAACGAGCGTCATGTTCTTGAAATCCTCCGCAAGGATGGCTCTCGCGAGAGTGTCGAACTCGAGACCAAAAGCTTTTGGCTTCATGATCTCGTGCATATGGCCGTAGAATCCGAAGCCCGGATTCAAAACGGCTTCTGGGGTCTTCTTGCGTCCGGAAAAACGCTGTCTGATATGAACGACCGGACCGGAAAAGTGTTGAAGGGGCGAGCGGAAACGCTCATGGCAGTGGAGATGCTGGTCAGCATCCTGACAGGCTCCTTGTCCGCTGCGCCGCAAGACGCCGTCGCAGCGAACGTGCGCGCCGCGTTCATCTCGGCAGGGCGCCGAGAGGGCGTCCCGGATTGGCTTACTGACGAGTTCGTCGCCCGTGCGCGCGAGCGCCTGCGACGGCTTGTCGGTCATTGGAATGGAACGCCTTTTGGAGAAACTATGGAGATTCTATGGAACGAATAGGTTTTCTCTTGATTCATGGCGCGGGGCTCGGTGCATGGGCCTGGAACCGCGTCTTGCCGCATTTGACGCTGCCGTCGTTGGCAGTTGATTTTCCGTTGCGCGGGGACCCGGGAAAGACGCTTAGCTCCTTGACGCTTGAGGAGTACGTACAACATGTGATCCGCGCTTCCGAGACGCTTCCCGTCGACAGGTTCGTGCTGGTCGGACATTCGATCGGTGGTGAAATCGCCTTGCGCATCGCCTCTCTTTTTCCGGAACGCGTCGCCGGGATCGTTTTCGTGAGCGCTGTTATCCCGAAGCCCGGTGAGGCGATGATATCGATCCTTTCTCGGTTCGAGCGCTTTTTCATGCGCATCATAGCGAGATCCGGCGCGCTTCGGCCTCCGAAAAAAATCGTGCGTACCCGAGCCGCAAACGGCCTGGACGAGGAAGCGGTCGCGCTCGTTTTGAAGGAGTACTCGCCGGAAAGCCCGAGGATTTTCCTCGATCGCGTCGAGTGGTCGCTACCCGAATCAATGCCCCGCTGGTACGTCAAGACGCTCGATGATTTGAGCGTTGTGCCGTCGCTTCAAGACGCGATGCTTGTCCGCGTTTCGCCCTCGCGCGTGCCGACAATCGCGTCTGGCCATTATCCGATGCTTGCCAAGCCCGCAGAGCTCGCGGGGCACCTGAACGATTTCGCTCGCCAGATAGGAGGCCGCGACGCGCGGGATCTTTGATCGCCGGCATCTTCGCGCTCCGCGAGAAAGGCACGCCATTCATTCTCCGCTTTCATGGAAACCGCAAAAAAACGCTGCACCTGGCCGGGCGAAGACGCGCTCATGATTCGCTATCATGATGCAGAATGGGGCGTACCGGAGCATGACGACAAAAAGCATTTCGAAGCGTTCATTCTCGACGCGAACCAAGCGGGTCTTTCATGGCGCACGATTCTTTACAAGCGCGAGAATTTCCGGAAGGCCTTTGCGGGTTTTGATTTCCGAAAGGTCGCCAAATTCACGGAAAAGGATTTTCATCGGCTGATGAAGGACAAAGGTATCATCCGAAACCGCATGAAAGTAGAGGCGGCGATCGTGAATGCGCGTAAGTTTTTAGAGATCAGGAAAGAATTCGGAACGTTTGACGCGTATATTTGGGGATTCGTGGGCGGGAAGCCGATCCAGAACGCACCTAAGAAAAACAGCGACATCGGAGCGACATCTAAAGAGTCGGACGCGCTGAGCAAAGACCTCAAAAAGAGGGGGTTCAAGTTCGTCGGTTCCACGATCTGCTACGCGTACATGCAAGGCGTCGGCATGGTGAACGATCACTTGGCAAGCTGCTTTTGCCGCAAGCGCGTATGAAAACCGTCGTTGTTCGCGATTCCATGCAAAACGGGTACTGCTACCGGCTGTCCGTCCCTGCGGGCAAGCATTTTGATCCGGAGTTCAAGCCTGATCTCACGCCGAAACAGATGCTCGAGCTCGGCATATTCGGCGGGAGGTACATGAACGACTGCCGGAAAGAATTCCCGAAAAGCTGGTTTGTGAAAGCACGACTGAGCGAGAGGCATGACAAAAAAATGAATTGCTTCGGCGTTGATGCCAGTCAATCTCTGGCCGAATGGAGACGGAGGGGTTGGATTCATCCGGATGACCCGCGCGGCTGGTTCCAATGGTACTGCCGCTATTACATGGGTCGGAGGATGCCTGAGGAAGACACGAGGCAGATCAAGCGTTGGAAGGCAATCGCGCGCCATATCACGCAGATCCGGAAAGCATGTCGTGTTGGCGATCTTCGATGCCGCCCGCGCCAGCGGCAGGCTGTCCTGCATTGGGCCTATGATTCAAGAAAAATATGACCGCCATGCCCACGATTTCTTTCGAGGCTCTTGCGCTCTTCTTGTTTCTTTCCGGTTTCGTGATCGGGCTCGGGGCGGTGACGGTCATCGACGTGCACGGTTTTCTGGGCAGGAAATCCCGGTATTGGACGGAAGCGACCACACGAACGCACAAAGTCACGAAGCCGATGATCTGGATCGGCATGCTGCTCGCCAGTATCGGCGGCGCGCTATACTACCATGCCAATGCGGGCGGCTGGATTCCGAAAGCTCACGCCGCAATTGCCGCGCTGCTTCTTCTTAACGGGTGTTTCCTTTCCTTTGGCGTGAGCCCGTTTTTGCTGGAGCGTGAACGCGAGGGGCGCTCTGCCGAGCTGTTGCCGTCCAATTGGCAAGTAAAAATCGCGATGAGCCTGCTCGTTTCCGATCTCGGCTGGTGGAGCGCGCTTTTCTTGCTGGCCTACCGGCTCGCGACGCACCCATAAACGATCTATGAAACCCAACTACGTCATCATTCCGCTCGTCACCGTTCTCACGGCTGTTATCGGTTCGCGTTTCACGTCATCCGGACTCGGCAGTTGGTACAGCACCCTCAATCTGCCGCCTTGGACGCCGTCCGGAAGCATCATCGGATTGGTATGGACGACGATTTTCACTTTTTCAGCAGCTTCAGCCCTTCTTCTCTGGAATACGCCAAGCGCCAAGGTAAAGCTTCCCTTGCTCGCTGGCATTTTTCTCCTTAACGCCGTCTTGAATGCCCTCTGGAGCTACCTCTTTTTCTCGCGACATCTCGTCGGCGCGGCGGTTTTCGAAGCTCTTTTGCTTGACGTTACCGTGATCGCGCTCGCGATTCTTGCTTGGCCCTTTTCGCGCCTCGCTTCGGTGCTGCTCATGCCTTATGCTGCCTGGGTCGCCTTCGCAGCGCATCTTACCTACAACGTTTGGAAGTTGAATCGCTGATTCGTTCTGAGTTTCAAGCGGGGGAAAGGAGGGGCTTGCGTGAAAAAGAGCCTTTCTGCTAGGACCCCAGCATCGCTTTTATTCTTATCGCGATGCTATGCAAGAGCAAGGTTCCGGCACGATAACGCAAGAGAAACCCTGTCCGAAATGCGCGGGCAAGCTGGTTCAGCGCAAGAGCAAATTCGGGCCTTTTACCGGCTGTGCCAACTACCCGCAGTGCAAGCATATTGAGAGGAAATAATCGGACAAAAACTCCCTTCCTTGGGAGTTTTTGCTATACTGGTTGGACCATGAAGATGAAAACCTTCGCCTCGATCGACGAGGCGCTCAAGGAAGCTCCGAAAGCGCTGCAGCCAACCTTGAAAAAGCTGCGCGCCGCGATCCGGAAGGCCGCCCCTAAGGCGGAAGAAGCGATCCGCTACGGCATGCCGACGTTCCGCCTGAACGGGAAAAATCTCGTCTATTTCATGCACTTCAAAACGCATCTGGGATTCTTCCCTGGACGCGGCGGTATTGAGTCCGTTGTAAAAGCGGCGAAGCGGTATCAAACGGGAAAGGGGACGCTGCGCTTCGAGCTCGATGCGCCCGTGCCGTACGGGCTCGTGACAACCATCGTGAAGCGCCGCGTAAAAGAAGTTTCCGCGCCGCAGCATCGGAAACCTAAGCGAGCGCGTGCGTGATATGGCCGAGAAGCTTTCAAAAATCCTGGTGCTCGCCGTCGCGATCTTTCTCGTGCAGTATGTCTACCCCTCCATGTTTGAAAACGCTGCCGCCATGGCCGGGGTCGAGGTGGTCGCAGGAGAATGAGACTGTTACCTTTCGGCTCCTGCCGCGTAGGAGCTGATATGACACGCAACACCAAAATCCTCCTCCTCGCCGGCACGGCCGCGAAAAGCCTTGTCCTGGCGTTTACGCTCCTGGTTTTCAACTAAGAAGCCGGCCATTTTAAGGCTAGTAGCGGCACCCAAGACGGGTGTCTTTTTGTGGTATTGTGGGGTTATGAAAAAGGCACGAACGGCCAAGGAAGCCCAGGAACTCGCCCAGATCCCCAACATCGGCCCCGCGATGGTCAAAGATTTCGCGCTGCTCGGTATCCGCACGCCGGAGGATTTGAAGAAACAGGGTGCCTTCAAGCTCTACCAAAAACTCTGTAAAAAGACCGGCGTGCGGCACGACCCGTGCGTGCTGGATACGTTTCTTGCGGCGGTGGATTTTATGAATGGGGCCCAGGCGAGGACGTGGTGGGAGTATACGGAGGGGAGGAAGGGGAAGTATAAAAACGCTATAAACGGGCCATTTTGGTCGAAAAAACCAAGGTTTATAAGAAAATTGGCCTCACCTGGATCTTTGCGCTAAGATTTCACCAGTATAGGGATTCTTCGCTCCGCTCAGAATGACGCAAATAGAGCCCCCTAAGGGGCTCTTTCGTTATCCCACCGTAATCTCCCCATCCTTCACCCCCACCCTCACCTTAGTATCCTCCTTAATCGTCCCCTCTAAAATCTGCAACGCCAGCTTGTTCAGGATCACATCCTGAATCAGCCTCTTGAGCGGCCGCGCTCCAAAACTCGGATCGTATCCCTTTTCGACGAGGAGCTTCTTTGCCGCAGCTGAAACTTCCAGCGTGATGTGTTTGTCCTTGAGGCGATCCTGGACGCGCGCGAGCTGTACGTCGACGATCTTCGTCAGATGCTCGGGCTTGAGCGCGTGGAAGACGACGGTTTCGTCGACACGGTTCAGGAATTCCGGTTTGAAGGACTGACGCAGCAAATTCATGACGCGGTCGTGGAGGGTTTCGTCGGCGCTCTTTTCTTCGTCGGCGTCTTCGAAACCGATCGCGCCTTTCTTCTTGCCGAGTTCCAAGATCTCCTCGGAACCGACATTCGAGGTCATGATAATGATCGTGTTCTTGAAATTGACGACGCGGCCTTTGCCGTCGGTCAAGCGGCCGTCGTCGAGTATCTGGAGAAGGGTGTTGAAGACTTCCGGATGTGCTTTTTCGATTTCGTCGAAGAGCACCACCGAGTAGGGACGGCGGCGGATCTGTTCGGCGAGCTGGCCGCCTTCGTCATGGCCGACGTAGCCGGGAGGGGAGCCGATCATGCGGGCGACGGAGTGGCGTTCGCCGTATTCCGACATATCGAGGCGCACCATGGCGTTTTCGTCGTTGAACAGGAAGGCCGCCAGTGCCTTGGCCAGCTCGGTTTTCCCCACGCCGGTCGGGCCCAGGAAGATGAATGAACCCATCGGGCGCGTTTCTTCACCCACGCCCGCGCGCGAGCGGCGGACGGCGTCCGAGACGGCCTTGATAGCTTCCTCTTGGCCGACGACTCGCTTTGAAAGTTCGGCTTCAAGGTGCACGAGCTTCTTAAGTTCCGATTCCAACATTTTAGAAACCGGAATACCCGTCCAGCGCGAAACGACGTTCGCGACGTCTTCTTCATCAACCTCTTCCTTCAAGAAGCGGTGGCCCTTTTGGAGCTTCTTCAAGGTTTCTTCGGCTGCCTTCAAAGCTTTCTCCGCTTCCGGCACCTGGCCATAGCGGATTTTGGCGGCGAGTTCGAGGTCGCCTTTGCGTTCGGCAATGTCGGCTTCCTGCTTCAGCTTGTCGATCTTCTTTTTGCCGTCGCGAATGGCGGTGATCGCGTCCTTCTCGTTCTTCCAGCGCAGTTCCAAACCCGAAGCGCGCTCTTTGGCCTCGGCCAGGAGCTTTTCGACATCCTTCAAGCGCTCTTTGGCGTGCTTGTCTTCTTCTTTCTCAAGTGCGCGCTTTTCAATTTCAAGTTTGGTAATGTCGCGCTTCAGGGCATCGAGCTCTTGCGGTTGCGAGTCGATCTGCATGCGGAGCGCGGACGCGGCTTCGTCGATCAGGTCGACGGCCTTGTCCGGCAGGAAGCGGTCGGTGATATAACGGTGCGACAAAGTGACCGCGGCGACGATGGCCGAATCGGTAATGCGCACGCCGTGGTGCAGGTCGTAGCGTTCCTTGATGCCGCGAAGAATCGAGATCGCGTCTTCCGGCGACGGTTCCAAAACGGTGACCGGCTGGAAGCGTCGAGCGAGCGCGCCGTCTTTCTCGATGTGTTTCTGATATTCCTTGAGCGTGGTCGCGCCGATGCAGCGCAGTTCGCCGCGCGCGAGCGCCGGCTTCAAGAGATTCGAGGCATCCATGGCGCCTTCGGTGCCGCCAGCGCCGACGAGCGTGTGCAGCTCGTCGATAAACAGAATGACGCCGCCGGCCGACTTCTCGACTTCCTTCATGACGGCCTTGAGACGTTCTTCAAATTCGCCGCGGAACTTGGTGCCGGCGATAAGCGCGCCCAAGTCGAGCGCGACGACGTCTTTGCCTTTTAATGATTCCGGCACGTCGCCCGAGACGATGCGCTGCGCCAAGCCTTCGACAATCGCGGTCTTGCCGGTGCCTGGTTCGCCAATCAGCGCGGGGTTGTTTTTTGTGCGGCGCGAGAGCACTTGAATCACGCGGCGGATTTCCTCGTCGCGGCCAATGACCGGGTCGAGTTTTTCGGCGCGGGCGAGACGCGTAAGATTGCGCGAATATTTTTCGAGAGCCTGATATGTCGCTTCCGGTTCGGTCGAAGTCACGCGCTGCGAGCCTCGGATATCCATCAAGACTTTCAAGACGGCATCGGTCGTGACGCCGAGCTCCGCGAGCAGGGAAGCGGCCTCGTTTTTGGTTTCCATGAGGCCGAGCAAAAGGTGCTCGGTCGAGACGTATTCATCTTTGAAACGTTCGGCGATCTTGTGCGCTTGGCGGATGGCGCGGTCGAGGTTTTGAGAAACAAATACTTGGGCGGTGTTGCCTCCCTCGGCCTTCTTCGGGGTTTCAAGCTTGGCGCGTTTCAGGACGGCTGCCGGATCGATCCCCAGTTTTTTAAAAACGGAAACAACCACGCCCTCTTCCTGACGGAGAAGGGTGGTAAGCAGATGGTTGGGTTCCAAAATCTCGGAACCCGTCTCAAAAGCCAGGTTTTGGGCTTCCTGGAGGGCTTCGAGCGCCTTGGTGGTAAAACGGTTCTGTTGCATGGAGTGGATATTAGCACTCTCATGATATGAGTGCTAATCAAGGTTGTCAAGACGCTTGAAATGGTGCAGTCTGAAATAGGCTGAAGAAAGGAGGTTGTGATGAATACCGATTCTTTTTATCAGGCATTGAGTACCGCCCTGCGAGCTGTCCGTAGCGGCTGCTTACCTACGCAACGAGCGTATCTCAATATTGCGGAGGAATATATTCAACAGGCGGTTAACGAGACCTCCGGAAAACTGTACGCACACGCCTGTGCGGCCTACTGCCATTTCCGTTTCAAGATTTGTGTACCGGAGATGAGAACCTCCGAGAAAATCCAAGCTCTTTGGCATTTTTGGACAGGTTTTGAACACGGAGCTAACGGACACGATCTGATCCGCCAGGAACAGGACTACTACTCGATCGGGTATGCGTACGGTCGATGGGGCGCTCAATCGGATAACTAGACTGGTCGTACTCATACCAACCCCCCCCCTCTTGCAAGGAGGGGATTTTGCTGCGCAGCTTCTTCAATTATGCTAGTATGGAACAAAGATATTTCCGAGGGACATGCGCATGACGGTCGCCGGGGTTCCAATCGATTCGATTACTTTTGACGAGGCGGCACGGCGTGCCCTCGGCTTTTTGTCCGATTCACGTCAACACCTGATTGTCACGCCAAATCCGGAAATGGCGGTGCTCGCCGCTCGTGATCCCGGATTCAAGAACATCTTATTTGGTTCGCATCTCGCGCTTGCCGACGGTTATGGTTTGCAATTGGCTGCTTGGTGGGAAGGAAAATCCTTTCCGGAGACGATTACAGGCGTCGATTTTGGACTAGCCTTGGCGCAAATTGCGGAACAAGAAAATTGTTCGGTCTATTTTTTAGGGGCAGGGGAGGGGGTGGCTCAACAAGCAGCTCAAAATCTGCAACAGGTTTATAAGAAGCTTCGAGTCGCTGGTGCTTCGGGAGACCGCATTCGTTGGATTGCCGGCGCATGGGAAGAAGATCCCGGCCTCACGGATCGCATTGCAAACGCGAAACCGGACATGCTTTTTGTTGCCTTGGGGCATGGAAAACAAGAGCGCTGGATCAAAGATCACTTGCCGTATCTTCCCACCGTTCGGATTGCGATCGGCGTCGGCGGCGCGCTCGATTATTATTCCGGTCAGAAGAAGCGCGCGCCTGGATTCTTCCGAGCGCTGCATCTCGAATGGTTTTGGCGGCTTTTTACGGAGCCGTGGCGCGCTTGGCGCATTTTTGAGGCAACATTCGTGTTCCTAGCCATGGTCTTGAAGAATCCCCGGAAAAAGGTACAATAAGGCGGCTATGGATGTACGCGTACGTTTTGCCCCCAGCCCGACCGGAAGAATGCATGTCGGCAACTTCCGTTCCGCGCTCTATAACTACTTGTTCGCCCGCAAGCACGGGGGCGTTTTTTTCGTGCGTATCGAAGACACCGACCGTACGCGCCTTGTCGAAAACGGCGTTCAAGGGATTCTTCGTACGCTTTCGAACATGGGGCTCACGTATGACGAAGGCCCGTTTTTGAATGAGGACGGCAGCATCGATCAGCGCGGCTCCAAGGGGCCGTACATCCAATCGGAACGACTTGAGATCTACCGCACGCATTTGAACCAGCTGCTTGAGCATGGCGAAGCGTATCCGTGTTTTTGCGCTCCGGAACGCCTGGAAGAACTGCGTGCCAGCCAGGAAGCGGCCAAGCTCCCCACCGGTTACGATCGCCATTGCCGCGATCTCGCACGCGAGGAGTCGCTGCGTCGCATTGAAGCGGGCGAGCGCGTCGTTTATCGCGCCAAGATGCCGCTTGAGGGCGAAACGGAGATTGAGGATGCCGTGCGAGGCAAGGTTGCATTCAAAAATGCGCTGCTTGATGATTATGTTTTATTGAAAGGAGACGGCTTTCCCACGTATCATCTCGCGAATGTTATCGACGACCACCTCATGGAAACGTCCCATGTGATTCGCGGCGAGGAATGGCTTTCGTCGACGCCGAAGCACGTGCTTCTCTACAAGGCGTTCGGTTGGACGCCGCCGCAGTTCGCGCATATGCCGCTGCTGTTGAATCCTGACCGCTCGAAGCTTTCCAAGCGTCAAGGAGACGTCGCTGTTGAAGACTATCTTGATAATGGTTATCTTCCCGAGGCGCTCATTAATTTTGTAGCGCTTCTGGGCTGGAATCCCTCCGACGAAAAAGAAGTCTACGCGCTCGATGAACTGACTGAAGCGTTCGAATTGAAAGACGTGAACTCGGCCGGCGCCGTTTTCAATCGTGAAAAGCTTGATTGGCTGAACGGAAAATATTTGCGCGCTCTGCCGCTTGAGCGCTTGGCTGTTCTTGCGCGTCCGTTTTTTGAACGCGCCGGCACGTCGACAGCAGCCTTTACGGATGAAGAGCTTGGCCGCTTGCTGTCGCTTGAACGCGAACGAGTGAAGACGCTCTCCGAGTTGCCGGAAGCGGTATCGTTCCTTCTGGGTGATGTTCTCGACTATCCGGTTGAACGGTTGTGTTGGAAGACGCAGACGGCGTCCGAGGCGCTCCTGCGCCTCTCGACCGTGCGTGAACTGCTTGATGAACTTGATGACGCCGATTTTACGCTCGAAAGCTTGGAAACGCGCCTGAAAAAGGCTATGCTTTTGGCAGCGAAACCCAGCTATCCCACTTTAAGATTATGGAGAAAACCATGCCCCGTTCCGCCCCCATCGCGCTGGCCGCCGCCCTGCTTTTGGCCGCCTGCTCCAACGGCAATCAGGCCGGTGACGCGCAATTTAAAAAAGCCATCAACCAATATGCCGAAGAAAACG
>CAYMBC010000022.1:0-14010 GCA_964388605.1 uncultured Gammaproteobacteria bacterium
TGACGGGCAGGGCGGTTGCGTCAACCTTCAAGAAGACGAGCCCGGTGCGAGAATCGACGATCCTCGTTTTCGGTTCGAACAAGCGGCCGCCGATCGCGATATCGACCGCTCCGCCCGCAACGGAAGGCGTCGACACGAGCCACCCGTCAGACGTGAGCACGGTCGCATAACCAACCGCTTCCGAAACGGTTCGCGCGCGCTGCGAAAATTCCGCGCCCTGAGAGGAACGCGAGTACACAGGCGCATTCAATCGCCTCAGTTGTGCAGCGAGATCCGACTGCGAGATCGGAGCGTTTGACGAAAGACGCACGCGGCCGATCTGCAAAGGCTCGAATGCATAGTCTGGAGATGCCGAAAAATACGACTCGAACGTCAGCCCCCCTGCGAGGCCGGCAACCAAGCCAAGTACGGCTGGCACGAGAATGAAACGAGCCGTCTCCCCGAACGTGCTTTTTTTGGTGAAAAACATATCAAACCCATCTTGCGGTTAAGAGAACGAGAGCGAGGGCGGAACCGGCATAGATCGCGTATTTGCGCACCAGGCGTCCTGGAAGCGCATCGGTCGCCCCGATCGGCAGCAAGTTCGCGGCCAAATAATACGGAATCGCGACGACGGCGCCTCCGACAAACATCGATGTCGGCAAATTCAGGGCGACGAAATACGTTTCAACGACGACGACGGCCGTGAGGAGCACGCGCGAGCGCGGGCGAGCGCATTGCTCCGTGCATGCAAGGTACAGATGCCAGCTCCACAGCAGGGCAACGACCACCATGGGAGGGATCGTCCACCACGTTTCGATCGGCAGAAAGGCGGGCAAACCGACGCCGACCGACGCGACCAGGAACAGCGATCCGATATTGACCATGCGCGCGAATTCCGAAATCGACAGGCGATCTTCCGAAGCAGGCACGGCGTCTTCACGCCGCACGTGTTCCAGGAACACATAGAGTACGAATCCGAAAACGGCGATAAACGCGTGGCGGTTGGCGACAAGATCGAGGAAGAGGAGCGAGGCGATCGTTGAAGCGGCGATCATGAGTACCGCGGGAACGGCCACCGGCGTAAGCCGGCTCCTCAGCTTGCCGTGCACGAGAGCGAAAAACACCGTCAGGATCCACGCCGAAGTAATGAGGCTCCACCACAAAAAATCGCGAGGGCGCCCGATAGAAACCTCGCTGAGCGCGACAAATCCTCCGGCGCCCAGAACCGGCAGGAACGGCAAGCATTTGAGAATCCGTTCATGGCGCGTCGGCATATCAACGGCCTGATTTCAAGAATCGAAACCCGTCCGAAACCATGATGCCAAGCATCATCGCGACCGGAATCGCGAGCAGCGCCCCGAGCAATCCGGCAATCTTGACGCCAATCAGCATCGCGAAAATGCTGGCAATCGGATGCAATCCCGTCGCTTTTTGCATGACCTTCGGCACGAGAATATGATTTTCGGCCTGCTGGATCACGATGCACATTACGGCAACAAGCAGCGCTTTGAGCGGAGAGTCGGCAAGCGCGATCAAAACCGCGGGGATCGCCGAGAAAATCGGTCCGACGTACGGGATCGATTCTGAAATCCCGGCTGTCAGCGCGAGAACAAGCGCGTATTTCACGCCAAGGATCTTGAGTGCGAGATAAAACGCGATGCCGATCGCCAACGAAAGGATCATCTGCCCCCGCACCCAGCCCCCGATGCTTTTTTCGATGCGCTGAAAAAGGTCGACAAGATAGGGCTGATACGCCTCCGGCGCGAGCGTGCGAAAAAGGCGCTTCAAGGCATCCTCGGAAACAACCAGATAAAACGCGACCACCAGCACGATAACGAGCGAAGCCAAGCCGGTCAGAACCCCGCTGATCGTGGCAAAGACGCCAGCGGCCGCCAAGCCGAAGCCGTCGGACGCGTTCGCGGCCGCTTCCTGCAAATCATCCCTCAACCCATGCGCCGCGGCAAAATCCCTGAACGGCCCGAGCGCCGAAAGAGCACGGGACCACAGCGATCCGGAATTCGAAAGGAGATCGCGCGTTTCGATCACGACGGCGGGCACAAGCATGGTCAGCACCGCCGCGATCAGCGCGAGGATGCAGGCGTACAGCAGCAGCACGGCCCAGCCGCGGCTCATCCTCTTCGATTGGAACCACGAAGCGAGCGGATTGATGATCGAGGCGAGAATCAGGGACACGAAAAAGAGGGCGATGATATCGCGGATCAGATACAAAAATCCGCAGGCCAGCAAAAAAACGGCGACCTTCACGATCGTGACGGTCGAGATCGTAATCACTTGAGGCTGGCGTTCCGCGCCGTTTTCTTGCATACTTCGTTGGAAATATAGCAGGAAAAGGCTATACTGACCAGCGCTATGCTGTCCGATGTTCTCGCCTCGAATGACAAGGCCCGGTACGATTATGAACTCCTTGAAAAAATCGAGGCGGGGTTGGTGCTCTCAGGGCACGAAGTAAAGTCCGCGAAGACGGGGCATATGAAGCTCAAGGGCGCGCACGTCACTTTCCATCGAGGCGAAGCCATGCTGACCGGCGCGCATATCGCGCGCTATCCCAAAGCCGGCCCGCTTCCCGAGTACGACCCGGAACGCTCGCGCAAGCTCTTGCTCCACAAGAAAGAAGCGAGCCGCCTGCGCGGAAAACGCGAAGAAGACGGGTTGACTATCGTGCCGATTCGTGCTTATATGAAGAGCGGCCGCATCAAAGTGGAACTGGCCGTCGCCCGCGGCAAGAAGCAATTCGAAAAGCGCGAAGCGATCAAAAAACGCGATCTCGACCGCGAGGCGCGAAGCCGGATGAAGATCCGGCGGTAATCCCCTGCTTGCTTGCGCCATCAAGCGCGGCGCGCGAAGAGCGAGCGGCGAACGCACGGCGTAGGAGGACGAGCCCGCCTCGTCCCGAGTAAAAGCCGCGTTCGACAAGCGAGTTGGGGATGACTAGATTCGATGGAGTTCGTTCTCAATACGCGCAGGTTGACGGAGCCTGTCCGTCACGAATAAAAAGGCAAACGACTACGTGCCAACGTTCTCGCAAAAGTGAAGACGGCGTTCGCAAATGCGTTCGCTCCGTCTTTCGCTCCGGTCCTCGCCTAAGCGCGACTGACCCATCGCCCGTCGACACCTTCTAGACGGATCACGGTGTTATAAGAAGGTCCGCCGACTGCTCCGCCGAGAGGCAGTCGTTCCGGTTGGATCCAGGCGCGGACGCATGCGACTCGTCGCCTCCATGTATGCGCTCCGGTCCCTCACGGGAAAACTCGAGACGACTACGCCTGTAGTGCGCATTGTCCTACTTCCTCCAGACGCGGGTGCGAATCCCGCCATCTCCACCAAAGAAAAGTGTCTCTCGAAGAGGGGCATTTTTCTTTTGAATTAGCGAAGAAGAGTCTGAAGTACCGTCTCGTTTCCGGAAGAGATTTTGAACGCCGAGATGAACGTGTTGCCCACCGGTTGCCCAAAATCTTCGGTTTCTGTTTTTTCCTCGGCTTGAAGAACATCAATCGCGTCACGAAGCGTCGACGGAGCGAGGTGCGCGTAACGTAGCGTCATCTTCAAGTCGGAATGGCCGAGCAAGGTTTGGATAACCTGAATCGAGACACCCTTGGTAGCAAGCTGTGAGGCGAAGGTGTGCCGGAGAACGTGCCAACCCATACTGCGGAGTCCTGCACGCTTCGTAGCGCTCTGCAGCGCCCTCCAAGCCATTCCCCTCGTCATTGGCTCGCCGTTGTCCTGCTGGAAGACATACCCCGTCTTGGGCTTCAGAACAGCCAAAGCGTCCATCAGGTCGGCCGCCAGAGGAATATGCCTAACCTTGTTGTTCTTGGGTGAACCAACGATGCCGCGCACGATGGATTGCCTGACAGAAAGCGTCCAACGCTCAAAGTCGATATCCTCCCAACGAAGACCGTGCAGCTCGCCCTGACGCAAGCCAGCTCGAAGGGCGCACACAATCATCGCCCTCCAACGAGGATCAATGATGGCCGCAACAAGCTGCGAGCTCTCCAATGGGTTGAGGAAGTCAAAGCGTTGCGGCGGAACCTTGAGCATACGCGGTCGTGGAGCCGAAACAGCTCTCCCCCATTCGACGGCCGTGCGAAGACACTTGCCGAGCACCCCGACGTGGTTGTTCACCGTCTTGGGGGAGATCCCGGCTTGAAGCTTAGACATCTTGTATCGCTCGATGTCCTCAACAACGATCTGGTCGATTGGTTTCTTGCCGAACGCCGCCAACAGGTGGCCGTCAAGCAGCATCCGCGTTGAACGCTGCGTTGAAGGCTTGTTGTTGGTCATTACGTGAGTCCTGAACCACTCTTCGGCAAATACGGCGAACGACGCGGCCACGGGCTTTGTAGAGGCCTCTAGCGGCTCACCGCGCGCCAGACGCCCTCTCAAGAGAGCTTCGTAGGCCTTTGCGCCGGCCTGAGAGTTTTCAGGGCTCATCATCCGGTATCGGACATCCGCAAAGCGGAAGTCTACCCACCAAGATTTTCTGAGCTTTCTTGCACTCATAGTTTCAGACCGAATCCACGTGGGTCTTGGCGAGGAAGGTTTCGATGTCGCGCTTATTGAACCTCAAGCCTCGGGGGAGGCGGTGAAATGGGATCCCACCAAAGAAAACACTCCATTCCAGCAATGGAGTGTTTTCTTTTTACCGTGCTACAGTTCTCGCATGAAAGACTCCCGCATTGAACTCATCGGCTGGTACGGCGCCTGTGCCGTGCTTGCCGCCTACGGCCTGTCGAATTTCGGGGTCATCCCGACGACAAGCATGCTCTACCAGCTCTTGAACCTCACGGGCTCGTTCGGCATCATCGTCGTTTCGCTCAAAAAGAAAGCGTATCAGCCAATCGCGCTCAATATCGTTTGGATGTTCATCGCTCTCGTCGCCATCCTCTCCAACCTATGAAGCAGTGCGCTTGCGCGCAGAACGAGGCCGCTTCGCCGGAAGAGCCCCGCAAGGAACTTTCGCGCAAGCGCACCGAATGCACGGCTTCCCGGATCAGTACGAAGGTGACTGCCGCAACCGCCTTCCCATCCTGAAACGCATTAACCCCCGTCCTGAATTCGCATACTGTACCGGACACATTCTACCCAGGAGAAATTTGTGGACGTACCGCCCGTACTTTTCGAACGCCAGGACCTCTTCACCGCCGCGATTGATGTGCGCGACATTGTGGATCTCGCCAGAACCAGGCTCACGAGTCTGGGCTTCCTGATCCGACGCGTCGACCGGCAAAAACCGTGGGGCGCCGAGATCAAATTGCGCGGCAGTCAGGAACGAGCCGAGAAGTTCCTCCGGAAGCTCTTCGACGGCCTCCCGATCGTCGAAACCCTCTCGAATCCCGTCACGCCCAAGATCCTGCTGATCAAGGATGCTTGCCGTCTCTCGTGGCACGTCCACGCCCGAAAAGACGCGCACCTGCGCGTCCTGCATGGAAATGTCGGCGTGAGCATGAGCGAGACGGATGCCGAACCGGCTCCGACCGCGCGCTCTCCCGGCGCCTACGTGCACGTGCCGCCGAACATGCGCCACCGCCTCTCAAGCCTGAGCGGCTGGTCTGTCATCGCCGAGATCGGCCGCGACGTCGATCCAGAACATCCCTCGGACGATCGCGATACGCGCCGCATCCAAGACGATTATGGGCGCTAGACCGAACCATTCGGTCTTTTTTTTTGCATGCAAAAAACCCGCCGTGAGGCGGGTTTTTTCGATCAGATCGCGCCTTAGGCGCGGCGGACGCCGACGGCGCGAGGCCCTTTTTCGGAAGGTTCGACATCGAAAGTAACCTTGTCGTCAACGCGCAGCTCGTCGAACGTAACGTCAACGAGGGCTTCCGAGTGGAAGAAGACGTCCTTGGAGTTGTCTTCCGGAGCGATAAAACCGAATCCCTTGTCCGTAAGGCGCTTGATGATACCGTTCATGTGTTTGTACAGATGAATAAACGCAACGCCGCTTAGACGGAAATTGGCAACATCCCCGCGCAGAAGTCTTTGCTGTGGAACAGCATATCATGGTTTGGGCTTTTTTGCAAGGCTTCTTTGGACGAATGAAGCTCGAACTGGCCGGCGCCGCGAAACCTTCCGCGTGTTTTGTTGTCAAAGCAAGTTGGAATTTGGAACAGTGCCTAAAATAAAACCCGCGCGAGCTTGGCACGCGCGGACAACGGCCTAAGAATTATCCTGAATGACGAGAAACCCAGTACCGTTACCCCAATCACGGCACTCAGGCCCGTCGCGAAACAGATCCAGCTCCTTGTTCCACTTTTCCCGGGCATAGACGAGAAGTTCGGCCAGGGTCGCTGAGCGGAGCCCCTTCCTCTTTACAGCTTCTTCGATCTCGGCGGTGCTCATATCCACCCCGCCCAGCTGCTGGGTCAGCACCGACATGCACTTCACATCCGCAAGCTGGCCAACCGGGAAGTTCGCCTCGGTGATAGTATCAGCTACATACCGAAACCGGTACGCGTCGAGCAATTGTGAGTAGGACTGATGAGAAACATCCATTGCATCTCCTGAAGTACGGGCGCTTCTGCTTCCTGCCAGCATGGCTGGACTTCGAAGTCGGCTCGAAAGTACGGCGGTTTGGAGCATTCCAAAAGTGCCGATCTTGTCAAGGTCTTCTGCCTCCGGAACCGGCGGTGTTACAATACTGCCGCATGCCTTTTTCCGGTTTCAGCCCCTCTGACCTCCGTCTCTTTCGCCGACTCGATACGCCGGCGAAGATTCAGGATTTCGTCAACGCGATTCCTATCAACCGCGAACCGGAGGGCGATACGGTCCTCTCCCCCCTTCGCGTCCTGCGCGAAAATCGAGCGCACTGCATCGAAGGCGCTATGCTGGCCGCCGCGATCTTCCGGTATCACGGCGAGAAGCCCTTGATCGTCGACATGGAAGCCGCTTCGTGGGACCAAGACCACGTCATTGCCGTCTTCAAGCGCGGCGGGTACTGGGGCGCTATTTCAAAAACCAACCATCCTGTTCTTCGCTACCGCGAGCCGGTCTACCGCACGATCCGGGAACTCATCATATCGTATTTCCACGAATACACGCCCGTGGGCGGAGAAAAAAAATCGCTGCGCGCCTATTCGCTTCCGGTCAATCTCGCGCGCTTCGACAAGATCGGCTGGATGACCAGCGACGAGAATGTCTGGGACGTTCCGTATTACTTGTGCGACGCCAGGCACTTCCCTCTCTTGACCCGCTCGCAGATCGCCTCGCTGCGCAGACTCGATCCGATCGAGAAAGACACCAGCTCGAAAGAAGAATGGCCGAGTCCGAAAAAGAAAAATGCCGCGTAGGCGGCATCTGAGGTTCACCGGAGATAGCGATAGCGGATGCGCGGCAAGATTCTTGGCGGCGCCGTACAATCCGTGATTGTAGGCAGCCGCGAGATACGCGCCAAGTGCGCCTTCTCGCCCCAAACGCTGCCGATCCTCGGGTTCCAGGCGCGCAAGCGTGAAATCAGCATAGCAGTACTGCGCCATGACGCCATTGACGTGGTCGCGCACGCCGACGTAGAAATCGCTCTTCAGCTTGGCGGCGGGATAGGCGTCGCGTATCTCCCCGTACGTCGCGGGGCGAAACTGCGAGAGCCCTCCCGCATCGGTATCGGAAAACGCCTGGTCGTAGGCATCATCCCCATTCGCGCCAATCAGCGCGAGCACGCGATTTGCCGTCGCTTCCGCGCCTCGAGCATCAAAATCGGGAGGATTGATGTGCTCGATAATGAGAAGCGTGAGCAGCATCTCGACTGGAACCGAAGCGGTCACGCGCCGCGAAGGATCGGACAAAGAACGCACGTCGAGGGCGTCCAGCTCGGCAATCGCCTTTCCGGCGACTTCCGCCACATGCGCCCGTCCGCGCCGGCGCATGTCCGGCGTTTCGAGGTGCGCGCCATACGGCGCATACACGACGGCAACGGATCGTTTCTTCCGAGAAGGCGGCCGCTTCGCGACATTCGTCTTGATCGCCAGCACGACGTAGCCGTCCGGCTCAAGGACGCGGTACTCGGAGTTTGCGCTGTTGCGCTCCACCAGCATCAGGCGGAATCCTTTTGTCACGGCGCGGCCTTTGCGAACCCGTACAACGGCGAGCTCCGGCGCGCCGACCTTCCACAAGGCTAGAACGGCATTGTCGCCGCCGATCTTGGACGTGCCGACGTTGTACCCAGCGAGCTTTTTCTTGGCGCGCGCGAGCTGCTCGACGAGCGTCGGCATCGAGACGCCTTTCGGAGCTTCCTTCCCGTGACCCGCCTCTGCGTCGGCGATCAAAAACATGAAAGCAAAAAAGAACGCGATCATCCGCATGCGAACCTCCTATAAAGCGGGTGCTGCGAGTATGCCTGCTTGTCCCGGATGCATCAACCGATGCGCCGTTCAAGCGAACGGCTGAAGCGCCAAGCGTTAATGCGGTTGGAGTAGATGACGGTGAGACCGGCCACAATGCCTTCCGTCGAGCCGACGAGCGCCAAGACCCAGCCGTTGTGCATGAGACCGAGCACGGCCGCGGCCATGCCGAAAAGCGGCGCCATCGAAGCCCCGAGCAGAAGGCCGAGACGCGCGGGATTCGTGAAGTCTTGCACAATCGCCAACCAAAGGTCCGATTGCGCGCCGCCGTGCGCATGCAATTTCCCCTCTTTCTTCAGCGCGCGAACGGAGGCAAGGTACATGCCGATGCTCTGGATCGCCGTCGTGAGCGACAAGGCCACGGCAGAGAGCCCGAAGACCGCTCCGGCGGTGAGCGTTTTGCCATGCTCGAGCAACGGCTCAACTTGGAATACCGCATAGGTCGCGAGCGCGAACACGGGCACCAGCAAGATGAATCGCTTGCGAAGCTCCTTCCAGCTAAAACCGGACCCGCGCAGCGCCATGAGCTCGGCAGATTCGCCCAGCAGATCGTCGGTCGAGGCCGCAAAAAGCTTTCCGAGTCCGCTCGCGTATTTCTCGAGCACGTGAGCGATCGGACCGATCACGAGCATCGCCTTGATGATGTTCTGCGCGATTTCGGTCCGCTCGTTGGCATTGTCGACGACGGCGCGATGGACGATCGTGTCGATGGCCAGAGGATAGATCGTCTCCGAGAGCTCTTTCATGAAACGCTGCTCCTCGGTGCCGATGCCGAGGTTCTCCTCGTCGATCAATACCAAGCGCTTGAACGCGAGGCGCGAGGAAAGAAGAACCTCTACCTCGGCATGGAGATCGACGCCGCGCGCTGCCGAGCGCGCAAGGTCATCGTGCGTGAAAACCGGCAGATGCTTGTCGCGCAGCAGTTCCGGAAGCCATGTCAGGATGCAGTTCTGCTGGGAATAGAGGCTGATATGCTTCACGGCTTCGAGCACCCGCTCCGGCGTCCTGTTTACCGTGCGCACGCCGATCGCCTTTCCAGCCGAAAGGAGCGCGCGCAGGCGTTCTTTGGTTTCCGGACGCTTGGAAAAAAGATATCGCAGTTCAATCGGCAAATGCGACTCCCACTCAAGCTCCTCGGGCAACGAGACGACTTCAATAGCATACGAGCCGATCGGCGACTCTTCGCGCCGAGCTTCTTGGCTTTTGAACAGCCTGGAAAAAACCTTCATGCTTCTTTTTGAGGAATCTTGCACGTCTCCGGCTCAACAAGCTTGCGAGCAAGGCTGAATGTCGAAAAAACGACGAGCGCGATGCCGAGCCAAGAAAATTCTTGGCCGCGAAGCGGCAAGGCGGCCAGCGCTCCGCCCGCGCCAAGAAGGCTCGCAAGGAGCGCGGAGCCGCAGGCCGCGCAACCGACGCCGAGAAGACCGACCAGCACGCCAATCGCGCTCGCGCCCGCCGCTTGATGCAGGCGGACTTGGCGGCGCATGTAGCGTTCGATCAATGCGGCGTTCACCCCGAAAAGCAGGGCCAGTGCGGCCGTAACGGATCCCCCTGCATGCGCGAGCGTTACGCGACCGGACCATAAAGTCTGAAGCACGGATTTCACTTTCAATCCAAAACTGAAATACTCTTCGTTCAAGATGAAACCGAGCAGTTTCAGATTCGAAAGCACGATCGAAAAAAGCACGATGAACGCGCATCCAGCAAAGGCGACGATCCAGCCTTCCGGACTGGAGAACGTTTCTTTCATGGCGGCGCGCAGATAGCCGATTCTTTTCATGAGCAGATTGACGGAAGTCATGCAGGCATGATAGCTTCGCTGAACCAAGGAGGCAACAATGTCCGAAGCGGAAAAACTGAATAAAGCTTTTTACGACCTCGTACAGCACATATACTCGTGCATCCTGCCCTTCGTATGGAGGCGCGAGACATCGAACCCCACGGCCGAAGGCCACGATTCGTGGTCACGCGAAGACCCAGCACGAGGACAAAGCGCCGTCACGGCGCTCCTGATCCAAACTCATTTGGGCGGGAATCTGCTGATGACCTCGGTCAATGAAAGGCATTTCTACAACCGATTGCCGGACGGGCGCGTCTTGGACTTCGTTCGGCCCTTAAGAGACGGAGCCGCGCACCCCGACACGACTGTCGTAGACCGCGAATTTTTGCTCGCATCGGAAATAGAAGTCCTGGCGCGATTCCAAATGCTCCTTGACCGCTTCCAAGACGTGCGGCGAGCGCTGCTTGCCCATACTCAATTCCGGGAGCCCACGGCCTGAGACCGTGGTTTTTTTATACTCCAAGCAACGCGCGAAGCTCTTCCGACGGCTCCCATGGCGGATCAAACGTGACTTCGATATCGACGACGCGAAGGCCGAGCATCAAAAGGGACTGTTTCAATTCTCCAATCAGCTGCGGCCCGAACGGGCAGAGCGGCGTCGTGAACGTCATCTTCACGTGGAGCCGTTCTTCGTCTTCCGAAAGCTCAAAACCGTAAATCAGCCCGAGCGTCCAAACGTCGATATGGAGCTCCGGATCCTGCGTATGCTTGAAGACTTCCGTGATTTTTTCTTTCATCGTCATATCAGTTGGCAAGCGCTTCGTAGCCTTCTTTCCCGATCCGTTCCGCAAGCTCGTGTCCGCCCTCGGAGACGATCTTGCCGTCCTTCATGACATGCACCCGGTCAGGTCTCAATGCTTCGAGCAGTTTCGGATTATGGCTGATGACCAGGATGCCGAGCCCGGGACCACGAAGCCTCGAAAGGCCGTCCGTCACGATCTTGAGCGCGTCGACGTCGAGGCCGGAATCGGTTTCATCAAGGACGGCGTAGGCCGGACAGAGCACCGAAAGCTGCAGGACTTCCGCGCGCTTCTTTTCGCCGCCGGAGAATCCGGCGTTCACGTGGCGGCGAGCGAAGGCCGGATCGATTTTCAAATCCTCCATGCGCGCCTGAAGCAGCGCATGAAACTCGAGCACAGAAAGCGGCTCGGCTTTCATGGCGTTAAACGCGGTGCGCAGGAAATTCGAAAGCGTCACGCCGGGAATTTCCGGCGTCGACTGCATGGAAAGGAAGAGCCCTGCTTTTGCGCGTTCATGCGGAGCAGCCTCGGTGATATCGCGACCGTCGATGACGATCGTTCCGTCCGTCACTTCGTACGAAGGATGTCCCGCGAGCGCATTGGCAAACGTCGACTTTCCCGATCCGTTCGGGCCCATGAGCGCGTGCACTTCGCCCTTCTTCACTTCAAGCGAGACACCCTTGACGATGCCTTTGCCGTCTCGCGCGACATGCAGGTTTTCGATCTTGAGAGATTCCATATCACTGTTTTTCATTCAACGCGGACTTGAGCGTCCGAAGCGAGAGCATCGCGCACTTCATGCGCATCGGGCCGACATCGATCCCGAGCATCTCCAGCAGATCGCGCTCTCCGATCGCGAACGCTTCCGCGAGCGGCCGCCCCTTGATACGGTCGGTCAGCATCGAGGCGCTCGCCTGGCTCACGGCGCAGCCTTTCCCTTCGAATTTCACGTCCGCCACGCGGTCACAAGCGTCCAGTTTGAGGAAAATCTCGATCACGTCGCCGCAACTGGGATTCAACTCGCGCCCTCGACGCGAGGCATCCTCAAGCCGGCCCGCATTATGCGGGCGCTTGTAGTGGTCGAGAATATTCTCCATGTAGATGTTTTCTTCCATATCAGAGTTTCAACGTCCTTTTCGCTTTTTGAATCGCGGCGGCAAGCGCATCGACGTCTCCGCTTTCAGTATAGATCCCGAAGCTCGCGCGGCAGGTACCGGAAACGCCGAGCTTGCCCATGAGCGGCATGGCGCAGTGATGCCCGCCGCGCACGGCCACGCCTTCGCGATCGAGCAGCGTGGCGAGGTCGTGCGGATGCGCGCCGTCGATTTCGAATGAAACGACGCCGATACGCTCCCCCGTTACGGGCCCAACGATCCTCAGGCCAGGAATCATGGAAAGTTTTTCAAGCGCATATGCCGCAAGTTCGCGGTCATGGGCTTCGACGTTTTCCATGCCGATCGCTCCAAGATACCGCATCGCCGCCCCGAGCCCGATCACGCCGGCGATGTTCGGCGTGCCCGCCTCGAATTTCATCGGCGCGTCGTCCCACGTCGATGACGCGTATGTCACTTCCCGGATCATGTCGCCGCCGTACTGCGCGGGTTCCAGCTTTGCCAACAGCGCTTTCTTGCCGTACAGCACGCCGACGCCCGTCGGCCCGTACGCCTTGTGCGCAGAAAATGCCAAGAAATCGCAATCGATCTCCCGCACGTCCACATTCCTATGCGCGACGGACTGAGCGGCGTCGAGAACAATGAGCGCGCCAACCGCCCGCGCCAGCGCCGCAAGCTCTTTCACGGGATTCACCGTGCCAAGCACGTTTGACGCATGGACGACCGAGACGGCTTTCGTCTTCGGTGTGATGAGCGCGCGCGCCGCATCCATATCGAGACGATACTCGTTGGCGATCGGGATGAATTTCAAGGCGAACCCGTAGCGTTTCGCGGCTTCCTGCCACGGCACCAGATGGGCATGATGCTCCATCTCGGTCAGGACGACTTCGTCCCCGGGACCGAACGTGCGGCCGAGCGACGCCGCGAGAAGATTAAGGGCTTCCGTCGTGCCTTTCGTAAAAACAATCTCTTCCGGCGCGGCCGCGTTCAAAAACTTCGCGACGACGCCGCGTACGGCTTCGTAGCGCCCTGTCGCTTCCCCCGCGGTCCTGTACATGCCGCGATGCACGCTGGAGCGGAAGTCCCGATAGTACTCGTCCATCGCTTCGATAACCGGCGTCGGCGTCAGCGACGAGGCTGCCGAATCCAAGTACGCCCTCATGCCCATGGCGTGGAGCGAGGGAAACTCCTTTTGGAGGTCGGGAGGGAGATGCATATCAGGAAAGCTTGGTGAGATACGGCTCGACGAACGCGCTGATCAGCATCGCTTCCGCGTCTGCGCGATCGAGTCCGCGTGACATGAGATAAAATACTTTCTCGGCATCGATGCGTCCGATCGTGGCGGCGTGCGAACAGCGCACGTCCTGATTCTCGATCTCGAGCATCGGCACGGCGTCGATTTCGGCGGCATCGGAAAGCAGCAGCGTTTCCTCTTTCTGGCGGCTGACGCAACCCGGCGCCCCCTTCTCGACGCGCACGAGACCGCGCACGATCGCTTTGGCGCCGCCCGCGAGCACGCTTCCGACGCGCAGGCTGGAAACCGTGCGCGGCGCCGCGTGAACGATTTCATGCTTCACATCAAACCGCTGTTGGCGCGTGCCGCGCAAAAGGCTGGTCGCTTCGACTTCAGCGCCTTCGCCCTCAAGACGCGTCACGAACGACGCGCGCGAAAATTCCGGCGCAGAGCACTCGTCGAGCCATTCAAGTTTTGCGTTTTTGGCGAGACGCGCCTCGCGGCGCACGAACTCGACCGAAGACGTCGACTTCGCCACATAGACGACGCGGGCGCCTTCTCCGATCTCAAGTCGGATCTCGACATCGCGATCCCCTGCCGCCTCTTCGACGATCCGCGTGTCGGCACCGGCCGGAACTTCGATCGTCCTTGCTTGCGCAGCCAAAGCCGCCCGATCATACCCTTCCGGGGACTCAGGCAGGAAAATCCCGATGCCGTATTTGAGAAGTTTCCGCGCCATATC
>CAYMBC010000023.1:0-13566 GCA_964388605.1 uncultured Gammaproteobacteria bacterium
AAAACGCTCCGCAGATGTTCTCAAACGCACAATCGTTCTTGCAATAATTGCAGACCGAACCGTCCTGAGGCGTTCACAGCACGCCATTCGCCGCGCCGTTATCGCACTGCTCTACTCCGGTATGCACAAAACCGTCATTGCATACGTTAAGCCTGCAGGTCGTAAGGCACGCGCCATTCGGAGAATTCGACGAGCCGGCATCGCATTGTTCCGCCCCCTCGACAACGCCGTTGCCGCACGCACCGGACGGCTTGCAAACCGACCAGTCGTTGAACGTGCACGCTTCTCCGGCCGGTTCAGTCGCCGCTTTGCAGCTCTTCGTGCGCATTTGCGGCAATCCCGATGTCGTCGCGGAACAAAGCGCGCACGTTTCTCCGCTGGCGCAGTCGGACGCTCTCGTGCACGCTGCGAAAGCGCGCGGCGCCGTGCTTGTGTCGGCCAAGGAAGATCCCGAAGGGAGGCAAACGCCTTGCGCGCTCGCCTGATTTGCATCGCATTGTTCGCCGCCGTTGGTCGCACCGTCGCCACAGCGGGGGCCCGGTCCGCGGCAATCCCACGAACAGAATCCGTATTCGCCGTTTCGAGCGCCGTCATCGCACGCTTCAGCCCCGTTTTTCACGCCGTCGCCGCAGAAATTCATGCGGTCGGTGCACACCGATGGATTCGGGGATCCTGCGCAATCGGAGTTGGTGCTGCAAATCTGCCCAAGATCGCAATTCCCATCTGAGCAGTTCCCGTCAAAAACGGCTCGCTTGGCGATAGCAACGCAGCGTTTTACGCAGCCGAGACTTCCGCTGCGGCAACGCCCGTATTGTCCATTCTGCGCGCCATCATCGCACGACTCCCCTGCAAACGCTTCGAGCGAGCCGTTGCCGCAGGCAGCCGCTCCAGGACACGCCGTTTGCACCTGCCAAGTGCAGGCAGCGCTACACGTTTCAAAATCCTGTCCGCCAGAAGAGCAGGAGACGCTGCGCGTCATGCCGACCTCGCACTCTTCCGCGCCTTCAAGCAAGCCGTTGCCGCAGGCGGCTCCGGCAGCCGGTCCGATCAACGGCACACCGGTGGGCAGGCACAGATCTTGAGAAGCGCATTGGTTGGAAGAGGCGCAGCTTACGCCGGTCGCAAGACACGCTTTCGGAGACGAGGAAGGACGGCCGGAACAGACAGGAGAAATCGTGATGCGCGTTTGACACGTTCCCGTCGAAGGACCGGAAGGGCTCCAAGAGCAGCCGAGCGCGCTGTCGCATGCGAATGCGCTCGTTTTCGATGCGCAGGAGGTGCCGAGCCACTGATACGTCACATATTCGAAATCGACGGCCATTCGGTAATCGATACCGCCGATTGCGCGATACTGGTACACGTGCGAATTTGCCGGGCACGCGAAGACCCCGATCTTGTCGGCATAACATGTTTCAGCCTCAAACACAGGACGGCAAACATCACCTATCCCGCCCCTGCAATCGCCGTCGACAGCGCAAGAAACGCGGCTCACGGAGCACTCCGAACCGAACGCTTCACAACGGTTCAACGCGTTAATAGGATCCACGACGCTTCCCGCCGTTCCAAGCTGCTGGCTCCATGACGGCCATTTCGATGTCGTAAACCCGCGCACAAAGCTTCCTGATTCCACCTTTGGGTAGAAGCCGGTCTGTTCGCGCGTCGCCTCAAGCGACTGCTCGATGACGCGGATATCTTGCCACCGCCGCATGTCGCGACGAATTTTGTCCTTGTCAGCATCGCAGCGCATACCTGCGGTCTCGTTCGGCAAGGAACGTTCGCAATCCAGATCGCTGCTGCAGACGATGGGATCCACCCTTTCCGCCGATGCGTGAAGGACCTCGTTTGCCGCGTTCTTGCAGACATTGGTCACGCGATCGGAAGGAACCAAGTTCGTATTGAATTTCGTGTTGACGACCAATCGATTGAAAATTTCCGCCGTACGTGGGTCTGCATGCTCGTTGAACGCAAGAACGTAAATAGACGAACGGAGATCCGGGTCGCCGTATTTGTCCGCGGCGCCGACATACACCGTGCGTTCATCCTTTACCGCCATGTATCCATCAACCGTCGCGTTCTGCGTCTTGCCCGAAAAATGCTGAGCCGCATACCACTCTTGCGGCGTAAGACGCTCGTTGTTTTGATACACGCGAACGCCAATAGCATCGGAAACTTTCCATTCCGGCTGGAAACGATACAGAAGATCCTTTGAACGGCACGTGTCTCCGGCGTTGCAGTCAGCGTTCGTCACGCACGCGCGAGGCTGCGAGAAATCCGTCGTTGTCGCGCAGAATCGCAGCAGTCCAGACCCTCCAGACGACTGCCCTTGCGTTGGAGCGCTCATGAGTTCCGGCAACGGGGATCCGGCGTTATCGCGGCAGTAGGAAAAGGCAAAGTGCGTTTCCGGATCAACATACGGAGCCCATGTTCCCGTGGAAACATCTCGCCGCGGCCATGGCAACTGGCACAACATGACGGTGATCGTCGACTTTCCGATCTTGTCCTGGCCCGTCGTGCTCGGAGTCAGCACGGTATCGGCCGTCACGCGCGCAGCCGCAACGACTTGTTCCTGGCCGTTGAGTCCTTTCTTGGCCTGAACGATCGCGGACGGAGCGCTAGAAACAGCGGTCATCTCAAGAATCGGGCCGACACCCGCGTCCTCGGGAATGGTAGACCAGCTCCATGACCAGTCGTAAACGCCCGGGATCGGCGAAATCGGCTCGAAACGGCCTCCCCGACTCGTCATTGCCGTTGCGGTAATCGTTAACGGAACTGCGGAATCTTGGATCAGCTCCGTCGAAGGCGACGTCTCCACCGCATCAAATCGGCAAACGTCCGAACCTGTCGTGAAATCCTGAACGATCGCCGTGGTCTCAGGATAACCGACGCCTTTCACTGTTTTCACGCCCGTCGCGCCTCCTCGAACCGATATCCGATACAAACGGTTGGGGCTCAATACTTGTTTCGGGGAAAATGTTGAAATCGTGCGTACCGAGGAGTCGGGCTCCGTCGCATTTACATGCGCGAATGACCCTTCGATCGGAGCGCACACATGCGATGCAGACGCTTCAATGCCGACCAATGACCGCAAGAAGCGGCCAACGGAGGAGGCGGCTCGTGCAATCCAGGCACGAGGCGTTTTTCCAGTAGCGGAATGACTCGGGCACGACTCGACGATCAATCCGCCTTGCAAAGAACCGATGTTCATTTCCTCGCCGAACTCGATGCGGATTTGAACATTGCGGCACTCATTGCCGCCTTTCGGAGTAATATCAGGCACCTCCGGTCTGAGGAAGCAGCAGGCGCCGGCGCCGCACGAAAGGTTCGATCCGAAAGCCGAGCAATCGCTGTCGTTACGGCATGAACATTCGACGTTCACGCTCCCCTGCCCAGACACGGTACCGATTGCGGCCGTAACCGAGGCGCTGCAGTTATTGCGCGCATCGCATTGATTCCGAGCTTCGAGAACCTGCGTCGGATCGATATTTGCATCCAATGTCGGCGCCTCGCATTCTTCACCGCCTCCGTTCTGTGCGCCCGTCAGAGGGTCTGAGGCTTGCACGGTAACGACCGTGTCCCCGCAAAACGCCCGCAGTTCCGGAACCGAACCCGTTTTAGTGCAGCGGGATGAGCAGCCTGAAGACACGTCGCCGTTCTTGCCGGCAGCATCGCAGTTCTCCCCTTTTGCCGGTTCAATGACGCCGTTACCGCAGCAGTTGACGCCGGAAACACAGCTGACAGAGTTTCCGCGCAGCAAGCAGCTCTGCCCGCAGGCAAAATTCGGCCGAGTCGGGTTGCGTTCATCCGAAGCGCCGAGTGCCACGGGTGAGCGTCCGGCAACGAGCAGTTGGGTAGCGAGACCTCCCGCTCCCAGCGTGTATTCGCACTGTTCCCCCGGTTCCAAAGCACCGTTGCCGCACACATACACGTCCTGTCGCGAACCTTCGAGCAAGCAACGGGACCCGCACCCGTCGCCATCTTGCGCGTTGCCATCGTCACACGCCTCGCCGACGCCAACGGATCCGTTGCCGCATGCCGAAAGTCCGGGCGTCGATCCGACAAGCAGGCATGCTGAGGTACATCCGGCAGAGGACGTTCCATTCGCGCTACCCGCATCGCATTCTTCTCCGCGATCTTCTTGCACGGCGCCATCGCCGCAGCCGTTCGCAACCGTGTTGCCGGCGCGCAAACAATTGGCGTTGCAGCCATTCAACCCGGGCGTATCGCAAGACTCTCCCCGCTCGATCCTGCCGTTTCCGCATGAAGGCGTGCCTGATGGCTGGCTTCCTGTCATGAGACAGGCGCTTGAGCAACCGGCAGGAAGTGAGGGGTTCGTGTTCAAAAGCGTGCCTGGAGGCGCATCGGGCAAAAGGCTGAACGCCGTGGGTGATGCCGGATTCTGAGCCTTGCTCCACGCCCAATTGTAAGACGATGCGCTAAGCATCTGGCCGTTGGCGGCGCAGGTGTCAGGCGAGCTGACGGGCATCGCCGTAATCGGCGATACTTCCCCGATATAACGCAACGTCGTTTGCTGCGGCGACAACATCACCCGTTGGACACCGCAAGGATCGCCCCCGAGCCGCGTTCGGAAAATCCAGCTGAAGGCGTTCCCGGAATAATTCAAACCCGTGAGGGGCGCTTGGCTCGTGCTTTGTGCTGATCCGAGGATAACCGCCCGATACCACGTGTTCGGAGCGAGCGCGGGGTTGCCAAACGACAACAGCCTGGACGACGCAGTGTAGTTCGGGACGATCGGGACTTCCCCTTCAAAGGTTACGCACGATTCATTGCGGCAGCGGTACAAACGCGTATTCGAGAGAACGCTGCCGGGACCGCTCTCGGCCATAGGCGTGTTGAAGTACGCGAAAGCGACCGTGTTGACGCACGCTTCGTTGCACTCGTGCGGGCCATATTCAACAACTCGCGGATTTGCGTAGTCGATCGTCAATACCCCGGAATCACGGAAGCCGTCAACGGACGATTCGATCTGGACAGAAGGACCGGGTTCGGTTTCGGAAACCGGAGTTGCTACCGCCTCGCAACGACGATCGCCTCCGAACGAGGAAATTGTCGCCTTGGAAGCATCGGACGTCGTCCACTGGACGGAGCGCCCGGCGCACGAAAGAACAAGGCAACGGCTCGACAACGGAAAAGCTTGGAACTCCCTGGTTTCATCCGCTGCGGAAATCAAGCTTCTTGACGGCTGCACGTCGACTCCGGAAATAGCGCACGAACCTTCTCCAGTCTTGAAGGACGTGACGTAGGCTCCGCCAGCCCGCCCGTCGAAATTGCCGTCGAGAACCTGAGCTCCGCGCTCCGGAGTTCCGAGACTGCGCGCTTGATCGCGAATCGTCAGGCGATACCACGTATTCGGAGCGAGTCCTCCGACAGGAAGAACGAGTTGCGAACGCCCATCGGGATCATAGTTGATCACGCGCGGCGTTCCGGCCCCCGCCACGGACGTGCAGGCGCTCCCAATCGAAGCCCCTGTTCCGCACGCTTCAAATAAAACGGTCGTGCCGTTGATCGTGGCAGGATCCATAGGCAGGCTGAAACGGGCGGTCACAGCCCCGATGTCAGTACATGCATCTGTCATCCCCTTGTAAGGATTCGGGCTCGGCATTGCCGAGGGGAGAACGACCTGGCAGGTCGCGTTTTCGATCACGATCGGGAATACCGGAATAGGCCCGGTCGAGAATTGCCAAGCGAAACCTCCAGCCGCAGCCGTGATGCCGCATGAAGCGCGGCAAGCGCCGTCGTCGCAGCAGCTTCTTCCGCTCCCGCACGAAGCATCCCCTCCGCTCTCCCGGCAATCGCGTATCTGAAAGTTTACCCCGTTCGATTCGACCGGCGTCCCGCTGGCAAACGTGCGCACGCGCACGGGACCGGTCGTCGCGCCGTCAGGGACTGATGCGGAGATCGAAGTTGGCTGCCATTGACCGATCGATGAAGCATTGACGGCGCTATGAAACCGCACGGCATCGGGGTGCGCCGTGACGAACGCGGGGAGATCGCCGGAAGAAACGGTTCCGAACCCATCACCGTAGAACATCACGGAGGTGCCGGCGGGTCCGTTGTCGGGTTCGATGCGGCATAGGCCGGGCCTGAGCGGATCGGTATTGATTGTAAAAGGAATTGCGTTCGACACGCGGCCGTCCGAACGGACAACGGTAACGGTGTAAGAACCCAAAGCCACCGCAGTATCGACGGGGGTCGTGAAACGGGTCGGTACCTTGACGGTCACGTTCGCATTCGTCCAATAGCCGGACGCGCACTGTGCCGGAAAACCGATGTCCCCGACCGCCTCTCCGGCAGCGTTCTTGAAACGAACCGTTCCGCCCGAACCGAAGTTCGATCCAAAAAGTGAAACGTAGGTGCCGACGGAGCCTGATTCCGGCGTCACAAATTCAATGCGAGGCTCGCTGCCGGCTTCTGGCGGTTCCACGCGGAGGCACGCGGTATTCGACGGTTGCCCGGCCACCGTCACGCGCATAAGGAAATTCGAGCCGTCGATATCCGTCTCGACATTCGGGATCGTCGGCGAGAATGTCGTATCGCTCCACGGCGAAACCTGCGAGGCTTCCACGGACGTCGTCCAATCCTGGATCTGCGCGCAGCCGGATCCCGCGCGGACGAACTGCACGCGCGACTCCCCTCTCGCCGCGCCGAATGCGACGCCTGTTGCGACGACCGCCGTCCCCGTCTTGGCTGAAACCGGAGCGAGAGCGCAAATGCCCGGACGCGCGGTATCGTTCACTTGAAAATCTGGGATGATCGGCCCGTATGCATCGTTTGTTGCGTCTTGACGGCCGCCCGAGACGGTCACGCGAACCGGACCCGTCACCGCGCCTTGCGGCACGAGTACGACGATGCGCGCATCGCTCCAAGCGCCCGCACACTGCGCAACAGTTGCGACGCGATCATCCTCGGGCGCGGCGGTTCCCAGAAACGTGACCGTTCCGGCTGTCGTTCCGAAACGTTCGCCTGTGATGGTCACGAGATTGCCCGGGCGCCCGTCGCGCAGCTGGAGATCGACGATCCTAGGGCTCTCGACGCACTGGCCGTTCTGGCACGTACCCGAGGAGCATTGGCTGTTGTCAGAGCAAGCGCCGCCGGTGCAGGCTCCGCATGAGCCTCCGCAATCGACTGCGACTTCATCTCCGTCGCGAACATGGTTAAAGCAAGATTGCGGACGTACCGTCACTCGTACCGAATTCGAACGAGCCTCATCGCCGTCGATATTGACGGCGCGAGCCGAGATCCGCATCGTTCGAACAGGGGTTAAACCCGACGTATCCCAAACCGCTTGGCTTGCATACGCCGAAGGGGCAACATTCTGCGCATTGCCGTCTGCTGCGAAAAACGCGCCGTCCGCGAAATACTCGACGCTCGCGATTCCGCTTTCATCGGTCGCAACCGCTTGGATCGGCACCAAATCTCCGGCGGGCACGGATTGTCCGTCTGTCGGGCTTGAAATCGTGATCGTCGGCGGTTCCGTCATGACGGTTTCTCCGGTCCTGAAAGCGCGCGAACATGTCGCGCCCAAACCGCAACTGACCGTGCGGGGATCCGCCGCAGACGCGCTTCTGAGACCAGCGCGCACCGTGACCTGATAATTAGCATTTCGATCGAGGCAGCGGCGATCAGCATTCGGCGCCGGACAAGCCGCTAGCGGTCGAAGGCGGATCGTAAAATTCTCGACAACGGGCTCGTAGTCGATGCTGGTGCGCGTACTGCCTTCGATTTTTTCGAGAAGAATGTTGGCACGGATGTTCGTCGCGTCGTCCGTCGGCGCGGCGTTGAAAGTCACCGCGGGGGTAACGTCGTATTTCGGAAGCGATCCCGCAGGCTGAATGGCCGTCGGACGGAAAGCGCTATTTCCTCCTCCGCCGATACCGCCCCCACCTCCGCCTCCACCGCCAGGACCGCCCGCTCCCGGACCTCCAGATGTCGCCGCAAGAAGGGAATTTAAAACATACGAAACAATCGCGAAGGAAGACATGATAATCGCGAGGCCGATCACCGCGCCTGAAAGGATTTTCTTCGCGCGTTCGATCTTGGTTTCGTCCCCCGCCGCGGTCATCCATGTAAACCCCGAATACAAGACGAGCAGCAACGCGACCGTCCCGAGAAACCCGAGCGCCACCCGAATGATGCGGGCGATCGTTATGCGGATATCCGCTGTTCCGGTGCCGAGCTCCGCTCCGATCTGGCCAGGAAGGATTTCATTCGACGTCACTCCCTGCGCTTGCGCCATGCCATGAAACGCGACGAGCCACAAGCAGGGCGCGAGAAGCGCCAAGCTGATGAGCCACGATCGATGACGTCTAAGAAAATCGCGCATAGGTTATGGAAGGAAGCCGCAAGCGGTCTGCGAAGGCACGCCGTTGCAGCAATAGGGTTCGGACCCGGTGCAGACCGTTCGACCTCCGGAGGGGTAGAAGCAATTCTGCCTCAAATCCCGCAGACCCGAGGTCAGGTTGATGGCGTAGGGCTGATTGATCGACAATAGGTCGTGATCGATGATGCCTTTCGTTTGATCCGCTTCGCCGCCGGCGACGGAAGAAATAGCTTCGGTCATGATCGCATAGTTGGTAGGCGCGCCGTTCGCTCCCGGCAAAAGCCGGACAGTGTCCGTGGTAAAGCTCGTCGAGCTCATCAACTTCGAAAACGTCGCCGCCATTGCCAAATCGCGCGCAATATCGCCTTGCAACACCGCCGGCTCTTGCACCACGACTTTCGGAGGAACCAGGTCGATTTCGTTCGACGTTCGGAAATTCGAAGCGTAGTCGTCTGCAGGAGCACCCTGAGCCGCTCCGTTGCCGTTGCCGTCCAAGGAGTTGCCGGCCATATCCGTAACACCGTTCGGCGGGTAGATACCGAGCGGGGGGGACGACGAAAGAGCGTTCGCGCGGATACGGACGTTGACCTGCTGATTTCCAGGAAGGCAGAACACCTCTTCGCCACACGAATTCGTTCCGCACGTTTCGTTAGTACGGAATTCAACAACGCGATAGGCGTTGCCGATCTGCTGCGCGCCGGAAACCGTAGTACCGTCGGCGCGGGCAATCGAGATTCCGGAAGCGATGCTCACCGGGTCGATCGGCTCGTCAAACGCGATGTGCACGAGCGTATTGCGAGGCACGCCCGAAGCCCCGCTCCCGGGCACGATGCGGCTGATTTTCGGTGGCGTGAGGTCAAGCGCCGTCGAAACCTGAAATTCCCAAAGGTACCCGGAATTGAACGTGCCGGTGAATGCGGGAGCGCCGCCATCGCGACGGATGCCTTCGGTTCCTCCTCGAAGCCCTACCGTGTAAAAAACATTCTCCGAAGGGCTGCCGAAGCAGTTTGTCGGACAGTTTCGTTGAGTAAAAACCACGCTCTTTCCATCGGCCGAAATCGCAACATCGATATCGGCGGCTGTCAGGCTCTGCGGGTATTTTTGCGGGAATTGGCTGGAAGCGCCGACGTCCACGGATTTCGAAATCGCCACGGTAGCATTCGGCCCGCCGATGATGAGGGATGCGGGGTCGATGCGCTGCTTGAATGTCACGACAATGCGGGTATTACGAGCGATACCGGTCGCGTTGCGGTTCGGATAATGGCTCTCGATAATGCCGTTGCCAAGAGCTCCGGCCGGGCATGTCGCCGACAAGCCGATGCACGCGCGCTCGTCAGGAGCGCTGGAACCTCCACCGGAAGATCCTCCGCCCGCTCCCCCGCCTTCGTTCAACAAGCGGCTAATAATAAACGACGTGATTGCGAACGCCGACAAAACGATCACAAGCCCGATGACTGCCGACGTCAGGATTTTTTTGGCGCGATCGATCTTGTCGGCATCCCCGGCTGACGTCATCCATGTGAAACCGGCATACAAAATAAGGACAAGCGCGATCGTGCCAAGGAAACCAAGAAATGCGCGGACGATGCGGGCGACAATGATACGAATATCGCCCGATCCGGTCCCGATCACGTTCCCGAGTTCCGTCGGCAGCACTTCGTTGGCGGTAACCTGCGCCCGCACCGCATGAGCGAAAACAAAGGACGCAAAAACCACCAACACGAAACTGGCAACCGTGAAGGTGGCTTTGGCGAGCGTTTGGGAGCGTGACTTCCTTCCTGAAAGCATGGGACAGGAGGGTAGGTTATTCCCGGAACTAGGCTTTGTTTTGCAAGAACTCTTTGACCGCTTTGCCGACCGCGTTACCGTCGGCTTTTCCTTTCAGCTCCTTCATGACTTCGCCCATGAGGCGTCCGTAAGCGGCTTCTCCGGAGAGTCCGAGCTCGGCGGCTTTTTTGACCACGGCAGCCTGGACTTCTTCTTCGGAGCACTGCGCGGGAAGGAACGTCGTGAGGAGCGCGAGTTCGATTTTCGTCGATTCGGCGAGATCGCCGCGCCCCGCTTTCTCGAAGTCCGAGAGCGCGTCGCGGAGCTTTTTGACTTCTCGGCCAATCACTTCGAGAGCTTCTTCATCGTTCAGTTCTTTGGTTTGCCTGTCGATTTCGGCGTTTTTCATCGCCGCGCGGAGCATGCGGAAGGTCGAGACCGCCGAAGCGTCCTTGGCCTTCATCGCTTCCATGAACTTTTTTTCGATGTCGCTTCGGAGAGGCATGTGGATTTCTCTAGAACCAAACCCCCGGCGGAGTCGGAACGATGTTAACGGCGGCGTTTCTGCTTCAGGTCTTCCTCTTTCAGCTTGCCGCTCTTGAGCAGATATTCGCGGCGGGCTGCCAGATACTGGCGGCGGAGCGCGGCGTCGCGCTGGCCGTTTTTGTTCTTTTCAGCCGTATGAAAACGAGTTTTCTTGGCTTCCAGAACGCGGCCGGACTGCTGAATGCGGCGGCTGAAACGACGAAGCAGAGCTTCAAAGCTCTCTCCCTTTTTGCGTTTGACTTCAACCACAACAATACACCTTCCTTTCTACTTAAAAATAGAGAGACGGGGTCTCAATAGGGAATATATCAGAGTTAGAAATTGAGGTCAATAAAGCCTATTAAATCGGAAAGTGTTAAAAAACCGCCAAAACTTGGCGGTTTTTGTGTTTTTATAACTTACTTCACGGAAGCATGCACGCCGGTTCCGAACCGCTGCCCGTCCCTCATGCCCGTTTTGCCACGGCCAAGCCTGCCTTCCGAAGCCCTTTTTTCCTCAAAAGCGAGGCGAGCATCTGCCTGAGCTTGGGTAATCACCCCTTTATCAACAAGCGCCTTAAGCTCGGTTTTTTTTCGTTCTTTCCTTTTTGCATCCATGCGCGCCCGAAGATCGTCCTGGCTGATACCTTTTTCTTCGGCCAAGGCGCGCAAGTCCTTACCTTGCGACCAAGATTCTTTTACGTCAGCAACGCTGATACCGAGGAGTTCGGCCTGATCCTGGAACATAGCCCCTTGGCGATCTGCAGCTCCCAGCGGGTCGATACCCGCACCCCAACCGTGAGCAGAAGCAATGCCTACGCCGAGCAAACTGGTAGCGATGACGGCAGCCGAAGCGGCGGCCGCAAGTGTGCGATGTTTCATACGTATTATAGTGATTAAAGTGCGCTGCGCACCCATTACTACAACCCAGCGAAGGAGTTCTTTCATCGCGGCGCAATGCGCCTCAGGGGTCGATCTCGATGGATACCGTACGCTCGGATCTCCCCGTTGACCAACGGGCCAAAAACAATGACGCTCTCGCCGAGGCTGATGCGGTTATCCGGCCTGAATTTTGTAGTGACGGTAACAACGACACGAACGGAGGCGCCGGTCATATCCATTTCAAAACCGGAATCAAGAAGTTTCGAAACAACACCGGGATGCACGTCAGGCGCCTGCCTGTGACCGTACCCCTTATAGAATCGATCCCCGATTGGCAAGCGCTTTTGATCGGCATGGCGCATAAGGCCGGGGTGCAAAGTCGTGCGTTCCACCGCGGCGCCCATCAAAAAAGTGAGACCGACGATCGAGACGACCGAATACAATAATGGCCGGCGATACGCGAAAGCGTATCGACGAACCAGCGCCTCCAAGACAACAATCAGGATGACCGAAATGAGGATCAAGAGCCATGGAATGGTGACTAAGAATGTCCGGAGTCCCCGCATGCCGAACGGGGTCACGTACCAAGCCCCGCTTTCGCGCAGTGTAAAAATAATGAAGCTCAAGAGATACACGAGCGCGATCATTAAAAACGCAAGGCTAATAAGCGCGAGCGCAGCCTTGAGAATAAAATGCCATCGCGGACGCATCGGCACCTTTCCGCTCTCGATCGCGGAAAGGACGTTTGCCTTTATTGGATTGTCGTTCTTGGCGATGTCCATAGTAATCACACCATGTCTTGCAAAGCCTTTTTGAGCACCGCGCGCCCACGATTCAAACGCACACCAACCGTCGAAACGGGAATACGGAGAATATCAGCAATCTCCCGGTAGTCCAACTCTTCTTCGTAAAACAGGATGAGCGGTTCCCGATATTTAGGCGTGAGGCTGGCCAAACCACGTTTCAGAAGCTCGCGCGTCTCACCCACATCAGCCTCAATGTCAGGTCGTTCTTTGGCAATCGGGCGAGGCAGGAGCGTATCAGGATCGAAAAAGCTGATCGGCTCTCTTCCCCTCTTCTTTATGGCGTTTATAAATTCATTATGCGCGATCCTATACAACCAAGAAGAAAATTTCCTGGCAGGATCAAAGCTGTGAATGTTGGCGTAAGCTTTCAAAAAAACTTCCTGAACCTGATCTTCCGCATCTTCGTAACCGAAAAGAAAGCGGCGCGCATAACGCAGCATTTTGTCCTCGTATCGCTCCATAAGCAGGCGAAACGCTCCAGCGGCGCCCGATTGCACTTCTAGCGCGACCGATTCATCTGTCTGCATAGTCGATGTTTTAGGCCATGAGCGCGACCCTGACAGTATGTACTACAAGAAGCTCCGTGTTTTCTTTCAAAAGAACGGGCGCAGCTTTTTAAAAACCCCGCCAGGTATGGCGAGGATTTTAATCCTATTCCTCGTCTTTCTTTTTCTTATCCCCTTCCTCCTCTTCCTCGTCCTCCTCGCCTTTCATCGGTTCTTCCGCAAGAAGCGGATCTTCCGGTTCCGGAGGCGGTGGAGGCGTGACTTTTATGGGGGCGGGCTGGGCGAGCTTTTTCTTAAGCTCGATCGCGCACTTCTTGAAGTCGACGATTTCCTGGATGCCTGAGTCCATGTCGCGGATCAGGGCGGTACCGTCGAGCACTTCCTTCTGACCGAGGATCACGGTGAAGCGGACGCCCAAGCGGTTCGCGATTTCAAGCTGCTGCTTGAGCGCATCGCGCGAGAAGCTTTCGGCCACGCGGACGCCGTCCTTGCGGAGGGCGTTGAAGAGTGCCAGCGTCTTGCGGCGCGCGGGTTCTCCGAGCTGGGCGACGAACACTTCCGGCGTGTTGATTTCGGAAACAGGAACGTTCTTTTCCTTGAGAGCGAGAATGATGCGTTCGATCCCCCACGAGAAGCCGACAGCCGGCGTGGCGGTGCCTCCGAGCGTCTCGATCAAGCCGTCATAGCGGCCGCCTGCGGCGAGCGCCGACTGCGACGCTTGCGATTCGGCATCGGCGGCAAGC
>CAYMBC010000024.1:0-13460 GCA_964388605.1 uncultured Gammaproteobacteria bacterium
GTTCACGACAATAAGACCGCCTATAACAGTCGCGAGAAGAACAAGCCCTTGCCAAACGGGAATCGCCGCCGTGCCGAAGAATCCGTACCGAAAGCCGTCAAACGTGTAGAGGATCGGGTTGAACTTCGAAACGGCTTGCCAGAACGGCGGCAACTGCCTGATCGAATAGAAGACGCCGCCGAGATACGTGAGCGGCACGAGTACGAATGTCGAGAAGATGCTGATATCATCGAACTTCTTGGCGAAAATGGAGTTGAGGAACCCCGCAAGAGCGAACAGCGCGCTGGTCAGGAGCAAAAACAGCAGGACCGCCCACGGGTGCGCCACCGTCGGCCGCGCGAAAACGAAAGAGACAAGAAAGACGAGAAAACCGGTCACGACACCTCGCACGATGCCCCCCGTCGTATAACCAGCCAAAACGACCCATTGCGGCGTCGGTGATACCATGATTTCCTCAACATTGCGCATGAACTTCGCGCTGAAGAACGAGCTGACCACGTTGCCGAAACTATTCTGAATGACGGCCATCATGACGAGGCCTGGAATGATGAACGACATGTACGGAACGCCGTCAACCAAGCCCACGCGCGAGCCGATAAACGCCCCGAAAATAAGGAAGTACAGCGACTGCGTGATAAGAGGAGGAAGCAGCGTTTGCGACCAAATGCGGAAGATGCGATTTGTCTCTTTCCGCACGATGGTGAGATAGGCGTTGCTCGATATGTGTTTCGTCATACTATTGCGCGAGCGTTGAAAGATACAGTTCTTCGACGCGATTTGCCGCGGGAGACACGTCAACGACGCCCAAACCCGTCTTGCGCACGCGTTCAAACAGCGCATCGAGCGTTTCATTGGGTCCGAGGGAAAAAACGACGATGTTTCCTCGGATCTCTTCCGCGCCGAGCGCTTCAAGTTGCGCTTGATTCGGCGCAGCGGTAAGCGACAGGCGGTAACGGCGTCCGTCAGATTCCGCCAAAAGACCGTGTACGGACCCGGACTTCACGACGGCGCCTTTTTGAATGATCGTCATGTTGCGGCACAGCTGCTCAACTTCTTCGAGATAATGCGTCGTAAGAAGAATCGTCATGCCATCCGCGTTGAGTTTCCGCAAATATTCCCACATGCCGCGCCTGAGTTCGACGTCGACGCCTGCCGTCGGTTCATCGAGGATCAGGAGTTCCGGTTCGTGCACCAAAGCACGGGCGATCATTAGGCGGCGTTTCATGCCGCCCGAAAGCGTTCGAGAGGCCATATCGCGCTTTTCCCACAATCCAAGATCCTTGAGCAAGACGTCCGCGCGCGCTTCCGCATCCTTGCGCGACATCCCGTAGTAGCCACCTTGCGTTACGACGATGTCTCGGACGTTCTCAAAAATGCTGAAATTGAATTCCTGCGGCACGACACCGATTTTGGATTTGGCCTCATCGGGATGCTTCGCATGATCGATCCCGAAAACAAAAACGTCGCCGGCCGTTTTAGTCACGAGGCCGACTAAAATGTTAATGAGTGTGGTTTTCCCCGCCCCGTTCGCGCCAAGGAGGGCGAAAAAATCGCCCTCCTTTACGGTCATATCGACTCCAGACAACGCGGCTGTTCCGTCCGAGTAGGTTTTCCGCAATGCGGAGATCCTGAGCGCGTCCATAGGCGCTTAGCCTTGCAGGGCTTTGGCGTAAGCGGGGCGTTCGGCACAGCGAGACATCCAAGCCGTGATCGACGGGTAGGAAGAAAGATCCACTTTTCCGATTTCCGCGTACGCAAACGTCGTCCGCGCGATGATGTCAGCAACCGTGAACTCCTCGCCTGCGACGTAGGTTCGGCCTTTCAGCCACCCCTCGAAAACCGGCAAGGCACGGGAGAGAGCCTCATCAGCCTTCTTCAGCGTCTCCTCGTCAACCGGAATATTCCAGGCCTTAAGCGCGTGCGTCGTCATGTGCTTGTCGATGTTCAACAGAACATACAACTCCCAACGCAGCAATGTGGCATGCGATTCCGGAGCTGTCGAGCCGAGAAGGGCAGGATTGTGCTTTTCAGCCAGGTAATGGACAATTGCGGCCGATTCAGTCAGCAAAAAACCGTCATAGATCATTGCGGGAACTTGCCCGGCCGGGTTCACCGCCAGATACTCCGGAGACCGATGTTCGCCCTTAGCCAGATCGATCGTCTTGGTTTCATACGCAAGACCAAGCTCGGCAAGCATCCAATGCGGGCGGAATGAAGACCCTACGCGCGGACCGTACAGCGTAATAGAAGGCATATATATGAAGAGAGAATAGTGAGCGCCATTTCGGCTTCCATATGATAGGCGATGTGCAGCCTCGTGTCGAGCCGATGCGCTATAACAAGCCCGTATCCCGAACCATGAAAATCCGCCCGCAATAAAACAGCCGCCCTAGGGCGGCTGTTTTATTCACTTTTTTTTCTTCGCTGCAGCCTTCTTCTTGGAAGACGGTTTTGGTATTTCTGTCCTGGGTTCAACAACCTCTTTGCTCGCCGCTTCTTCCTTCACGGTTGCTCCGGAGTGAAGAACCTTGAGAATCATGTCGAGCTTTGCGTTCAAGGCCTTGAACTGCTCGGCGTCATTTTCGCCGTGCGGGCGAACAGGCGGTACGCGATCGGGAGCTCCGCCCTTCTCAAAGCAGCCGCGGCAATATACGGGACGTTCACCTGTCGGGCGGAACGGAACTTCACACGCGTCTCCGCACTTATCGCACTCGGTCTGAAACATGCGCTTTTCTGAGGCGTTGAAGCCGCCGAAAGACGGACGTGGTTCAAAACGCATGTCTCCGCCGGCCTTATCCCCCTTCTTGAAGCAATTGCTGCAAAAGATCGGTTTGCGGCCGTTCGGCTTGAACGGAACTTGGCACGCATTGCCGCATTCCGCACAGGTTGCGTTATGCATCTCCGGTTTCGCGAAACCACGGCTGTCGGAACCCCTGTTCCAAGACTGCCCGCCCCCAAACTTTTTTCCGCCTCCGAACCCGCCTGATTTGTTGTCGCGATGGGATTTATACATAGGAACCCGGAGTATACGCGATTTCTCTTAAAAAGTCAAGGACTCTTTTAGAAGCTCCAGGAAAAGTCGGGACGCGGGATCCGGCGTCGGCCGTGATCGCGCGAAATGTCGGGCTTACGCCACAGCCGTTCTGTTGCGGCTATATCGTATGGAAATCATGAAAATCAGGAGATAGAACATCAACCCGTACGCGCACGTCGGGAGCCAAAAACGATAATCGCGAGCGTCCCCGGCCACCCAAGAGGCAGCTTCCATCCAAGTGATGTATCCCGAAAACAAGATGCCAAGAAAAGCCGTCGACGCGTTCGCGCGCGCCGTCATTGTAGCCGTAAGCGGCCCCCGAAAACCCAAAACGGAAGTTGCAAACAGAAGAAGAAACAGCGCGAAACCGAACCAGCAGGCCGGCCTGCCCAAAAACAAAGCGCAGGGCTCGTTAAAAGCACAGCCCTTGGCGAACAGCCTGTAGGCGCTCAAATACCCAGAAAACAGCGTGCCTCCAAGCGAAAGTGCGAGGGACCACGAAAGATAGACTGGTTTCATAAAAAGAAGAAGGGACTCATAAAAGCGTGCACCGATGCGCTCCCTCGGTGCGCCGACGAGGCGCCTGAGAGACCCCGTCCCGCATGGCTTTCGTTGGCAGGGGGGATCTCTTGTTAAGAGGGGCTGACGCAGCCAGTATATCAAATTACCTGATCAAAAAACACGGTTGCCCGCGCCGGCTCATCTCGAGATTTTTCCAACTGTTTCCTTAAACGCGTAGGCTGGAAAACAGGCCAACGAACGGTTCTTCAGAAAGCGCGCGTACGTAAGGAGCGTCGGAGCCCGAAAAAGACGGCAAAAAACTTTTTGAAAATCACCGGGAGCCTCCCCCGACATCGCCTTTGCAAGAGCTCGGGGAAGTGCGTCGCGCAGCGCCAAAACCTGTTTGACTTTAAGCGTCCGCAAGTCCTCTTGAGGACTTGCGGCTACCGGCACTTCTTCAAGAATGCTTAGCGTATCGAATGCGGCTCCTCGGCTCGCGAGAGTAACGCCGACGCCCGAGAGATCGCCGCAGGCATATGCCCAAAAGGCTCCAGAATCTCCGTAATACCTTGGCGTCGCTCCCCAGAGAACTTGCACGATCGGTTTCTTGAATTTTCTAAAAAAATCCCGGCTAAGCCTCGTCGCATCAAGAAGCACGAGAGCGTCGACGTTTTCCAAGAACTCCGCCAACTCTCTTTCCGAAAAGCACGCGCGTCTCGACGAGCGAATCGATGCCCAGCGTGGTCGAAAGCATCCCGCTTTCGACCAAATCGAATCACCAATAGCCTTTTCAAGTTGCCTTTGCGTTCTCAAATACACCGAAAGGGCGAGGTGTCCGATTAGCGGAAAAAAACCGATTTCCTTGACCCGTTTCCGTAACCAAGAAACCCAGAACGGGGCGGGTATTCGATACTGCGCAATCTTTATGCAAGGAAAAGCTTGTTCAAGAAACGAGGAAAGCGCCGCATCAGACGTTTTAAAACCGGCTACCACGCCGATCGTTGGCCAAGGGGTTCGTGCTCGGTCCATACGCTTCAAAGGCTTTTTCCGTCAATATATCGATTCCCCCAACGGACGAGCCGATTCATCACGAAAAAAATCACGATAAAAAAGACTCCGACGGCGATGGAATCGTACAAAAAAGCTCGCATGCCAAAAACATGCCTGATTCCGTCCAGCACCTCCTTTGTACGGGTAAGCGAATCCCACGCGTTCAAACGACTGTACAATCCGAACGTGCTAGAGAGCGCCGAATACGCGCATATGCCAAGAATTGCGATCCTTTTCAGCCAGGATCGTTGAAAGGTCTTGTTCGTTACTGAAGAGACGGAGAACACGAAAGCCAGCGTCCCCGCCATCGCGTAGGCAAATGCGGGTAGCAGCATCCAAACGCCAGGCAAGCACGTTGGCGCATAAAAAGCGCCTTCCGCAAGGCGGCATAGTTCGCTGACATGACGTATTTCTATGACGGAATAGATCGTGTACGGCAGGAAGAAAAGCCATAGCGCAGCCAGAACCGTTTTTTGAAACAGCGCGGCAGGCTGCAGACGAATCAACAAGCTTCCGAGAAACATCGGGCATGCCAACAAGAAAAATCTGAGGCTGGACAGCATCAAGACGCGCTCCGCTCCGTGGCGTCCGTAGAGGATCCAATCGAAAACGATGAGGTTGGCGTACAATGCGGCAAACCCAAACGCTTCGGCATGCCGCTGGGTAATCACCAGCATAGAAAACTTTTCAAGATAGGACGATGTTGCCTGGCGGAACGATGATCAGTGCTTTTCGACGACCAAAAACCCGCTCGAACAAGCGGGCTTTTGCATAGGCCTTAGATGATTTCAACCACGTCGCCGTACTCCCTCCGGACTTTCGGCAGCTTCGGCTCCTCGGCGCGGTAACCGAGGGCAAGCATCGTGGTCGCCGTCAGGTTTTTCTCCCTGAGACCAAGGAGCTTATCGACCGCATCGGTATCAAACCCTTCCATGGGGCCGGTGTCGATGCCAAGAAGCGAAGCCGTAGCGATCATAATACCGAGAGGAATATACGTTTGGGCCTTGAGCCACCAAACGCGGGTTTCAGCTGGACGAGCGGAGATCGCACCGACCATCATCGCGCGGAACCCTTCGAATTCGGATTCCGGAAGGCCGGATGTGGCCACGGTGCGAGCGATCCGTTCGTCCGGCATCGCCTCGGCGTCCGTGCGCGTAGCAATGACGACAAGATGCGAGGCTTCCGAAATTTTACGCTGGTCATACCCGGCCTCGCGTATTTTCGCGCGCATCTCCGGATCATTGACGACAAGGAACTTCCAAGGTTCGATGCCAAAACCGCTAGGAGAGAGCCTCCCCGATTCCAAAATCGTCTTCAAATCTTCATCAGAGATTTTTCTCGAAGTATCGAATACGTTCACCGCATAACGGGATTTCAAAGCCGCGATCGGGTCATTCGTGGGAGTCATGAGAGAAGTTAAGGGTTTGTCAGTAAAGATGCATGCGCATCATTGCTCATGAAAGCATGTGAATTTAAGCCGTGTCAAGGACGAAAAATCGATGATGGGGCGAATAGGCTCTGGCCCCCGGTACAGGACAACTTGACATCACTATCCTGACAAGCCCGCTCCCCTTTCCGATTTCAAGAATATTTTCCGGCTTGAACGCCAGCTGCTCTTGGATCTAGCGGAGCGGTCAAGACTCTCGTATTTAAAGCGCAGTATACGTCATGGCGCGGATTCATATCCGATTTTTTTCTCCGGGAACGTAACGAAGCTTCACGATGCCTGTCGTATACGGCACAGCCTCGATCAATCGAAGTTCAATGCTCTTATCCAGCGCAGAATATAGAGATATCCCCTCCTTAATAAGGACGGGCGCCACAAAATGGAGGAGCTCATCGACAAGACCAGCATTCAGAAAACCAGAGACAACTTGCCCTCCGCCGACCACAAAGACGTCCTGCACGCTTTCTTTTTTGACCTTTTCGACGAGTTCGGCGAGAGGACCCTTGTAAAATTCGACATTGAGGCCTTCGGGCGCATCCATCAAAACGTCGCTCAAAACGTAGTTCTTGACCCCGAACATCAAGCGCTCGGGGTGCTTAAGCGATTGCTCGTATGTCCGCGCCCCCATAATGGCCGTCCCCACGTTCTTGATGAACTCGGCGTATCCGTAATCTTCGCCCGCGACATTATAAGCTTCAAGCCAGGATATTTGGTCTTCCTTTCCAGCAATATATCCGTCAAGGCTGCTTGCAATATATACGATGATTTTTCCCATAAAAAAAGAGTATCACGCGCCTTATAAAAATCCAATTGCAACAGCCCGCGGCTCCGCGGTCAGGCGGAGTATCTGCGAAATCGTAGATATTGGTTCTTTTGAAGAACCTTAAGACTTCATGAGGAAGCGGGTTGTTTCGGTTTTGAAACCGACGTCACCGACGTCTTTCATTCAAAATCAGCCGAAGGTGAGGGCATAGACAGAAATGCCCGCTTCGAAATAGAGCTCCAGCACATGCTCATCGTAGACACCCCGTCCGTTCGTCAGTTCATACAGACGTTCTCCGTCAATCACCGCATACGTTCTCCCATCTGCGCCCGCTTTCACGTCAGTTCCGAGAAACGCCTCCGGCACCGGCTTGCCGTCAAGCCGCACTTCGACGCGCTTCCCTGGCCCACCCATCACCAAATTCGCCGTGGAAGCCGAGTACCGATAGGCCAGACTTGTCACTCCTTCAGAAATGGAGCGTTCAGCTTCGATCTTCCAAGGGCCGGAAAGCGCAAAGCGGTTCCGCTCAAGCCGCGGAGGTTTCGTGTAGGCGGAAACCGCATCGCGCGAAACCGATTCCGGACTCGCCAAACCAGCCATTCTTCCGTATCCGAGATAGGTTTCCGGCGAATTGATGTTGGAGAAGCCCGGAGTCGGAGCTTCCGTTATTTTCGATGCAACCTCGCGCCCCGCTTCTTTGAGCAAGCTCTGGATGGCAGCCTCGGTTTCTTCGTATTTGCCCTCGCCAAAATGAAAGTACCGCAGGCGGCCTCCCGCATCGAACAGATAGTGCGCCGGCCAATATCGGTTGCCATAAGCGTTCCACGTTCCATACGCATTATCCAAGGCGACCGGATACTCAACGCCATGCCTCGAGATCGCGTCACGGATATTTTTCTCTTCCTTCTCAAAAGCAAACTCCGGCGTATGTATACCGACAACGACGAACTGTTTGCCTTTGTATTTTTCATACCATGACGTGACGTGCGGAAGTGTACGGATGCAATTGATGCACGAGTACGTACAGAAATCGATGAGAACCACTTTACCCCTAAGCATGTCAGGGGTAAGCGCATCGGAATTGAGCCAAGTCCCGATATCGGAGAACTCCGGCATTCCTTCGGACAGGACTGGCAAACTCGAACCTGAGGATTTGGAACCCGTCAGGGACGAGCGATCGGAAACCGAAGTGCCGAGCAGCAAGCGCTTCGGCATCTTTGCGTCCGCGCCGAGCCCGCGCGTGCGCGCGTCGACAATCATCGCGGCCAGGGCAAGGAAGCCAACGAACACAACGGCAAGAAGGAGGCGATTTTTCATAGCTTGAGGAGGGATTCGGCTGGAAAGTATTGAATCAGCCAAACCTGAACGATGCGGTCGTACCCCGTCAGGATCGCGAGAGCGGCGGCGATCACGAGAAAACCGAATATCTTGTTGAGAACCGGCTGGATGCGTCCGACAGACCGCAAGCGCTCCTGCACGTGACGACTGCCATAGGCGACAGCAAGCATCGGAACCCCAGCACCGAGCGCGTAGGCAAAAAACAGCAGCGCGGTCGTCAGGTAATTCCCAGTGCGCGCGGCTAAGGTCAGAATCGTTCCAAGAATTGGACCAGCGCAGGGCGTCCAGATCAGACCAAGATCACACCGACGAAGACGCCGGAAAGGGCGTCGGCTCTCATCGAAAAATTTTTTGAGAGCCTGGTTCCGAGACCGGTCAAAATCACCTGCAGACGGGCGGTCAGGCGTTCATAGGCGGATTCGAACAAGAGAGCGGCACCGAAGAACAGCAGGATGATGCCGGCCGCCAGACGTAATATATCGTTGCTAATACCCAAGAAGGTGCCGGCGGTGGCCAAGGCCGCGCCGATCAGGCTGAAGGAACCGATAAACCCGCAAACGATCACGACAGGCCTCCACCTCGAACGTCCGCTCGAAGTACCCAGCAAAAAAGGCAGAACCGGCAGAATGCAAGGAGCAAGGATGGTCAAAAAGCCCGCGACGATTGCCAGGAAAAAGAGCGACATGCTAGCGGGCTGCCTTTTCAAGGGCGGCGAGAAAATCTGCTTTGCCAACCGGTCCGTTGAAACGCACCGCCTCCTCGCCCTTGGCGTTCAAAAACACGATCGTGTGCTGGTACGGTATTTTGTACGTCGTTTTGAGAGTCGTTTCCGTGTCGTAGTTCACGCGGAAGCCGGCAATGGGAAGATCCGATTCTTCGATCCATGACTTGATCTTTGGCTCCTCAGCCTGACAGATCGGGCACCACCCGGCCCAGAAGTAGTAAACGACCGCCCGACCTTCTTTCAATGCCTTGGCTGATTGTTCGGCGGAATAGGAAGCGTAGTATGGCTTGAGGTCAGCCTTCTTCATCATGGCGCTTTCCTCCTCCATTCCCACGCCGTTTTCCCCCGTCGTCTTTTTTTCATCTTCGCTCATCAGCGCGCCGTTCTTTTCCTCCATCACCAAACTGTCTTTCTGAGGCATGGAGCTGCCCATCATTCCACCTTCCGGTTCCACTGCGCTTTTATCTTTCATCATGGTGGACGGTGTAGCGGGAAGGTCATTCCCAGGAGCGGACGACACACAACCCGCGCCGATCAGAACAAGCATAAAAGGCAGAATGGAGAGCTTCGATACTTTGAGCATAGGGGGACAAAAAAATTAATACTTGTGCCTGCCATAGAGCAGGCCGGCAATTTTTCCGAGCGTGATAGCGATTAACGCGCCGAGCAGCCAGGAATCGAGGCGGTGGGTATAAGTCTGCCAAAGCGTTCCGAGTGCCAAGACGCCGAGACCCAGGAGAAAGGCCGCGCGGCTCGCCATGTAACGATGGAGCGCATCCCGCTCATCGCCGCGACCTTCGGCCAAAGCAAAAGCGAACGTAACGAGGGCCGCCACGGCCGCCAGCGTCGGAAGAACCATCTCGAGCATAGGTTTTATCTCCATAGATTATGGCAATTTCAACTTAAAAATATCGTCAACGCGCTTGCGAAAATAGAAAGAAATTCTCATAGCTAAAGGAAGCGAAGGGGTGTAATGCCCCTTCTCAATCGCAATAATCGTTTGGCGGGATACGCCCACGGCCTCGGCCAGGATTTCCTGAGTAATACTCCTAGCCGCACGCAGCTCGCGCAGGGTGTTGATAACAGACTCGCTCATACGGATATTGTAAAGCATGCTTTACGTCAAGTCAACTTTACATCTTATACGCGTCAAAAAACTCTCTGTACGGGAAGTTTCCAAGTGACCGGACAAAACGGCGACGACGTCTGGTTTGCGGCGCGCCAAAGGACGCGTCCATGTCAATCCTTTTTTCAGGGACGCAAGGCGCCTGCGTACTTTTGCTTTTCCTCGGGCGTGACTAGGAGACTCCAATCGCGTTCGCTCATGACTCCGCGTCGTGGAGGACATCAAAACCATTATCCAGGAGTGTGTTTACGTACCGTAGGCTCACGGTGCCAGAAATGGTTTAGTAAATTAGTAATCGCGCGCATAGAATCTGCTCTCATTCATTCCTCACCACGAGATCTACCGTGCCCCATCCTTTTAGGGAGCCTTTCATACGCTTCACCGATCCGCTCATACTCTTCCACAAACTGCTGCACAGGAGCGTGTCGGAAGTAAAAATTTCCGTTACTGAGCTCCTTGGAAAAATAATCGACCGCATCTTGAACAGTTTGTATTTTTTCAGGAAGAAGATTCCGCCTCTTTACTTCAAGTATATACTGTTCAGCCACAAAAGCGTTTACTTCCAACGCACGGTCAAGTTGTAACGCCAACCAAAACGGACTGATGAAATTCTCTTCGTATTCCCAATCTTCTACCTCACCCAGCTCGGCGTCTCCATATCGATGTATGGATTCGCTATAAAACCTTAAGAGCTTTGAAAGCATCTTGGGTCCGAGAGTTCGGCCAGAAGAGTAATCATGTCTTTCAAACGGCGTCACCCTCAAGATATGCCTTACAGAGTCCAGTAAGGCAGTTTTTGTCAGAAGGATCTCCATATCGGTTGCTAAAACCTCGTTTATGGTCAGATCGCGACTGGAAAAATACTCTTGAACATTTTTGAGCACCTCAACGCCGTGTCCGTGCTCAAAATCATCTGACATGAACTGTTTGGCCACCTCTTCGTCCTGCCCTAGACGCTCCTCCGTTCCGGGAAGTCGGACCACATCTATATCTCGTGGTTCATACGACGAATCAATGCCTAAATTTCTTAGCAGCAGCGCCCTTGCCGCGCCGCCGCGATAGCCGTACCCGACAGGAATACGCACTGACGAGAAGTGTTTTTTTACCTTTATCCTATACAGGTCATTTACCCCCTCCCCCTCTACTGGTTCGATGTCGTCTGTAGAGACACCGTACTCGCCAAGCACGGCGAGTAATTCCTGATCTGATATTTTTTGCTCTCGCAGATCGACTGATCCTTGGAGTCGCTCTTGAGCGCCAATATCGCGCTCAAGCCTGTCTTTAGGAAACTGCTCAAATAGTTTTTCAATCTCCTTCTTCCACCCTTCAGACGACGTTTGATCCCGCTTTTCGTTGATTGATTTCGGTTGTTCAAAACTTCTCATATTAAGAATAGTCTACCAGTTCCCCTTTCCACCGGATATAGCAAAAACACCCAGGATTTACTAGGTATCTTTGCTGGTTTCCCTTCGCTTTTGCTCTTCGAATCTTTTTTACTGAGAGTCAACATGTCGGTTATTCCCCTGTTCCGTTCTTATTTTCTTTATCCAGGCTTTCAATAAAAGCAAAAGAACTGTCTGAATTATGATCAGAATCTATTTGGCTCGGCCTATAGTTTGGCCTTTGACTAACAAAAACCCGCCCCTTGTGGGGACGGACTTTTGACCAGACGTGATCGGGACTCCAATCACGTCCGCTCATGGCTCCGAGGCTGGGATTCGAACCCAGGACCAATGGATTAACAGTCCACTGCTCTACCGCTGAGCTACCTCGGAAAGAATTGCAACGGGAATACTATAGCACCAGGCTTAAATATTTCAAGTCCCTGTTTTCTGTGCTAATATTCAATCAAATCCTTGTTTTTTATGCAACACCCACGTTTCCTCGCGGTCGCGGCCGCTTTCAGCCTCTTCTTGTCAGCTCTCCCGGCTTCAGCTGCTGCCCCGGGCGAAGTCGTCTCAGTCGCCCTGCGCGACTTCAATCACAACGGCAAAATCGACCGCGCCGTTCTCACATTTGAAAACCCTCGCTTGTCCAACTGGATCGTTCGGGGCATTTCCGGCTTCAAGGCCACCTATAAAGGAGAGCCCATCGCCCTTTCCGAAGCTTTCATCGTCTCGACGGCGAGCCAAGGCGTTCTGGAAGTCGTGTTTGACGAAAACGATCCGCACCTCATGACAGATACCTCCGCTGCCGACTTCGAAATTTCTTACGCCCCAGTCGGCGCCGCTTCAGGAGTCAGCGACGGATCAACCGAGCTTCGAGCCCTCTTGTCCGGCGATGCGACGCTCGCGGAAACGGAGCAAGATCAAGCCTCTCCCGTTCTCGTCTCATCCGCTCCCGAACCCGGAGACGTCGACGTCCTTCGCACGAATCCGCTCACGCTGACATTTAGCGAACCTGTCGACCGCAAGACGCTCGTGATTGCCTCTTCGAACAATCCAGGAGGTTGGTTCTATGACTGGATCGGCGAAGGCCGTACCGTCAGCGCGCAGCACGATGCCTACCCGCGCAATGCAGCCGAAATCTTCGGCGTGACGGCGAAAGATCTTTCCGGCAATCCGCTCGTCCCCGGCACCTATCCTAACCCGTTTACCTTTCGCGCTTCCAACGACAATACGCCGAACCCGAGGCAAGACGACTTGCTTGTAATTACTTCGCCCGCACAGAATGCCACCCTACGAGCTGACCAGGCGACGCCCATCTCTTGGTACACCAACATGCCGGCCGTGGCGTTCGTCGCTCTTTCCTATTCGACAAACGGAGGAACGTCTTGGGCGGACATCGCGACGCTGCCAGCTTCGCAAAAGGTTTATCTGTGGTATCCGCCGGCCTTCGCCGGATCGCTGCAGCTCAAAGCCGTCGGACGCGCCACGAGCGGCGCATTCGTGAATATTTCGATCGCGGGTCCTTATACCGCGGTTGCTGGCGAAACGATCCAGCCTCTTCGCGTTCTCTCTTCAGCGGAAATCGTGGAACAGGATTTCGCATCGGCACTCGCCCTAGCTCGCCTTGACCGGACGCCTTCGAACACCTCGTTTTCCTGCAATTCCGGCTCTATTACCGCCCCCGTCTTTGTTTCGGGAGATCGCCCCGTGCGTCTCACCGCCAAGCTTTCCAATTTGGCCTCTGAAACGGAGTACGCGTGCGTCTTTACGGCAACTGACGCTGCCGGAAACACGCTCGCTCTCCCGTTGCCGACCTTCTTCGCCGGTAAGGATGCGGCCTCAACCGAACTCGTCGGTCCCGCCACGATTGACCTGTACGATGCCGCCTCCAGTACCGCGCGGCTCTCCTGGAAGACGAATAGGGCAACGACGGCTATCGTCGCTTATGGCACGTACCTCGATTACGGAAGCTCCGCCTCCGATGCGGCGCTTGCGACGGAGCATCAGGTCGTTCTTTCCGGACTCAAAGCAGGAGCCATGCATCAAGCGCGCATCACCTCGATCGATGCCAAAGGCAACGCTTCGGTTT
>CAYMBC010000025.1:0-12378 GCA_964388605.1 uncultured Gammaproteobacteria bacterium
AAAACGTATGCGGAAAAAAAGGATGACAGAGGCGTTCCAAACAGGATTTATCGGGGACGGGTGATTGAGGAACTTCGAAGGCGTTCAATCTCTTCAAATGCGTTTGATGATTTGGGGCGGATCGTCCGTGCGGGCTTCGGCCCCACGCACCGTTCCTGGCTTCTTGGGATCCTGACCGATTTGGAGAAGGATGGACTCGTTAAAAAGAACCGCGGTCGATGGCTTTTGGCGTGATGTGTTACGATGAAGTCATGAAAACGCGCTTGTCTTTCATTGTCGTGACCTCGCTGATGCTTGGGGGTGGATGCGTTTCCGTCGAGAATTTGGGGGTGCTTGGGAAAGACGCCTGGTTTGGCCGGCCTGCCGACTCCGCCGCGGCCACAGCCCGCACGATCGCCCTTGTTCCGGGTTTCATGTTCACGGTCCGACCCTCGCGTCTAGGCGTAACGGGTGCGGTCGACGAGGTTTTTGGGGATGAAGAACGGGTAGTGCAGGTCACGGTGCGGGAAGCGAGAAGCGAAGCGTTCGTTCGATTGGATTGGAAAACGCGCTCGGCGACCGGCACGCTCTCTCTTTTCTCGTACGAGAATGCGGAAGCGATGCTCTTGCCCGCCTTTTGGCCTGCTGGCGAGGGCGAGATCGAGGGGGGTGGAGGTCTATGGATGTCGAAGGCGTCATTCGCCGCTTTGCAAAACGAGGAGCGCGTCGAGTTGAGATTGGGCTTGGCTGAACACGCGCTTTCCTCCGTTTCAAAGGCGTTTCACGTCTTCAATACGGTCACGGAGTCCCTGTTCAGGGGATCTGCGCCCAACTTGGCTTCGCCGTTTCAACTGCGAAAAACGGGAACGTCCGATACGTTCCCGCTACTCGTTGACGGCCGGATGACGCTTGTGCGCGTCGTGCGGGCCACAAGTTGGTTTGCCGATGTTTTTGTGCTGGATAACCCCGAACACCCGTTGATCTTGAAGGTCGTCATTCATCCGGCGGTTGAACCGGCTCTCAAAGCGTTTCAATCCGCGAGCGTCCGATGGAACGAGCTCGGCTACGAAATTACTTCGATTTCCCGTCTTTGAACTGGTGCGCTTGATATCCGTACCAGCATTTGACGGCGTTCGGCGGGCAAATTTCGATGTTGTTGATGATCTGATAGGCCTCTTCGACGTCTTGCGCGAGGTGGTAGATGGACATGTCCGATTTGTCGATGGCGTTATGGTTTTGGTAGATGTGCTCTTCGACCCATTTCATGAAGGGGCGCCAGAAATCCTTGCCGACCAAAATCACCGGCAACGGATCGATTTTTTTCGTTTGCACGAGCATCAGCAGCTCGGTCAATTCATTCAACGTGCCGAAGCCTCCTGGAAAAAAAACGTAGGCCTGGGCGGCGTATGACAGCATCACCTTGCGGGTGAAGAAGTAATGAAAGCCTTGCGAACGCGTCGTGTACGGATTCAAGCGCTGCTCTTGCGGCAGCTCGATGTTCAATCCTACGGATTGCGCCTTTACTTCCATCGCGCCCCGGTTTCCCGCTTCCATGATGCCGGGACCCCCTCCTGTCACGATCGTATAGCCGGCTTTGCCGAGCTTCTGCGCGAGTTCCCGGGCTTCTTTATAATGATGATCGTTCTCGTCAAAGCGCGCCGATCCGAAAAAAGAGACGGTCTTGTTCAGGCTGCGAATGAGCTGGAACCCGTCGACGAATTCCGCCATGATGCGGAAAATGCGCCAGCCGAATTCGTCGGAAATTTTTTCTTCCATATGCCTCCCAGTATAGCTTACTGGAGGCGTTCGAGCCAATGCGGATCCGTGACGACTTCCAAGTCCAAGAAAACGGGTTTTCCGTGGATATGCTCCAGCTCCTTGCGAACCATCATCCCGACTTTGCGGATCATGGCTCCGCGCGCGCCGATGATCATGCGCTTGTGCTGGTCATTGTCGGTCAGGATGCGCGCTTTGACGTAGAGGATATCCCTTCCGCTTTTTGAAGGACGGGTTTCGATCTCGTCGACTTCGACGGATGTGGTATACGGAACTTCTTGATACAGAGACAGAAAGAGCTTTTCCCGGATCAACTCCCCGTACCACGTCTTGCTGTCGACATTGGTGATTTGATGTTCCGGATAGACAGCTTCGCCCTCCGGAAGGCGGTCATAAATTGCTTTGGTCAGGGCTTTCAAATGCGTGCCTTTAAGCGCCGAAATTTCGACGACGGCGTCAAAATCCCGCGACATTGCCCGGTAATCGTCGATATAGGCCGTCTTCGGCGCGTCAATTTTATTGATGACCAGAAGCTTCGGGGCGGAAACGTCGAGCAAAAGTTTCAAGATGTCTTCTTCCTCTTCGCCGATCGCCCGCGTTGGATCGACGACATAAAGAACGACATCGACGTCCTCCAAAGCTCCTTTTACCGCCTGGTTCATGTGCGACGTCATGAGGTCGCGGCGTTTGCGGAAGATGCCCGGCGTGTCGACAAAAATAATCTGGCCTTCCTCGCCATGGAGGACGCCTTGGGTGGCCTGGCGCGTGGTTTGCGGCTTCGGCGTCGTGATCGCGACTTTGGTTCCGACGAGCGCGTTGACGAGCGTTGATTTTCCGGTGTTGGAACGCCCGACGAGGGCAACGAATCCTACTTTCATAGCAAGGTTAAGTGTACCACGGTTTCGACATGAGGCGTATGCGGAAAGAGATCGATGCAGACGGCGCTTTCTGCCTTATAGGCTTTGAGAAGCTCGCTCAAGTCCGTGGCTAAGGTCCGGTAGTTGCAGGAAACATAGACGATGCGAGGCGGGCGCTTCTCAAGCAGGGTTTTCTTGACCTTGGGATGCAAGCCGCTTCGGGGCGGATCGATGATGACAATATCCGGCTTTTCGGTTTCCCAAGAGATCTGCTCGGCGGCTTCGGCTCGAAAACGGACGTTTTTGAGGCTGTTCTCTTCGGCCGAGGCCTCTGCTTCTTTGATAGCCTGTTGGTCAAGTTCGATACCGAGCGCCGATGTGACATTGCTCGCGAGCGCGAGCGAGAAGAAGCCTCCTCCACAGTAGAGGTCGAGTAAACGATCGTGCGGGCCGGAAAGCACGAGGGCGCGTACGTATTCAAGCAGGCGTTCGGCCATGCGGCTGTTGGTTTGGAAAAAAGCGTTCGGGTGAATGCGGTAGGTAATAGCGCCGATTTTTTCTCGAAGCAGCGCTTCCCCTTTCAAGGGGTAAAGTTCCGCCGCGATCGAGAGATCCGTCAACAGGGGATTGATGCCATGAACCAGGGATGTGCACAGCGGCGACAGTGCGGCGATGAGCTCCTCCTTCTTTTCGAGTTCGCCGCGCGCAGTCACGAGCGTTACCAAGCGTTCGTTCGTGAACTTGCCTTCGCGAATCACGACATAGCGCAAGAAACCGTCGTGACGGCGGTTGTCCCAGGGCTTGTGCGATGTGGTTGCGACCCAGGCGCGGACGGCGTTTAAAACATCGGTTGCTTCCGGAGAAAGCAACAGGCAGGTCATGAGATCGAGATGCTTGTCCCAGCGTCCCGGTTCCTTGAGGCCGAGTTCGCCGTGCGGTCCAAAAACGAAATCCATGCGGTTGCGGTGCCGGAATGTTTCCTTGGCAGGCATGATTTCGCCAAGTTCCACGCCGACAGGCGCCAAGGCCTCGGAGACCATGCGACGCTTTTCTTCGATTTGGCGGGCATAGCGGACGTGCTGCCAGGCGCAGCCGCCACAAACTCCGGCATGCGGGCATTCGACATTCACCCGATCAGGCGAAGCGTGCGTGACTTGCATATCTCCGAGCTTGGCAACGCCGTGTTTGCGGCCGACGAAAATACCTTCGACAATTTCACCAGGAATGACAAAAGACGCGGCCGTCTTTTTAGCCTCGGAGTCTCCGATGCCGCGACCGCGCTCGTCGAACGACCGTACCTGAAGCGTGAGTTTCTCGCCGTACTTCATATCCGCCCAACGCTACCTTTTTTCGCCGTATTCGTCAATCAGCGCGGCGAAACGGCGCGCGTGCAGGAGCAGAGGGTATTCAAGCAGGATTTTTGATACTCAACGGGACAGGAAATCGCGTTGCAGTCATCGGTTGTTCGGCAAGTGACCGGAGCGCCTTGCTGAGTGCGTTGGCAAACGCACGCTCCCGCCTCGCAGGCTGCCGAATAGCCTTCTGGACACTCTGACGAGCAGTCCGTTGCCGCGCGGCAATCGGATGCCGTTGCGCGCGGCGCGCAGGCGCAGGCGTTATCGATGCAAGCGGCGGTTTCATTGGGGTCGCAAGCGGTAGCGGCGCATTCGGACGCGCTTGTGCAAGCAACCACGTTCGTTTTTGCCGTACGGCATTTGCAGGATCCGAGCGCATCGCAAAACGGGGCGGAGGGTTCCGGGCAAAGAGCTTTTTCGCACTCCGCATCTTGAAAACACGTGCCGCCGTATTCCGGCGAGCGCAGGCACGTGGCATACACGATCCCGTTCGTCCCGGACGCGCACGCCGGGAAAGTCGGTTCGGGACAGGCAATGAGCGGCTTTTCGGACGCGGGACAAGGAACGCGCGGCGCATCCGGAAAAATTTCCACAGGATCGCAGGCGCATGTTTTTCGCGCGCATCGGGCGGCGTATCCTCCGGGGCCGATTTCAGGCGAAGGAAGCTTTCCGCAGGCATCGATGCATTCTGTATCCGTTTCGCAGGCAGTGGCGGGAGAGCGCGTTGTGACGCATCGATGCGTGGCGGCGCAACCGGCTCCGACCGGACAGACGCGCAGGCAGTCCGTGCCGTCAGCGCAGAGATTGTCGGCTCCGCAAATCGAGGAGGCGCCGAGGACAGGGACGGTTTTTGGTCCGATGACGCAATGCTTTTCAAAACGCGGGCACGAGCTTTCGTTGCAGGTATTGAGACACACCAACCCTTGGGCGCATCGCGAAAACTGGGTACAGTTTCCGCCTTCCGAGACCGACGCGAAGCGTCCGGCGAGGCCTAGGCGAGCCAGGAGACCCCAAGCCCAGCCGCTGATCGCTTGGCCGTAAAAGCGGGCGCCGACCATGAAGTGCCTTCCGAACTCGGCGTAAAGCGGTTGCGCGGTGCCGGAAGCCGCGAGGGCGGGAGGAGCCGAATAAAGGGTCAGGACGAAGATTGAAACCACGAGAAGGCGTCGCATAGTGACTTCATCATAGCAGACTTGCGCCCTTTATAGGGAAAGGTGCTATGCTCATCTTATTGAAGTTCTTTTACAGGAGAGGAGTTGCGAGATGAGAGCAAAAAAACTGTTGTGCGTATTGGTGTGCGCCGCCCTTGGAGCGTGCGCTCCGAAAGTCGGCCTTGAAATCCCTTCAGTCAACGCGAATGTGGAGGCGACGCATCCCGTTATCTTGGTCACGATGGCGCATGGGACGGCGGTCGTTCTTGATCGCGGAGGTTACTTGCTGACCTGCTATCATGTGGTCAAGCAAGGGGAGAACAGTCCGTTCCTCCGTCTCCCGGTTGACGATACCGCGTTTTTCGATTTTCCAGCCGCGGTCGTGGCGTGGGATGAGGAGGCTGACCTTGCTGTAATCAAGGTTGAAAGGACTTTCGCGTCTTCCGTCATCCTTGGACAGCCCGAAGACGTCCATGTGCTTGATGCGGTGTATGCCGTCGGCTTTCCTTATGATTTGGGCAAAATGGCTGGATATGGCCATGTGAAAAATGCTCATTGGGTTGATGAGAGACGCGGCATCAAGGGGGAGTTGGCCATTGAGTTCACTGATGGCCGAGGCATGTCCGGAGCCGGGGTATTCTTGGCCAGGGACGGCCGCTTGGTCGGCATTCTTCATGCCCTTGCTGCAGCGGCGGGCAAGGATGGCCAAGTGAAAGATAATGAGCAGGCGCAGATACGTGTCGCCGTGCCCATTAGTAAAATACGGGCCTTCTTGGACCGCGCCGGTATTCCCTACCACAGCGCGGCTTTTTAATTCGACGATCGGTTTTGTGCGGCTGCGCCCCTTCCAAGAATCCGGCTGGGGTGCTATCATGGCACGTGATACGGTTTTTTGGCCAAAAAAGCTGAAAAACCACATATGCTGAGCATCATCATTCCGACCTACAATGAAGAGGAGTATTTGCCGAGACTTCTGGCCTCTCTTCGAAGTCAGCGCTTAGGCGGGTATGAAATCATCGTTGCGGACGCGAACTCAACCGATCGTACGCGCGAGATCGCGGAGCAATTCGGCGCCCGCGTCGTTCGAGGGGGCATGCCGGGTCCGGGCCGCAACCGCGGCGCCGAGGCGGCGAAAGGCGACGTGCTGTTATTCCTCGATGCGGACGTCGTTTTGCCCGATACCGAATGGCTCGCTTCGAAGATGGAGCAGTTCGCGCGCCGGGATTTGGATGCGGGCACTTGCTTGGTCAAGGCGATCAGCGGCAAAATCATCGACCATTTTTCCCACAACGTGTTCAACGCGCACATGATGGCTACGCAGTTCCTGCTGGCGCATGCGCCCGGGTTCTGCATTTTTGCCCGCAAGAGCCTGCATGAGCGCATCGGCGGATTCGACGAATCCATCAAGCTGGCCGAAGACCATGACTACGTCGAGCGGGCGCGGAGAGCCGGCACTTTTCGCGTGCTGACCGGCTCGCGCATTCGCGTTTCCGTCCGTCGATTTGAGCGCGATGGGCGTTTCTCGATTTTCGGAAAATACCTTTTGGCCGAACTGCATTTGCTGCTGCGCAGCCGGATCCGTGACGACCGATTCGCCTACACGTTCGGCTATGCCAAAGGCGCTCGTGCGAAAGAGCGTTCGTAGCGCTACGATCCGTTCTTATGGAGAGGATTCTGCTCGGAAAAGTTTCAGATATCGCTCCCGGCCGTGCCAAGAGTTATCGCGTGAGGGGTAAAGAGTTGATCGTCGTGAATACCGGAGATGCCCTGCGCGGTTACGTGAACTTCTGCACCCATATGGGCGGCAAGCTCCGTTGTACCGGCGAAGTGTTTGAATGCGATTGGCACGGCGGCCAATTCGACTGCAAAACCGGCATCGCCGTTCCTGATGCCGGGGGAGCGCCGGAAGGCTCTGAGCTCGAGAAAATCGAAATCGAGATCGCGGAGGAAGATCTTTTTTGGCGGTATGCGCCGAAGAAGAGCCCTTGGGCATTGGAATAGGCGTTCTCTCCGGAAGGTTTCCTGACATGCCTTATCATGCCTGAAGCGCGCGGCATTTCATCTCAAAAATACCGCGGCGACGTCGATGGGCTTCGCGGGATCGCGGTCTTGGCCGTGGTAATTTTTCACGCCTTTCCCAGCATATTTCCCGCGGGGTTTGCCGGAGTCGACGTGTTTTTCGTTATTTCCGGGTTTCTCATTACGGGAATCATCCTTCGCTCGTTGGAGCACGGAGAGTTCAGCCTTGCGAACTTCTATATCCGTCGCGCCCGGCGTATTTTCCCGGCGCTCAGCGTCATGCTGGCTGTTTCGTGCGTCGTGGCGTGGTTTGCATTCGATGCGGGAGAGATGAAGCGTTTGGGCTTGCATGCTTTCGGCGGCTCGATCTTTTCGTCGAACATGCTTTTATGGCATGAGGGGGGGTATTTTGACGTTTCTGCGGATCGGAAACCGCTCCAGCATCTCTGGTCGTTGGCGGTCGAGGAGCAGTTTTACTTGCTGTTCCCTCTGGGGCTCTTGGCAGCATGGAAATACCGGCTCCGTCCGCTTTCGGCCGTAGGCGCGATCGGCGCGGCTTCCTTTGTTCTCAATCTCCTTGTCGTAAAAATCGAACCGCGTTCGAGTTTCTATCTTTTGCCGACACGCGCTTGGGAGCTGATGTTGGGCGCGATGCTTGCAAGCGCCGAGACCTGGTTTTCATTGCCCGTTCGCCAGGCTTGGAAAAGATATGAAACGCCATGCGCGATCATCGGCGTGGCATTGCTTGGTGCCGGTTTTCTCTTTGCCGATGCCGGCGCCTATCCGGGGTGGTCGGCGCTCATGCCGACGCTCGGAACGGCTTTGTTGATCTTCAGTCGCGAAAGCTGGATCAATCGGCTCGTGCTCTCTTGGCGGCCATTGGTCGGCGTCGGTCTCATAAGTTATCCGCTCTATCTCTGGCACTGGCCCCTTCTTTCTTTTGCGCGGATTCTTGGCGGCGTTACGCCTTCAACGTTTGTACGGTTCATACTGGTCGCCGCTGCGTTCTGTTTGGCTTGGCTGACCTATCAATGGATTGAGCGTCCGTTCCGTTTTGGTGCCAACGGCGCGAAGTCCGCGGCTTATCTGCTCGCCGCGCTTGCTGCCATCGGGGGTGCCGGTCTCGGAGCATTTTTGACTGGTGGGTTTTCCTTTCGTCCCGCAGCGCGCTCCGTCGAAACCTATGCGCGTTCCATCGCGATCGCGACGGGTAAAACGTCATGCGTCAAGGATGGCACAGAAGGGGCGTCGTGTCGGATCGGGGTGACGGAAGCGAACCCCAGGGCGCTAATCCTCGGCGATTCGCATGCGGGCAGCTTGCTGCCCGCGTTCGCGCGGCTCGCCGGCGAGAAAAACATGGGCATGCGTTACGCCTGGGTTCAAGAACTGTGCCCGCCGCTTTCTTCGGTAAAGGTTCCGTGCGTAGAAAAGAACCGCCGAGCGTTCGAGGAAGCCCTTCGTTGGGGCGTCTCTGACGTATTCATGCTCTTTTATTGGTCGAACTATGCGCGCGGAACGATGCTGGAATCCTTGTTGGACAAAACGATTCCCGCTTATCGCGAGGCGGGCATGCGCGTTTATCTGGTCGTCGATAATCCTCGCCAGGCGATAGAGGATCCGAGAGACGCCTTGCGGCGAGGTAAAAAAACTGACGACGGCATCAACCGGTACGCCTTGACGAAAGAAGCCTATGCGGAACAGCAAGACAAGCTGGTCGAACGGCTTCGCCAATATCTTGGTGACGGGGTTATGATCGTGGATTCCCGCTCGGCTTGGTGTCGGGATGATAGCATCTGCCCGCTTGCAAAAAACCACGTGTTTTTGTACGGCGACGATGATCACGTCAGTCCGGACGGGGCGATGCTTGCGTACCCGTACTTGCGCGAGGCGTTCAAGGCGCTGTGATGGTTGGAATGCGCTCGCCGCGCTCCCTTTCCAGGCAGCAGCTTCGATCGCGGCAGGGGCCGGGCAAGATTCATCCACACCCTTGAAAGGGCTTTGAGGAGCTAGAATGGGAATATGGGAAAACGCTTCCTCATGGGCAACGAGATCCTCGCTTTGGCCGCACGCGCGGCGGGGGCCGAGGGGATGTACGGGTATCCGATCACGCCGGGGTCGGAAATTTTGTTGTGGTGGGCGAAAGAAGCGGGAACGGAACAGGGGAAGAGGGATGGCTTGGTCTTCGTACAGGCCGAAGACGAAATCGGCGCCTCGTTCATGCTGCTGGGTTCCGTGCTTTCTGGAAAAAAATCGTTCACCGTCACGGCCGGTCCCGGAAACGTGCTCATGCAAGACGCGTTTTCGATGTGCGAGGCGATGCGCCTGCCCGTCGTGGCGTACATCAATCAGCGCGGAGGTCCGTCGACGTCGACGGTCATCTATTCGCAATCCGAGGTGAATTTGACGGCTTTTGGCGGCAACGGGAACGGCTATCGTATCGTGTATGCTCCGGGAAATCTGCAGGAGCTGTATGACTACGGCATCAAGGCCTTTAATACGGCATGGAAGTACCGTTTTCCGACATTCGTGCTGGCTGACGGGTACCAAGCCAAGATGATGGGCGAGGTCGATATTTATGATCCGCAAACGCGCGGCATCGAGAGGGAATCCACCGAACGTTATCTGCTCGAAGAAAAGCGAGAAAGGCCGATCGATCAGGTCGTGCCGACACCGGAAGTGCATATTCGCAACCAAGACGGCGTCGAGTACTCCTGTTATCGCAACTGCCTGAACTTGGAAGAAGAGACGCTTCGGGTGAACACGGAGATCAAGGAAGCTTGGGACAAAGTCGCATACGAGATCGAAGAGCACGAAACGTACGGAGAGGCGCGGGCCGAGATTCTGATCGTCGCGTTCGGCATCGTCGGGGCGGCGGCGAAGCAGGCGGTAGATCAGACAACTGGAGCGGCGCGCCTGTTCCGTCCGATCACGCTGAGGCCTTTTCCTCGCAAAGCGATCCGCGCGGCCGCCAAGGGCGCGAAACGGATTATCGTGGCGGAGTCCGCGATTGGACAGCTATCGCGCCTCGTCAAAGAGGAGCTCTATGGAGTGACGGATACGCCGATGATCGAGCACCACCGTCCTTCGATCGGTATTTCGGTCGAAGAAATCATGCGGCTCATTACCGACATGCCCTCCGTATGAACCACCCGACTGCCGCGAAACTCGCGTTTCCGAAATGCGTGCGCGTTGAATCCAAGCCGCACTTGTTTTGCCCGGGTTGCGGACACCCGGAAGTCTTGAAAGCTTTTGGTTTTGCCGTTGATGAACTCGGGTTGCAAAAACGCATCGCCTTCGGCGTCGATATCGGTTGCTCGCTGCTGGCTTTCGACTTCTTCAATATCGACACGATCGAAACGCATCACGGCCGTACCGTGCCTGTCATGGTGGGCGTGAAGCGCGGCAATCCCCAGGCTGTATCGGTCGCCTATGTCGGCCACGGGGGAGCATACGCGATCGGGATGGGTTCGCTTTTGAACGCGGCGATCCGTAATGAAAGCGTTTTTACGATCGTGGTAAACAACGCGGTCTACGCGATGACTGGAGGGCAGGAGGCGCCAACGACCTTGCCGGGCGCGAAAACGGTCACGACCCCGTACGGGGCGGACACGCACTACGTCAAAGGTCCAGACCTCGTTCGCCACTTGAATCCGACGGCTTGGGTTGCTCGCGGCATGACGACGCGACAGCTTGAACTCAGGGAGTTTATGAAAGAGGCTCTTGCATTCGTCAAAGAAAACAAAGGCTTCGCGTTCCTAGAGGTTTTGTCGCCCTGCACGCTGAGCTGGGGCACGATCGACAAGCCGGACGAGACATTCGGCATCCTCGAAAGAAAAATGGCGAAAGCTTATCGCCTCGGGCGTTTCTGATATGGATACGTACAAAATCGTTCTTTGCGGAGAAGGCGGGCAGGGGGTGCAGTCGATCGCGAAGATTCTCGCGCTGGCCGCTTTTGAGCAGGGGAAAAAAGCGGTGTATGTGCCGTATTTCTCGACTGAGAAGAGAGGCGGCGTGACCGAGGCCTACGCGCAAATAGGCGATGTTGCGCCCGCGTATCCGAAATTCGAAAAAGCCGATCTCTGGGTGGTGCTTTCGCAGCGAGCGGTTGATCGCATTTACGGGTTTCTAAAGGACGATACGAAAGTAATCGTCAACAGCTATTTGGTGAAAGACCTTTCCCGCCTCGAACGCTGGCAGCCGCGCGAGATCGATGCTGGAACGATCGCTAAGGAGGAATTCAAAAAGCCGCGCGTCTTCAATATGGTCATCATGGGGGCCATGGTGAAACTCATTCCGGGCCTCGAGAAGGATCGGTTCGAAGCCGCTCTCGACCACGTGTTTGCCCCCAAATACGCGAAAGATCCGGCGCTTCAAGACTTGAATCGTAAAGCGTTCGACAAAGGCTATGACCTTGCTTGATATGGATCGAGATACGCCGGAAGAACTCCGGCGTTTCCGCCCGAAAACCGAAGAGAACGCGAAGGTGCGCGTCACGCGCTTCTTGGGGTTGTGCAAGTCGTGCGGCGAGTGCGTCATGAAATGCCCGGTGAACGCCATTTCCTGGCACGACAAGGACTTGGGCATGCTCGGCGAGCCCGGCATCTACATCGATTTGGACAAATGCATCGGCTGCGAAACCTGCGAGCGGATCTGCCCCGACAGCGCGATCAAGATCACGAACAAGCGCTTGTCGAACCCCTTGTGGCAAACCGGCATCCTCGGAACGATCGTGCGCATGAACGCGCGCGTCATTGAACGGATGCTTGCCTTGTTCCACGGCTCGAAATCTCGCTTGAAGAATATCGGCAAGACGAAAGAAAAAACGCTGGTGGCCCGCATCCTGCGCGCGTTCCTCCGCTATGAAGAATCACCGATCGTGAAGCATTATGACGAACAGCACTGAACATCCCGCCGCAGGACGCGACGTGCGTATCGAGTATTCGGCGCGCCACGTGCATCTTTCGCAAGAACACCAAGACATTCTTTTCGGCGAAGGGTACGTCATGACGCCGCTTAAAGAGCTGTCGCAAACCGGCCAGTACGCGTGCGAGGAAAAAGTGATTATCAAAGGATCAAAGGGACAGTCCGAGGCGCGCGTGCTCGGTCCTTGCCGCAAACAGTCGCAGGTCGAACTGGCATTTTCCGACGGCTTCAAGCTCGGGATCGAAACGCCCGTGCGTGTTTCCGGTGATTTGGCAGGATCTGGCAAATGCGAATTGGTCGGTCCGAAAGGTTCAGTTG
>CAYMBC010000026.1:0-12203 GCA_964388605.1 uncultured Gammaproteobacteria bacterium
GGAATTGCAACCCTGGCGCGCGAAGAGCAGAGTTTCCGGCTCCAGCTTTTCGCCGCCGCCGTGCTGATCGTGCTGATGTTTGTTTTTTCGCTCTCTCGGGCCGAGACGGCGCTGCTTGTCGTTGTCGCCGCCATGACGCTCGTGCTAGAATTGCTCAATGGCGCGGTCGAGAGGCTTGTCGACGTGTTCAAGCCGCGCATTCACGCATACGCCGAACAAATAAAGGATATGATGGCTGGCGCCGTACTCGTCAGTTCGGTCGGCGCGCTGATCGCGGGCGTTTTGGTGTTTTGGCCCCATGTCTTCAAGTGAACTTTATGGCGAAGTCCTCCTCTACGGAAATCATCGCGGGTCTTGACATCGGCTCTTCGTCGGTGCGCGTTGCTGTCGGGCAGCGCGGTTCTTCTGGCGGCGGACGGGAGTCGATCCAAATCATCGGCGCCGCCGAGGCTCCGTCCATCGGCGTGAACAAAGGCGTCATCACCTCTATCGAAGACGCGATTTCATCGGTGTCGACCTGCTTGGAAAAAGTGGAGCGCATGACCGGAGTGCAGATCGAACGCGCCTTTGTCGGCATTTCCGGGAGCCATATCGTTTCGCAGGAATCGAAGGGCGTTGTCGCCGTTTCCCGCTCCGACGGCGAGATTCGCGAGGAGGACGTCGAGCGCGCGCTCGAGGCGGCTCGCACGGTCGCCACCCCGTTGAATTACGAAATCCTCCACGTCTTGCCCAAGAGTTTTATCGTCGACGGGCAGTCCGGCATCAAGGATCCGGTCGGCATGACGGGTATCCGTTTGGAAGTCGACGCGCAAATCATCCAGAGCCTTTCCTCGCAGCTGAAAAACCTTTCCAAGTGCGTTTATCGCACGGGAATCGAAATCGACGATGTCGTGCTCGGCATTCTGGCGGCTTCCGAGGCGGTCGCGAGCCCGCGCCAGAAAGAACTCGGAGTTATCGTCGCCAACATCGGCAGTTCCACCACCTCGCTCGCGGTTTATGAGGATGGGGACGTATTGCGTACGGTCGTGCTGCCGATCGGGAGCGACCATATCACGTCGGACATCGCGATCGGCCTGCGGACTTCCATCGAAGTCGCCGAGCGCGTCAAGGTCGAGCACGGACTCGCTTCTTCCCGGGAAGCGAAGCGCGAGGATATCCGCCTTGTCGATCTTGGCGCGGAGGAAGACGAGGTGGTCAGCAAAAAATTCGTTGCTGAAATCATCGAAGCGCGCGTCGAAGAAATTTTCGGAAAAATCGACAAGGAGCTGAAGAAAATCGATCGCAGCGGCAGGTTGCCGGCCGGCATCGTCTTGACCGGAGGAGGAGCGAAACTCAACGGCTTGGTCGACATGGCAAAAACCGAACTCCGCCTTCCGGCGGCGCTCGGCTACCCGGTCAATGTTTCAAGCATTACCGACCGGACGAACGATATCGCTTTTTCCACGGCGGTGGGCCTTGTTTTGTGGGGACACCATCTTTCCGAGAGCGCGCGAAGCCAAAGCGGCCTAGCGGGCAAGATCAGTCACTTGCAGGTTGGAAGCCGCTTTAAAAAACTGTTGCGCTCGCTCCTGCCCTGAGATGGGCATAAAGTGAACAATAATCATGTTCAAAGAGCCTTGAGAAGGCTTCTTTTTTTATGTACGCTGGGGGAGAAGATTCTAATCACTCGCGCAGTGCCAGTATGGGCGAAGTCAAACCCGCGGTAGAAACCTTTGCGAAGATCAAAGTCGTCGGCGTCGGCGGTTCCGGAAACTCCGCCGTAAACCGGATGATTTTGTCGAAAATCCGCGGGGTCGAATTCATCGCCGTCAACACGGATGTTCAAGCGCTGCATCATTCGCACGCGCCCGTGAAGCTGCATATCGGAAAAACGGTTACTCGAGGCCTCGGAGCAGGCATGGATCCTGAAATGGGGAAGCGAGCCGCCGAGGAAAGCGCAAACGAGATTCGCGAAGCGTTGAAGGATGCCGACATGGTGTTCGTCACGTGCGGGCTCGGTGGAGGAACAGGCACCGGCGCTGCCCCGGTCGTCGCGGAAATCGCGCGCGATCTGGGCGCCTTGACAGTTGCCGTCGTGACGCGGCCGTTCGCTTTTGAGGGGGCCAAGCGGCGCGATATCGCCGAAACCGGCTACAAAGACCTGAAAGAGCGGCTTGATACCATCATCACGATCCCGAACGATCGCGTGCTCGGCTTGATCGACAAGACGACGTCTTTGCTCGACGCATTCAAGATCGTCGATGACGTGCTGCGCCAGGGCGTTCAAGGCATCAGCGAGCTCATTACTGTCCCGGGTCTCATCAACGTGGACTTTGCTGACGTCAAGGCGATCATGCTCGGACAAGGATCTGCGCTTATGGGGATTGGCCGCGGTGTCGGAGAAGGGCGCGCCATCGAAGCCGCCAAACAGGCTATCGCGAGTCCGCTGCTTGAAGTTTCAATCGACGGGGCAAGGGGGATCTTGTTCACCGTCACGGGCGGACAGAGCTTGGGCATGAAGGAAGTCGCTGACGCGGCGGCGGTCATTACGGAAAAAGCCGATGAAGCCGCGAAGGTTATTTTTGGCGCCGTCATCGACGAGTCGATGAAAGATGAGATCAAGGTGACGGTTGTCGCGACGGGTTTTGACGGGCAGGAACGCTCGCACATGACAACGTCGATGAAGAGCGTACTTTCTGCCGGATCGATCGCATCAGCCGTCAAGCCGCAGGTTCTCCCTGCCAAACCGCCGGAGGAAAAACCGCTTGCGGCTGCCGCTCGCCCTGCCGTTGACATCAAGCCTCAACCCCAGCCGCAACCCGTTTTCGATTCGTCGCGAGCCGCGTCCGTCCCGAAGCGAGTCAGATCGCTCGAACCTGAGCCACAGCGGTTTCGCGGCGCCACCCCCGTCCCGCAGCCGGCCGGCGCGGCTGCTGAAGAGGAGGAGCTCGATATCCCCGCCTTCATTCGAAAGAAAATGCTGTGAGGTGCGTTGCCTGCAACCATAAGGACACGAAAGTCGTCGACTCCAGGCTGTCGCAGGGCGGCATGACCATTCGCCGCCGTCGGCAGTGTTTGAAGTGCCACTTTCGTTTTTCAACGGTCGAAGAAAGCGAAATACTCGATCTTACCGTCGTGAAACGGGATGGCCAGCGCGAAGCGTACATGCGTGAAAAACTAGAATCCGGACTCCGCAAATCGATACAAAAAAGACCGATCACCGCTGAGGCTTTCAAGGAACTCGTGAATCAGATCGAGCGGGATTTGCAAAAGAGAAGAAAGAACGAGGTAACGAGCAGGGAGATAGGGGAAATCGTGATGAATCGATTGAAGAACGTCGACACTGTCGCGTACATCCGCTTTGCGTCGGTTTACCGAGCTTTCGAGGACGTAAAAACATTCCAAGACGCGCTTGAACATCTTGCCAAATCCAAGAAAAAGCGTTGATGACGGGCTTTATGGAGGAAGTACCTACGCCAAAAAACGAGCGACGAAACCATCTCGCCTCTGCTCTCGTGGCGAGCTTTCTCTTCGGGAGCTTTTCCGGAGCCGCTTTCGGCGTGCTCTTTGCGGTTTCTTTGAATCAAAAATATTACCCTTGGCGCCCGCAAACCAACCAGGTATCGAACGAGAGCAAGCAGCCGTTGTTGGCCGAGGATCGCTTGGTGATCGATGCTGTTCGTCAGGTCTCTCCTGCGGTCGTGAGCATCGTCGTTAAAAAGGATCTGGCCAAGCTGTATGAAAGCACGGGGCCTCTCGGATACTTCGGTTTTGAAATTCCGCAGATACCGAGCGAGCCTGGCAGGAAGCAGGAAATCGGTGGAGGTACCGGTTTCGTCATTTCCGAAGACGGGCTGATTCTGACCAACCGGCATGTCGCTGCCGATGCCGAAGCGGAGTATGAAGTCGTGTTTTCGGATGGGACTACGCATGCAGCCGCGGTTTTGGCAAGAGATTCCGTTCTGGATATCGCCGTGCTGAAAGTCGAAACTTCCGGGCTCACTGTCGCTCCGCTCGGTGATTCCGATGCGCTTTCGGCTGGAGAAACGGTTATTGCGATCGGAAATTCGTTGTCCGAATATCGTAACTCCGTTACCAAGGGCGTTATCTCGGCGATCAATCGCCGCGTGATCGCCGGTAATGGAGCTGGCGAATCGGAAGTTTTGGAAGAAGCCCTGCAGACCGACGCAGCCATTAATCCGGGAAATTCGGGAGGCCCTTTGGTCGATCTCGAAGGGAGGGTTGTCGGCGTGAATACCGCGGTCAACCGTTCGGGCCAATCGATCGGATTCGCGATCCCGATCAATGCCGTAAAAATCGTCATTGAGAGCGTGAAAACGCACGGAAAAATCGTACGCCCCTGGCTCGGTGTCCGTTACACCATGGTGACTCCTGAGATCGCCCGACGCGACCGTCTTGCTGCTGATTACGGCGCGCTTTTGGTTGGTGGAACTTCTCGTGGAGGTGGTACCGCGGTTCTGCCTGATTCTCCGGCGGAGAAATCCGGGCTCAAGGCTGGAGATCTCCTTCTTGAGATCGATGGAACGAGATTGGAGATCAATCGCCCGTTGTCATCGGTGATTGCGAGGAAGAAAGCGGGCGACACGGTACAGGTCCGGCTCTTGCGCGAAAGCGTCGAACGCGTCGTTTCCGTGGTTCTTGGCGTGCTGCCCGACGCTCCGTAAAACCCTATGGATTTCAAACGCACGAAAATCGTCTGCACGATCGGTCCGGCTTCCTCTTCGCCGAACATGCTCAGGAACATGATGCGTGCAGGAATGAACGTCGCACGTCTTAATTTTTCGCACGGCACTTATGAAGAGCATGCCGGACTGATTCGGGAGACCAGATCCGCGTCTCAAGAACTCGGGGTGCCTATCGCGATTCTTCATGATCTTCAGGGGCCAAAGATCAGAGTCGGCGTGCTTCCAGAAGACGGCGTGAATCTCAAGGCAGGGGCGCGCGTCGTTTTCACAACGGGAGAATCCGCAATTGACGATCTGCTCCTGCCGGTGACGTACGAATTTTTACACAAGGACGTGAAGCCGGGAGAGCGCATCTTGCTCGATGACGGGTTGCTGTCGGCGAAAGTCGTGGAGATCAAGGGGAGCGATGTCGTCTGCGAAATAGTCGACGGCGGACGACTCACGTCCCACAAAGGCGTCAATTTCCCGGATTCGAAATTGTCGATTTCCCCGATCACTGAAAAGGATAAGGCTGACCTAGAGTTCGGCGTGGCGCAAGGCGTCGATTTTATCGCTCTTTCGTTCGTGCGTTCCGCGAAAGAAATCGGCGAATTGCGCGATCTGATCGTTCGGGCGGAATCGCTCCGAGCGGTTTCTCAAGAAACGCCGATCCGCATCGTCGCGAAAATTGAAAAGCGCGAAGCCGTTGATTGCATGGACGAGATTATCGCGGCTGTCGATGTCATCATGGTCGCTAGGGGGGATTTGGGGATAGAGATGGCTCCGGAACGCGTACCGATCGTGCAGAAGCAGTTGGTAGCGAAATGCCGCTTGGCCGCAAAGCCGGTTATCGTGGCCACGCAAATGCTCGATTCCATGATCCGCAACCCTCGCCCGACACGAGCCGAGGTTTCGGACGTCGCTAATGCCGTGATCGATCACGCTGACGCCGTCATGCTTTCTGGGGAAACGGCTGGGGGGGCGCATCCGTTCGAAGCGGTTGAAATGATGGCGCGCATTATTCGCGAAACGGAAAACTCCACGCTGGATCATCTTGATGTTGAACACAGGCGCGGCGACGCGCGTTCTGTGGAGGAGGCTGTTTCAGAAATCGCGAACGTATTGGTACGCGATGTTGACGTCAGGCTGATCGTCGTCGCGTCGGCGCAAGGGGATCTTGGGCGCACGGTCAGTCGTTTCCGTCCCGAGATGCCGATTGTGGTGGCAACGGATGATCCTCGCGTGCGCAGGCAGCTCTCGGTTTCTTGGGGCGTCCTCCCTATTTTGTTGAAACGGGCCGAGAACGCGGAGGTTTTTTTTAGAGAGGCTGCAGTCTCGGTGAAAGCGCTTGGGCTGGCTGGTGCGGGCGACAGGGTCGTCGTGATCGGAGGGGATCCTGTCGGGCCGCTGTCTGACCGCGTCGAGATACGCGAGCTTCCCTGATCTGGTGGTATACTGGGAAGGTATGAGGTTTCGCGAACGCTTGGGTCTTCATCCGAATATCGGTCTGAAAGTGGCTGGCACGGTCATTTTCTTCGAGGTCTTGCTGATCGTGACGTACATGATCGTCACGCAGATCATCATTGATGAGCAGACGTTCGCGCACATCCTGAATTTGGACCGGCAGAACCTGATCGCAGTCATCTTAATTTCGACGCTCGTGCTGGCCGGCTATTTCACGTACTTGGTCATTACCAGGATTTTCGGTCCGGTGGCGCGCTTAACGCGCGGCACCGAGGAAATCATGAAAGGCAATCTCGATCTGCATCTTGCGGTCAAAACCGGAGATGAGTTGCAGGTGCTGTCTGAGCGTTTCGACATGATGGCCGCGGCTCTCAAGTCCGAGCGCGAGACGCTTGAAAATAAGGTGCGCGAGCGCACGAGGGCGCTTGAAGACGCGCAGAAAAAGGAAATCGAGCGTCAGAACGAAGTGTTGAAGCTGAAGGATGAATTCCTTTTCGTGGCGGCGCATGAATTGCGCACGCCGGTCACGTCGATCCGTTGGAGCTTGGAATCGGTCGCGGATCGGCGCATGAGCGCCGAAATCCGCCAAGCTTTTGAGGATGCGGTTTCAGCGAGCAAGAATTTGGCAACGCTTGTCGAGGATTTGCTGAACATGGCGCGTCTGGACGCCAAGCGGATCCCCTTTAAAAAGGAATTCGTGAACCTGCTGGACGCAGCCAAGGGCATCCTTAAGGAAATGCAACCAATCGCGGAAAAAAGGAACGTGACCCTTGAGATCGAGGAAGGGGAAGGGTTCGTGCCGATGGCGCTCGCGGATGATCGCCGTGTCGACGAAGTGCTCGTAAATCTCGTTTCGAATGCGGTGAAATACAATAAAGAAGGCGGGCGCGTGCGCGTTCGGATCGCTCATGAAGATCCGTATTTGAAGTACGAGATCGTCGACGATGGACCCGGCATCCCCCTCGATGAGCAAAAGCATCTTTTTGAAAAGTTCTGGCGAGCGAAGGCGGCCAGCAGCGTCGAGGGGAGCGGACTCGGCCTGTTCATCGTGAAACGCCTGGTCGAGGGCATGAACGGTTCCATAACCTTCAAAAGCGCGCCGGGCAAAGGCACGACTTTTATCGTCAAGTTGCCGGAGGCGAAATCGTGACCTGAGGCGGAGACGCGGGGAATTGCTCTTCATCCGCATTTGCGCTATCTTGCAGGCAAGATTCACTAGCCTTCTTCATGGCACTTCTCGAATTTTACGGAAAAGAATGCCCGCATTGCGTCCGCATGATGCCGCTCGTGGAACAACTGGAAAAAGAGCTTGGCGTCGAGGTAAAAAAGCTCGAGACTTGGCACGATGAGGGAAATAACAAATTGCGCGCTCAGAAAGACGCTGACAATATGTGCGGAGGAGTTCCGTTTTTCGTCAACGAGGAAACCGGCGCTCGCCTCTGCGGCGCGGTGGAGTATGAAACGTTAAAGGCGTGGGCGACCGGAAAATAAAAAAACGGGGGCGTTCGCCCCTTTTTTCAAAGGCGAGATCCCGCCTCCTTGGAGAGTTCCTGCAGGTTTGCCTCGACAAGGTAGTTTTCCCCGCGCAAGGCGTAAAAGAGCAAGACGCCGTTTTCGTATACCGTGGGTAGAATCTCCGCGGCCGCGCAACAGTTCCGGGTCCAGATATGCCGGAAGCTCGGCGTAAGAAAGACGCCGTCGTAGAAAACGGCATCTTGGAAATCGCGAGTGGCGATGAAACCCAGCTTGCCTCCGTAAGAAAAAGGGTAGCGCGGGTTATTGACTCGGTATTTCTTTGACAGGAATTCTCCGTCATGCCAGATGTCGGTGCATGCGGCAGCGCCGGAGCGCTTGTCTGGGCAGTCGATTCCGAACGTAAAGGCAGGCTTGCCGTCGATGATTCTCCATTCGTGGATCGGGCCTTCGGCGCCGGACCGCATCGGCGCGCGGAAGAGTTCCCGTGTTCCGGAGGACATCCGATAAACGCCGGAAACCCACGAGCCTGACTCCAAGACGAGTTCATAGGCATTGCCGTTCCAGACTCTTCTTTCGAAGACGCCTCTTTCAGCGCCATTTTTCAGATCCGGATCGACCGGCATTTCGTCGAAGCGCAAAGGGGCGCTTTCTGCGTCGAGAAGCGTATGGGATTTGCGCATCTGGTCATAAGCTCGTTTTGTGAAGCCGGGATCGTTCCCCCTTTCGGAGTCGAACGCGTATTCGACATAGGAGGAAGAGGGTGTTCTTGCAGCGAGAGCGGCTTTCGGTTCTTTCTTTTTCGGGAACTTGCCCCTCAGTATCGCGGTCAAGCCGAGAATGACGACGAGAAGGATCAGCCCTCCTTTTACTACGGTCGCCTTGCTTCCGCGAACAAACCGTGCGGTTTGATGGAGGATCTTCATTTTTTTGGAACCCAAGGTATCAAAGGGCTCGTGCGTTTCGCGTAAGCTTCAAACTCGGGGTGAAATCGCATTCCGGATTCGAGCGGAGGGATGCCGGAAACGCGGACGATCAAAAAGGTGATCGTGAGGGGTCCCAGGAGGACAAGCCACCCGTGCGGAACGCTGAGCGCCATAAGCCACAATCCCCACCATTGCGCGATCTCTCCGAAATAGTTCGGGTGTCGGCTGTAGCGCCAAAGGCCGCTTTGCATGAGCTTGCCCGCGTTGGACGGCTCTTTCAGGAAAGATGCGAGCTGTCGGTCGGCCAGAGCTTCGCAGAGAAAACCAAGGAGCCAAACGGCCAAGCCGGCAAGATCAAACGCTGAAACGCGGTTTGCCGGTTGCAGGTTGGCAATCACGATCGGAGAAGCGATGAACAAGGTGAGCAGTCCTTGCAATAAGAACACTTGGGCATAGGAGCGAAGAGCGAACCATCGTCCCCATGCCTTGCGCCAAGCCTGGTAGCGGGCATCCTCCGCCTTCTCGCGATTGCGGAGATGGATATGCCGTGCGAGCCTCGCGCCCCAAATCGTAACGAGTATTGCGCTCAAGCCTCCGCGCCATCCTCGGTAGTCGGAAACAAAGAATGCGAACCAAGCGACTAAGATAAAACCGAAACCCCAAGCGACATCCGCGACATCATTTCGCTTTTTGAGCAACGAAATCGCATACCAAACGTGCGCATGCAAGAACAAGGCAAAACCGATGACCGCGAGGTCGCTGATCATAGGCCGAATTTCACCGCGATCGCATACGTCGAAGCCGAGACTATGCTGGACAACGCGGCTCCCCAAGCTAAATCGACGACAGTTACGATCAGGGGCCAGTCTTTGGCCATCGCGAGATTTGTCAGGTCATAGGCGGCGTATGTTGCGAGGCCGAAGAACGCCCCTGCCGCGACCGCGTGCAGAAGCGACTGCTTTTCCGTTGCTGGCGCGATCACAAAGAAAACGATGCCTGCCACAAAGATCAGGTAGAAAAGTATGGCAGCCGGCCAGTACGCGTCCGCTTTGAGCAAATGGCCTATTCGCACCTGATAGAACCTCTTGGCAACAAGCCCGATCCACGCACTATCCAGCATGAAAAAAATGGGCAGCGCGACGGCGTAGAGCTTATATATCATAGAAAAGAAAACTGAACTGGAGTATGCTTGTCTTCAAGATATGATACGCACTACAGAAGCACAAGCATCGGAATGCGCAAAGCCGTCTTCGTGGATCGTCGGGTTCAGGATCGGCTTTTTTTTGGCGACTCGTCAGATACGGAATGCGAGCCTGTGGACGACCGGGCTCATCATCTTCATCATGACGCTGACCTTTCTCAATCTTACCGTCGTGAGCGGGATTTTGGTCGGTTTGGTCGAGGGATCGAGCCGGGCGTACCGTCTGCACTATTCCGGAGACATCCTTGTCAAAAACCTTCCGAACAAGCGTTTCATCGAGAACAGCCGATCGTTGCGCGAAGCGTTGCTCGCCGATGGGAGGGTCGTTGCCGCGACGGAGCGCCTTTTGGAAGGGGTGCGGATAGAAGAAAAAGACGTGCAGGTTCGCAAGGGAGAAATTCCGGATCACGTCGGCGCGGCGTTGGCGGCGATTGATCCCGAATCGGAGGATCGCGTCACGGGCTTGTCGCGGAGAGTCGTTTCCGGCAGGTATTTGGATCGCGGGGATATGGGAGTTCTGCTTGGAGACGGGATCCTGGCACGTTATGCGCGCGGCGCCCCTGGCGACGAGACGCTCCAAAACGTCGATGTCGGCAGCACGGTGCGGCTCGTTTTTTCGGATGGATCCGCCGTGGAAACGAAGGTACTCGGAGTAGTGACCAGCAAGATTAACGAGGTCAATCGCCGCGCGTATATCGCTTCAAGCTTCGGTCAAAAAATCATTGCCGGCCCCAGTTTGAACGCCTCCGAGATCGCTGCCGTTCTGGAACCGGGAAATTCTCCCGAAGATGTCGTCGAAGATCTGAAGAGGAACGGTTTCGGAGACGACGCCCATGTCATGACTTGGATTGAATCGCAAGGAACCTTTTTCAAGGACATTTCGGCGACATTCGCGGTCCTTGGCAACGTGATCGGCGGCATCGCTCTCTCTGTTTCGTCGGTGACCGTTTTTATCGTCATCTTCATCAACGCGGTCACCCGCAGGAAGTATATCGGAATTTTAAAAGCGATCGGTGTCCGCGCCTCCGTCATCGAATGCTCGTACCTCTTCATCTCTTTTTTCTATGTCCTGGTCGGCACGATGGTCGGGTATGTTCTCCTCTACGCCCTTATCAAGCCGTATTTCGACGCTCACCCGATCAACTTTCCGTTCAGCGACGGGGTGCTTGTCGCTCCGTTGAAGGTGACGTTGATCCGCACGGCGCTTCTCGGCATGGCGACGCTCTTGGCGGGGTATATCCCTTCGAGAATGCTGGTAAAGCAGCGAACGCTGGATGCGCTTTTAAATCGCTAATATGCTTCGTTTGAAAGGGGTGGAAAAAACATACGAAAACGGGGTCTCTCAGAAGGTTCTCAAGGGGATCGATTTGGAGGTTGCGGAAGGGGAGTTTCTCGCTTTGACCGGAAAATCCGGTTCAGGAAAAAGCACGCTGCTGTATCAGATCGGCCTGCTCGACTATCCGACCGCCGGTTCGGTCGTATTTGATGGGGTCGACACGGGAAGCATCGGCAGCGCCAAGCGGACGCTCATTCGCCTCCACAAGCTCGGATTCATTTTCCAGGATTATGCGCTGTTGCCCGAATTGAACGCGATCGAGAATGTTGCCGTGCCGTTGCTTATGCGCGGAGAAACGAAGGCCGTATCTTATGAAAAATCCCGCCGCGCTCTCGAACGCGTGGGGCTCGGGCACCGTCTTGGGAACACGCCCGCAAAGCTCTCGGGAGGCGAGCAGCAGCGGGTGAGCATCGCGCGGGCCGTTGCCGGACACCCGAAACTGCTCCTTGCGGACGAGCCTACGGCCAACCTGGATACGGAGAATGGAGGGATCGTCATGGAACTCCTCAGCCAGCTGCACGATGAGGGGCAAACGATCATCTTGGTGACTCATGAAGAAGAGTTCGCGCGTCGCGCGCCGAGAAGGCTCGTGATGTCCGACGGCAGGATCGTGAAAGAAAGCGCTCGCTAGAGTTCTCGGAGAACGCCGGATACTTTGCCGTTTTTTGCTACTCCATTGGTGATATTGGCCAAGGCATTCTTAGATTCTCGAGCCGCTTGATTAGCTGAGCCTGGAGCTAGAACAGACAGTATTCGGGAGTCCTCGAGGAGATTTATTGAGGAGTTCGTCCAGAACATACAACAAAACCGCCCCTTCGGGCGGTTTTGTCTATCCGACACGCACCTATCGGTTTGTTCCCAGGAGGGGCTATTTTGGCCACTCGGGTCGCTCCGATAAGAAATTGTCGTGGCGGGGCATAGTGGACGACATTAGAACCGCCCTTGTCTCCTCGCACTACGGCAGACAGTCGGATTCATTTTGAAAAACGGGGTCGATGATGAATCCGCATGACCTCGTAGGGACCATGGGCTATTCTCTGGTAAACAGCACACTATACTTTGGATCACTCGTTCCTTTGTCTGAAAAACGCAGTTGCGGTTTGCCATCCACCATTTCAATGATCGGTACACGTTCAAAG
>CAYMBC010000027.1:0-12175 GCA_964388605.1 uncultured Gammaproteobacteria bacterium
ATTGATACTATCGAGTATTATCCTCACTTTCGCAAGGTTATTCTCGTCTTAGGGGTAGATTGCCAATGTGTTACTCTCCCGTTTGCCATGCAGTATTGCTACCACATTCGACTTGCATGCCTTAGCCACGCCGCCAGCGTTCATCCTGAGCCAGGATCAAACTCTCAATATAGTACCTAGACCGTAGCCTAGGCCTCTGTCATTGGAATTGACGTTGCTCTACCTGTCCTTTTCGGACAGATGTGGATTCCTTCTCACGATCAGATTGTCAAAGACGGGCACATCATAGGGGAGGATATTTTTGTTGTCAAATCCCCGTTCTGCGGGGATCTGCAGATCCTTTTCCTTGTGACGATGGCCGTACTATACAGGAGTAAAAAAAGGGTGTCAAGAGTTTCTCTATGGAGGGTGGTTCTTCAAGCCTCTGCGTCAGAAAACTCTTTAAAATGAAGGTTTTTTGATGAATAATGTCGTCCTTGTAAGAAAGGGCGCGATCGATCGTCTTAACTAGGCGTAACTCCTAAAATCGCTATGCAGTTGAAAAAGCGCTTCTCCATCAACAAGCAGCTGGCCGTCGGCGCCATGACGGCGGTCATGCTCGTCTCTTCCTTGCCGGCGTTCGCCTCCGAAGGCGAATTCGAATCGCGCGGCAAGCATCTTGAACTCAAACTTGGCCTTGAAACCAGACCTGGCCTTTCAGAGGACTTCAAGGAACGGGAAAAAGAGATCAAAAACGAGTTGAAAGAGGTAAGGAAGGAGCTCAAAGAGTCGATGAGAAGCCGGCCGGCGAACAACTCGACCAGCTCCGAGGAAGTCACGGAGCGCAAGCGCTGCAAGAAGTCGGCACAGGCTGAATACCAAACAGCTCTGAAGAGCGCCCGCGACGAGCGCGATGTGGAACAGAAAAAAGCGCAAACGACGTACCTTGCTTCCTTGAAAACGGCGCGCGATATCTTCCATGCTGTCGTCGCCGCAAACACCTCGGCTTCGGGAACCGCCGTCGTTTCCGCCAGTTCAGCCGCGCAGATCAAAGAAGCTCGCCGCGTGTATCACGCCTCGGTGAAAACCGCGCAACACGTTTTCAAGACGGCGAAGCGCGCGATTTCCAATGCCTATCAAATCGACATCAAAGCGGCACGCAAAGCGTACGAAGAAGACGTAAAAGCTTGCAAAAACTAACCAAACGAAAACCCCCTGCCGTGCAGGGGGTTTAGTTTTCGGCGCGTTTTGCATGCTTCATCCGCCACTCGGCAATCTTTCGATGGTCGCCGGAGAGCAGCACGGGGGGGACTTCCCAGATCTCCCCCTTCTTGGGTGAAAACGCTTCCGGGCGCGTATACTGCGGATGCTCGATGAATCCGTCGGCCGAGTGGGATTCTTCGACAATAGAGGCTTCCTTGCCGACAACGCCCGGAACGAGGCGGGCAACGGCGTCGAGAACCGTCATGGCCGGAAGTTCTCCGCCGGTCAACACGTAATCCCCAACCGACATTTCCTCGTCGACAAGATGGTCGGTGACCCGCTGGTCGATGCCTTCGTATCGTCCGCAAATGAACACGATCCGTTTCTGCTTCACCAAGCGTTCGGCCACGCGCTGGGTGAAACGCGTGCCGCGCGGGGAAAGCAATATGACATATGGACGCGCTTTTTTCAAGGTTTTCAAGGCTTTGAGCGACTTGAGCGCTTCGTAAATAGGGCCGATTTTCATGAGCATCCCGACTCCGCCTCCAAACGGACGATCGTCTACTTTGCGGTGCTTGTCCTGAGCCCACGCTCGAAGGTCGTGCACGCGGATGTCCAAGAGCTTCCGCGCCTTGGCGCGCTTGATCATGCTTTCGTCGAGATACGAAGAAAACATGCCCGGAAAAATCGTCAGGATGTCGAAACGGATCGATGGCTTCATATGCGTTACATGCTTGATCCGATGAAATCAAAACCCTTGCCTTGGCAAGGGTTTTGGGCATCAGCCTTCATTCTCGACAGGACGCCCCTTGAGCAGAGCGATGGCATCTTCAAATTCATCCCTCGTGACCACCGTCGGCAATTGATCTTGAAGCCATGCAATCGCATTTTCGACGTTGCCTCCAGCAGCCGCTAGAGCCTTGTTTGCTCGTCGCTCTGCACCGGAAACAGGTTTCGTTTCAATCGTCACCTCGCCGTCAGGCGTTGGCATGGGAGGCATCTCGCGCATAGGTTTTTAGCGTTTAGCGTGCGTATCGACGAAGATCGTCGATTTTATTAGCTGCGGCGTAAAAGCGCTTGGCGTGCAAACGAGCGTGATCGATACGATCCCGTGGCGCATTCCGCCTTTCGAGATCGTCCACCTCCCGATCATGAACCCTTGCCTCTGCTTCGAGAAGTTGGATCGCTGTTTCAGGATTCTTTTCCGCTTTGAGGAACGCGTCGTTCATGCAGCGCAGGATATCCCTCATTTCTTCGGCGCTCTGAAGCGATTCAATGATCTCGTCGCGCTTAGCATCCAGGCGCTCTTGAGAAGCTACGCCGGAAGTTCTCGCGAGAGTGGCCGCATCGGATATGATCGTGAACGATTTCCATTTTTCTATGAGCTGTTCTTGGAACCTCGGGTCTTTGAAGGTCCGCAGCTGGTTCAGGAGACTCTCAGCTTCTTGCTCCGCGCCAGGCAAGACATCGCGGAGATACCTATCGACATGCCGGGAAAATCTCATTTCCGGCGTTTCCCGTTCCACCGTGGCTCCCCCAAGATTCAACCGTTCATGACCGGGAGGCTTTTTGGGCTTTTGACCGCCATTGGGCGGGTCCGATTCGTTCGCCGGGGGCGTCTCGTTGCTGGGAGGAAAGTGTTTATCCCAGATGCTCATATGCTGGCAGGATAGCATTTTTTTCACACAAAGTCAAGCTTTTTTGAGACACCTCCGGTAGCGAGAATTTTTTTCTGCAAACAAAAAATAGCCCGGATTCGGGCCAGCGGCTGGGGGCTACGGAGGGCGATCGCGCGGAAAAACCATGACATGAAAGCACGCCTGGTTCACTTCTCGAACGAAGGCGATTCGCCGCGCTCGAGCAAGCGCTCTGAGCCTTTTCAGAAGCCAACGCCGCTCCAGCGCTGACAGACGCAGGTAGGAAATATCGACGGAGGCTCCTGTGAGATGAGAAGAGCGCTTCCATCCGCGCAAGCCGCAGATCGCGTTTCCGTTCGCGCGACACAGCTTGCGCTGGTATTCGATCGTGCGAACCAGCGACGTGATGACGTAGCGAGAACCAAACTTCTGGTGCGCTTCGCCGAGTACATCGTCAAGAAAACGCTTGGTGTATGGGCGCGCGTGCGCGTACAGACGACGCTGCGCCGGATCCATTTCGCCAAGCGAACCGGAGATGACATAGGCATCGGTAGCGCGTATCGGCACGAGTCGTCCGGATGCGATGAACGCGGAAAGCTGAACGCTGTCCGCAAGCCGGGTCAGTTCGTAGCGATCCGCCACCGCATTTTGAATCTTTTGAGCAGACCTGTTGCGGGCGCTGGCGTCAAAAGGGAAAAAGATCGCAAGGAGGACGAAACAGCAGATGAGCTTCCTCATGACGTCACCTCGCGTATACGGTACACTATCCGCAGATATGCTCAAGCGGATATTTTTCCTACTTTCATTTTTCCTCTGTTCGCTGCCGGGAGCGGCATCCGCCCGAGAAACGGCGTCGCTTGACGTGCGTGCCGTTCAACAGTTTCCGGACGGTGTCGACCGTATTTTGAAATTTACCGTCGCCAACTTGAGCGATCGCGATGTCGTGGTAGGCGGACGCATCATTGTTATTAATGTCTACGGAGCCTCGTTGCCGGTTTCCCTTCCGTTGGAACTCGCTGTCGTCCCCGCGAATGGAACGACGGGGTTCAGCGTGCGCTGGCATGACACGCCGGTTATCGGGCAAATTCGCATGACGCTGGTATTGAACGAGGGATCCGCCGGCGCTTCGATTTCCTCTTATACTTTCTGGCTGCTGCCGAACGGCAAGGCTGCAGGCGGCGGAGCCATCGCCTTGCTTGCCAGCATTGCCATCGCGCATCTTGTCATGCGCGGAAAAAAACAGAATCCCGGAAACACCCAAAAACCCTCGGATCCGGGACGAACCCTCGGGAAACCGGTAAAAGCAAAACCCCTCTCGTCTACCCTCGCATACGTGGTCGAACCGGAGGATTCTCTCATGTCTCTTTCAGTCCGCTTTGACACCGCTTGGCAGGAGATCGTGCGCGCCAATCGACTGAAGCCTCCGTACGCGCTCAAACCAGGCAAAACGATACGCATCCCGAGGCACCCTCTCAAGCACAAGCCCCCAGTCGCTCTCGATTGACGGAGCTTGAAAATATTGATAGAATAGTTAGACATTCTAACTACTCTTTGTCCCGCATGCCTCGAACCGCACGCATCGCGAAACTGATCGGGCACATGCTGGCCATGAAACGGGAAATCCACGAGCGTTTAGGGAAAAGAAGCTTTCCGCTCAGCCCGTCGACTCTCCCGCGCCTCCTCTTGCTCGGCTACGTCCGTGAGCAAGAAGAGCCCTCGATGAAGGAGATTGCCTCGTTTCTCAGGATCACGCCTCCTTCAACCACCGCCCTGACAAACAGCCTTGTTTCCGCCAAATTCCTGGAGCGAAAGCCCGATCCCGATGACCGACGCTGCATTCGCCTGCGCCTCACTCCAAAGGGGAAAACGTTCATTGAGCAGCGGTTCGCGGAAGTTGAAAGGCAGATGAGCCTAGTTCTGAGGCGGCTCACGCCAAAAGAGCAAGATCAGATGATCTGTTTATTCGAAAAAATCCTTCTATGACCATGCCGAAAATTACATGGAAAAGAGCGGCCGCGTACGGTGCCGTTTTAGCGGTCGGTGCAAGCGTCGTCTTTGCGATCGCGAACCGCGGGCCGAAAATCGATTATGACACGATGAATGTTGAACGCGGATCGTTGCGCCAAACGGTGCAGGTAACGGGCGAGGTTGTTTCTTCCACGGACATCGATTTGAAATTCGAGGGTTCCGGCCGCATCAAAGCGATCGAGGCTCGCGTCGGAACGGCCATCAAAGCCAACGATGTCCTGGCCTCGCTTGATGACCGCAATGAGCGCGTGCGGGTTCAAAGCGCTCAAGCCTCGCTGCTGTCAGCGCAAGCGAACCTCGATCGATTGACGAACGGCCCGACGAAAGAGGATCTGCGCATCAGCGAAGTTGCCGTTGCCAACGCGGAAATCGCCCTTGAACAAGCCAAACGGGCGCTCGAAGACGCGAACGTCTCCGCGGCTGCTGGCTTGGAGAAGGCTCAAGCCGACATGGACGGGCAAATCGAGACGCTCTATCTGAAAGTATCGACGACGATGCAAGTTTTGAAAAGCGACGTGTTCGACGCCGCGGGAGGATTGCGCAACGATTTCTACGCCTCGAACGCCACGCTGGCCGCGCAAACGTCCACGGCATACGGGTCGGCCAGAACGGAGTTTTCCAAAATGGAAAATGAGCTGATCGCGTATCGCGCTGCCGATCGCGCGGCCAAGGACGGCCGAGCAACCATGCTGCTGTCGGAAGCCCGCAGCATCCGCCAAGCCGCGCAGCTTGCCAACGAACTGTTGCAGGTTTCAACGCCGAACAGCCTAACAACGCAAGCCGCCTTCGATATCCGAAAAACGAACGTGCGAGCCGCCTGGATCGACCTGAACGCCGCGGTCAATGCGACCGAATCGCAAAAACAGGCCGTGGGCTCGACCGTCGCCTCCAATTCCTCCTCGTTAAATGCCGCGGCGCAGAACGTGCGTTCCTATGAGGGCGCGCTTGAGAGCGCCAAAGCGTCGCTCGCGCTCAAAAAAGCTCCCGCGACCTCGTACGACCTTTCTGCGGCGCGCGCCGGGGTCTCACAAGCTTCCGCCGCGCTCGGCGAAGCGACCATCGCGCTCGATCGCACGCGCATTCGCGCCCCGTATGACGGAACGATCGCGTCCGTTCTCGGACGAGTCGGTTCGACCGTGACTCCGGCCGAAACCGTCATCAAACTTCACGGCAATGATCTCTATGAAATCGAGGCGGACGTCCCGGAAACAGACATCGCCAAGCTTCGCGTTGGCATGAAAGCTGCCATGACTTTGGACGCGTACGGGGACGATACGGTGTTTGAAGGCGAGCTCGCTTCCGTCGATACGGCGCAAACGGTGATCCAAGACGTCGTTTACTACAAGACGCGTTTCCGGTTCCTTTCAGCCGGCCATGAATTCCGTACCGGCATGACCGCTTCCGTCACCGTCGCCACGATCGATCGGCAGAACGCCTTGTTCGTGCCGCAACGTGCCGTGCGAGAGGATGCCGACGGAAAGAAATACGTACGCATTCTGGAAAACGAGAAGGAAATCCGACATGACGTGAAGCTCGGCGCCCGGGGCGATAATGGAGTCGTCGAGGTGCTTGAAGGCCTCTCGGAGGGGAGCAAGGTCATTCTCTCCATTCGCGAGAATGGCGCGATCAAACGTTAACCACATGCCGAACGGCACCGACAAAGCTCTTATCCGCGTCGAGGGGCTGAAGAAAAATTACGTGACCGGAGAGGTCGAAACGCCTGTACTCAAAGGCGCTTCCTTCACGATTGAGAAGGGGGAATTCATCGCGATCATGGGCCCTTCGGGATCGGGGAAATCGACCCTGATGCACATCCTCGGGTTTCTTGATCATGCGACCGAGGGCAGCTTCATCTTCGACGGGCAAGACGTGAGCCGTCTGACGGATGACGAATTGTCGCGCATGCGACGGGAGCGCGTCGGGTTCGTTTTCCAAGCTTTTTTCCTCCTGCCGGAACTTTCCGTGATCGACAACGTCAAGCTCGCGCTGGCCTATCACGATATTTCCGAGCGCGAGCGCACGGAACGCGCGGAAGAGGCGATCTCGGCGGTCGGGTTGGCGCATCGCCGCGACTACTCCGTCACCCGCATTTCAGGAGGCGAAAAACAGCGCGTCGCGATCGCCAGGGCGCTCGTGGCAAAACCCGCCGTCATTTTTGCCGACGAACCGACGGGCAACCTTGATTCGAAATCCGGCGGGATGGTGATGGAGATTCTTGAAAACCTGAATGACCAAGGAAACACGATTATCCTGGTGACGCACGAAAAGGAAACTGCCGAACACGCGCGGCGCATCCTCTCCATTCGCGACGGCGTCATCGAAGGCGACGTCACCGTGCAGTCGCGCAAGAGTTCCAAAAACGGCAACGGGCTCCAAAAGTGATATGCGCTATCTTGAAACCGTTCATACCTCGATCAAGAGCCTTTACGGCCACAAGCTGCGCACGCTGCTCACGATGCTCGGCATCATCATCGGTATCGCTTCGGTGATCCTGATGACTTCTTTGGGGAAAGGGGCGGAAGGCTTGATCTTGAACCAGCTGGAAAGTTTCGGACACGACGCCGTCTTCATCGAACCTGGAGGCGAGCACTCGAGCGGCCCGCCGAATCTTGGGCAGCTGCAGGCGCTCACCTACGAGGATTACAAGGCGATTTCCAAAATGGAGGAGGTGAAAGTCGTCGCGCCGATCAAGTACGTGAGCGGGATCGTCAGCCGGGAAGGCGTCAACCTTTCCGAACAGATCGTCGCTACGTCCGTCGAGTATGCCGAGCTGAACTCGTTTGCCGTTACGCGAGGACGCTGGCTCGAGGCCTCCGATGTCGAAGGCGCGCTCCGTTCGGCGGTCATCGGATATAAGATCGCCGAAGAGCTTTTCGGCGACGATGATCCCGTCGGGCAGACGATCACGATCAAGCGCAAAACGTTCAACGTCATCGGCGTGATGCCCAAGCTCGGCGTCCAGTTTTTCCAAGACTTGGACAAGTCGATCTACATCCCGATCACGACCGCCAGACGCGAACTCCAAGGAGAAGACCACATCAGTTTCGCCATGGCGAGGGTCAAAGGCACCCCGGAATACGTGGCCGAAGACCTGCGCCTGCTCTTGCGCGACCGCCACGACATCGACAGCCCGTCGGGAGACACCGACAAGGACGATTTCATGGTCACGACGCAAGCGCAAGCCGCATCGACATTCGGGGCGATTTCTTCCGCGCTCACCATCTTCCTCTCGGCGATCGCATCGATTTCCCTCATTGTCGGAGGCATCGGCATCATGAATATCATGCTCGTTTCTGTTACCGAGCGTACCCGGGAAATCGGATTGCGCATGGCGCTCGGGGCGAGGCGCCGCGACATCATGGCGCAATTCCTGATCGAAGCCGTGCTGCTTACGATGCTTGGAGGCTTGATCGGCGCGCTGTTCGGAGCGACGCTCTCATGGCTCGGATCCCTCATCATTGCAAACTTGATCGATGGCTGGCGCTTCGTGGTCCCGATCGAAGCAGTGCTCAAAGCCTTCGGCGTCGCGACGGGCGTCGGCGTCGCTTTCGGCCTCTATCCGGCAAGAAAAGCGGCACGGCTCGATCCGATCGAGGCGCTGAGATACGAATGACTCGACCTTGCCAAATGCGCGGTTTCGTTTTCTCAGATTGACAAAACCGCGCCCGCGTGCTATCTTGACGTGTTCACGATGTTCTTTCTGCCAAAAAGGAGGCTGTCATGCGCGGTTCCATCAACGTTCCCAGAACCCTGAAGAGGGCGGTCTCGTGCGTCTGCGGCGTGTTGCTGGCTTTGCTGGCGACCGTGACTGCTGCCGTGCGCCGACACCGATCAGCGCAAAAGATGCGGCAGGCAAGGAGACGCCTGCGTGACCTGTACGCAGTCAAAACAGCAGGAAGAGTGGTTGAGTTCAGAATGGTTGATGAGGCATCAAGCGGGGAAATCTATCTATTTCCCATTGACCACAGTGTGCGCGCGCAAGGCGCGGAAGGGGCGCTCGCTCTCCGGTTGCGAGCGCCTGAGGCGCTTTTCCACGAGAGATGGCCGGTGCTCGTCTTCTATCCAGACTGCCTGTGCTGGATGATCTGGAGGGCAGTCGATCCCGATCCACGCCCTATTGAAGTCCGAATCGATCAGCATGGGCCGTGGTATCGTGAGACTTGTCCCACCCTTTGACCCACGTCCGCAACCCCGCATCAAAAGATGCGGGGTCTTTTGTCCTCACATGCCAAATGAAAAACCGACCTTTCAAGGCCGGCTGAACAAATAGTACGAAGACGCCCCTCCCCTCGCTGCCCGAAGGCCGTTCTGCAAACTGCGAACATTGTCCTCTTCACAAGTTTCTCCAAGCAGCCGATCGACATCCCACGCCTCACCACGGTCTGGATCACCGTCAAAAACGGAAGCATCCCGGCGCATGGCCTCAACATCGGAACCGATGAAGTAGGCAAAGCGGCCTTCGGAGCAAGGAAAACGAAGGCACACGATTTTCACGGCTTCCTCCTGGAAACGAACCGCATTGACATTACCGAAAGGCCTCAAATCGCGCAACCCTTGCAATTTTCTCAATTTTAAGCTATTCTTGATGAGAAATATCTCACTATGCAATCGTTTGAGAACCCTGACACCGCGGAGGTTTCTGGAGAAATCCTCGATCGAGGATCGGTGAAAGCGGAGCAAGAAGAAATTCGCGAATTGCGAGAACAGCTTAAGGCGATTAACGACCAGCTTGATCCGCTTGAACATAAAATAGAGATGGCAAGAAAGGCTTCCTTGACTAGCGCGGAAACGAAGCGTCTGGAAGCTCATGTCGAGAAGGCTATTTCAGAAGCAAAGCGGCTCGGTTCGGATGAAGACATTGCCGCGCGCATCGGGCAGGTTTCCAAAGAGAGGTTTCTTGAAGCGCTGCGCTCGTCCCATATTTCCGAATCGCCGCAAGGCCGAGAGCTTGAGCGGCTCAAAAATCGAAGATTTGATCTGGAAGAACGCCTAAAGCAGCTTAGCCCTGGAGAGGACGGTTCTTAAGAAATCGCGTTGCCGTCCGACGAGCGGGGTGTGGCCTAGCGGCTAAGGCGTCTGCTTTGGGAGCAGAAGATCGTGAGTTCAAATCTCACCACCCCGACCATCGGCCGGCAAAAGCCATCAAACACTTTACAGCTGGTAATAACGCAAGGTGCGGCAACGTGCCTTCTACACTCCATGGAGTTCAGCCCGCATGAAATTGCGCCCGCCATGCGCGAACGGGACCCGAAAGATGTAAATATTTTTCTCGTCCAGGGCATGCTGGCAGGAAGAAACCCGGCAGGAGAAGAAGAGTGGGTAGAGCGGTACGCTGCAACATTTCGACGGCTGTACGAAAGCGATCAGGATTTCCACGCTTTGGTCGTCTCGCCGATAGAACAGGAGAGACTCGTACAAATCCAGGAGTGCCTAGACGCGCATTTGGCCGCCGCTGGAAACAGCAGCGAGGGCTCCGGAGGCGCTTTGTAAACTCACGGAGCAAAAGAAAAAACGGCACCCACGGTGCCGTTTTTTCTTGGAGCGGGCGAACGGAATCGAACCGTCGTGACCAGTTTGGAAAACTGGGGCTCTACCATTGAGCTACGCCCGCGGAACGCTGAACCCCAACTTTATATCAAGTGTTCCGCCCCCCGTCAACCGTGGAAACCGCCGTGCAATACGCGATCGCGAGCGCATCGGCGGCATCGTCAGGACGAGGTATCTCCTTCAAGCGCAAGAGCCTTTTGACCATGTCTTGAACCTGTTTCTTGTCAGCGCTCCCGTACCCAGTTGCCGCGAGCTTGACCTGTTTCGGAGTGTATTCGGAAATGGTCACCGAGGCCTCGCGAAGTGCCAGCAAGGAAACTCCGCGCGCCTCGCTAACCGTCAATGCATTTGTCACGTTCTTGTGAAAAAAAAGCTTTTCGACTCCAGCCATGTCCGGTTCGTGCTTCGCGAGGAGTTCCGTGAGAGCCTGATGCAGGGTCGAAAGGCGTTCTGCCTGCGGCATCGACTTTGGCGTCTCCAAGCATCCGTGCGCGAGATGCGTCAGCTTCGAACCGTCCTTGCGAAGCACGCCGTACCCGAGCCGAGCCGTGCCTGGATCGATGCCGAGCACGATCATAGCTCGACATTGGTATGAACGGCCTTTACGTCTTCGTCTTCTTCAAGAACATCGAGCAGGTCGGCAAGAGCCTGTTTCTGATCTTCAGGCAAGGCAAGCGCGTCTTTCGCCACGTACTCGGCCTCGGCGGAAACGATTTTGAATCCGGCTTTTTCGATCCTGGCGCGCACGTCGACCAGATCCAGAAACGACGTCGTGACCGTCCAACCCTCTTCGGCGCGCTTGATATCTTCGGCGCCGGCTTCGATCACTTGCAGTTCAACCTCGTCGGCATCCTTGCCCTCGAGAGATTCCGACGGAATGGCAATAACGCCTTTGCGCTCGAACATCCAAGCAACTGATCCTGACGCGCCGAGATTGCCTCCATTCTTGCTGAAATAATTTTTGACGTTCGATACGGTGCGCGTACGGTTGTCCGTGACGGTTTCGATCAGCACCGCAGAACCGCCGGGGCCGTACCCTTCGTAGATCAATTCCTCGAGCGCCTCCGATTCCAGCTCCCCTGTTCCTTTCTTGATAGCCCGTTCGATATTGTCCTTCGGCATGAAGGCTTCCTTCGCTTTTTCGATGGCCGTGTACAGTTTTGCGTTCATTGCCGGATCTCCGCCCTTCTCTTTCGCAGCCATGGTAATAGCGCGTCCGAGCTGCGTAAACTTGGCGGCGCGCTGCGCATCCGCTTTCCCCTTCCCGAGCTTGATGTTTTGCCAGTGGCGTCCCATAGGTGTGTTTCGTGCCGAGAGTATCCCAAAATAAGGCGGAATCGTCAATTTTAAACGAAAAAACGCCCTTTCAGGCGTTTTTCCTCCGCTCTTACGAGCGCGCGTCGAGGCTTGGCGAGAGAATCTGCTCCGTCGCAATCGGCAGTTCTCCGGGCTTGTGGAAGCCGGTTCCCGCCGGAATGAGGCGGCCGATAATGACGTTTTCCTTGAGGCCTTCGAGGCGATCGAGCTTGCCGGAAACAGCCGCGTTAATGAGCACCTTGGCGGTTTCCTGGAAGGAAGCGGCCGAGAGGAAGCTCTCCGTCGAGAGAGAAACCTTCGTGATGCCGAGGAAGAGTTCGTCGGCTTCAGCCGGCGTTTTCTTCAAGGCCTTCGCGCGGGCATTCTCTTCTTCGAAGACGGCGCGTTCGACGGTCTTGCCCGGAAGCAGCTCGGTGTCCACGGCTTCTTTCACCGAGACCCGGGGGCACATCTGGTTGATCATC
>CAYMBC010000028.1:0-12101 GCA_964388605.1 uncultured Gammaproteobacteria bacterium
CACACGACTTTTTTTGAGATGCTCGGCAACTGGTCGCTGGGCGATTATTTCAAGCGCGAGTCGATCACCTGGTCGTTCGAATTCCTCACCTCGCCGCGCTGGCTGAATCTCGACCCTGGCCGCATCTACGTGACCGTCTTCGAAGGCGACGCCGACGCGCCGCGCGATTTGGAATCGGTCGCTATTTGGCAGGAAGCCTATCAGTCGCGCGGCATCGAAGCGCGTTTCAACGAGCGCATCTTCGCGTATCCGAAAGACAAGAACTGGTGGGGTCCCGCCGGCATGACCGGCCCTTGCGGTCCCGATACCGAAATTTTCTGGGACACCGGCCGCACGCACGACATGCGTTACGGCGCTTCCTGCCATCCGAACTGCGACTGCGGGCGCTTCATCGAGATCTGGAACAACGTCTTCATGGAGTACAACAAGACTCCAGGCGCCGCGTTCGAGCCGCTCGCGCAAAAGAACGTCGATACCGGCATGGGCCTCGAGCGCGTCGTCGCCGTGCTCCAAGGCAAGTCGACGGTCTTCGAAACGGAAAACTTCGAAACGTTGCTCGAGGCCGTCGGCACGATTTGCGACAAGAAGTACGGCGAGAACGAAGAACACGATCGTGCCATGCGCATTATCGTCGATCATATCCGCACCGCCGCTTTCATGATCGGCGATCCGCGCGGCATCACGCCGTCGAACGTCGATCAAGGGTACATCCTCCGCCGCCTGATCCGTCGCGCCGTCCGCTACGGCCGCCAACTCGGTATCGAGGGATTCTTCACGTCCAAAATCGCCGAAAAGGCCATCGAACTTTTCCGTGATGCCTATCCCGAACTGGAAAAGAACCGCGACCGCATCATCGGCGAGCTCGACGCCGAAGAAGACAAGTTCATGCGCACGCTCCAAAACGGCTTGCGCGAAGTCGAAAAGGTCAAAGCGCAATTCGAAGCTTCTCCGCTCATTCCCGGCGAGACGGCTTTCTATTTGTACGAATCATTCGGCTTCCCCAAGGAACTCACCGAAGAAACGATCGGCAAGAAAGTCGACGAATCGGAGTGGGAAAAAGCGATGAAAGCGCACCAGGACTTGTCGCGCCAAGGCGCCGAAAAGAAGTTCAAAGGCGGTCTCGCCGACCACTCGTGGGAAACGACGCGCCTTCACACCGCCACGCATTTGCTGCACAAGGCGCTGCGTTTGGTGCTTGGCGACCATGTCGAGCAGAAAGGTTCCAACATCACCGCCGAGCGCTTGCGCTTCGATTTCTCGCATCCGGCGAAAATGACGCCGGAAGAAATCAAGAAGACGGAAGACTTGGTCAACGAAGCGATCGCGCGCGATCTGCCCGTGCACTTCCAAGAGATGACCGTCGATGAAGCGAAGAACGGGGGAGCGATCGGCTTGTTCGAAGACCGCTATGGCGACAAGGTGAAGGTCTACGTCGTTGGCGACTACTCCAAGGAAATCTGCGGCGGACCGCACGTGCGCCACACGGCGCAGGTCGGGCGCTTCAAGATTCAAAAAGAGGAAGCCTCGTCCTCGGGTATTCGCCGCATCAAGGCCGTCGTCGAATCCGTGCTCCCCGACGGTGCTTCACCGACCGCCGTCGAAACCGAGCCTGCGGGTCCCAAGGAATAGCATGAAAACCTATCTTGTCACCGGAGCCGCCGGATTCATCGGCATGCACGTCGCCAAGCGCCTGCTTGAGCGGGGTGATGCCGTGATCGGCGTCGACAATCTCAACGACTATTACGACGTTTCCCTGAAGGAAGCGCGTTTGGCGCAGCTTTCTTCATTCCCGCATTTCCGTTTCATAAAAATGGACATCGCCGATCGCGAAGGAATGAAGGCCTTGTTCGAAAACGAATCGTTTGAAGTCGTTATTCACCTGGCGGCGCAGGCCGGCGTCCGTTACTCGCTTCTCAAGCCCGAAGCCTATATCGACGCCAACCTGGTCGGCTTCGGTAATATTCTCGAAGGCTGCCGCCATAAAAAGGTCGCGCATCTCGTCTACGCGTCATCCAGTTCCGTCTACGGAGCCAACACGGTCACGCCTTTTTCCGTGCATCACGGCGTCGATCATCCGGTCAGCCTCTATGCAGCGACGAAAAAAGCCAACGAGCTCATGGCACATTCCTACAGCCATCTGTTCGGACTGCCCACGACCGGTTTGCGCTTCTTTACGGTCTACGGTCCTTGGGGCCGGCCCGACATGGCCTTGTACAGCTTCACCAAGGCGATTCTCGAAGGAAAACCGATCGACGTGTATAACCACGGGAAGATGCGCCGCGATTTCACGTACGTCGACGACATTGTCGAAGGCGTGATCCGTGTTGCCGGCCATGTCCCAGAAGCCAGCGAGCTTTCGGAGGCCGATCGCCACCCCGGCGTCAGCCATGCGCCGTACCGCGTCTACAACATCGGTAACAACCAGCCGGTCGAGCTTGGCCGTTTCATCGAGGTGCTTGAGGAAAAATTGGGCGTCAAAGCGGAGAAACGCTGCCTGCCGATGCAGGCGGGCGACGTACTTGCCACCTACGCGGATGTGGACGACTTGGACCGAGACGTCGGCTTCCGCCCCTCCACCTCGCTCGAGACAGGTATCGAGCGGTTTGTCGCTTGGTACCGGGACTACCACAAGCTTCCGGTCAAATAAGCCGCTTGTTTTAGCTTCAAAATAGGGTATCCGGTCCATTTTTTCTGAAGTTCGCCGTCCTCTTGACGTGGATAAACGGTTTTGTTAGACTTTTCGCAAGCAAAGTCCCCACCTGGCGACTTGCGTCCTTTTTTGGTTCGGTTTAGAATATCGAACACTTCATTAATTCTTGGCGAGCAGAATGCAGAACAACGGAACAGGGGGAGTGGGGAAGGATTTCATCGAGGCCGCAGGCGTCGTTGAAGAACTTCTTCCAGCGACGACGTTCAAGGTCAAACTCGAAAGCGGGCATAGCATCTTGGCTCATCTTTCGGGAAAGATGCGCATGAATCGCATCCGGCTCCTGCCGGGCGACCGCGTAAAAATCGAGATGACGCCGTACGACTTGACCAAAGGCCGCATCGTCTACCGTTTCTGATCTCACCTGCTTACGAACTGCCGTAATTAGAGACCCATGAAAGTTCGCTCGTCCGTCAAAAAAATCTGCCGCGATTGCACCGTCATCCGCCGCAAACGCCGCGTGATGATCATTTGCAAGAAGAACCCTAAGCATAAGCAGCGCCAGGGCTAATTTATACACTTATGGCACGTATCGCAGGCGTTACGCTCCCGAGCAACAAGCGAGTCATCATTGCCCTGACGTACATCTACGGCATCGGCGACACGCAAGCGAAGGAGATTATCAAGAAAACCGGAGTGAATCCGGACACGCGCGTCAAGGATCTGGCGGAGGCGGAAGCGAACAAGCTCCGCGACCACATTGAAAAAACGATGAAAGTCGAAGGCGAACTTCGCCGCGATACCTTGGCGCAGATCAAGCGCTTGAAGGAAATTGGCTCGTACCGCGGTACGCGCCATGCGAAAAACCTTCCGATGCGCGGTCAGCGCACCAAAACCAACTCGCGCACGACGCGCGGGAACGTCCGCAAGACGATGGGCTCAGGCCGCGTCAAGGCGGGCATGAAGACCTAAATAACCAGGACGTAAACCTTTATGGAAGACACCATGAACGCCGTCGCCGCGGCTCCGGCCGAAGCGACGACCGAAGAAGGGAAGAAGTCCAAAGCGGCTCCGCGCAAGAAAACGAAAAAGGCGGTCCGTCAGGTCTCCCACGGTCGCTGCTATGTGCAGGCGACTTACAACAACACGATCGTTACCCTGACCGATGCCAACGGCAATGTGCTTGCTTGGTCCTCGGCCGGCAAGGTCGGATTCAGCGGTCCGAAGAAATCCACCCCATATGCCGCGTCCATGATCATCAAGGACGTGACAGAAAAGGTGAAAGATACCGGGCTCAAGGACGTCAACGTGTTCGTCAAAGGCATCGGCTCCGGCCGCGAATCCGCGGTCCGCGCGTTGAATGCCAATGGCATCAATGTGCTGTCGATCAAAGACATCACTCCGATTCCTCATAACGGATGCCGGCCGCCGAAGCCGCGCCGCGTGTAATCTATGGGACGCAATACCGAACCCAAATGCAAACAGTGCCGGCGCGAAGGCGAAAAACTCTACCTCAAGGGTGAGAAGTGCCTTGGTCCGAAGTGCCCGGTCACGCGCCGGGCGTTCCCTCCAGGTCAGCACGGTCCGACTTCTCGCGCCAAGGTCACGCCGTACGGCGTGCAGTTGCGCCAGAAACAGAAGGCCAAGCGCATCTACGGCTTGATGGAAAAGCAGTTCTCGAACTATTTCGCGAAGGCTGCCAGCCGCCCCGGCGACACCGGCGTCTTCCTGAAGCAGTTCCTGGAAATGCGCTTTGATAACATCGTATTCCGTCTCGGTTTCGCTAAAAGCCGCGCTCAAGCTCGCCAGCTTGTAGGTCACGGACTCTTCGCGGTGAACGGCAAGTCGGTGGATATCCCGTCGTATCAGCTCCGTGCCGGAGACATTGTTACAATCAAGGGGAATAAGGCTGGCAAGGGCGCATTCAGGGAAATCAAGGATCGTCTTTCCAAGCATCAGGCACCAGGCTGGCTCTCGATCGATGCCGCCACCGCCACCGGAAAGGTTATCAACCGCCCGACGGCCGAAGAGCTCGAACAGAGCTTTGACGCCAAATTGATCGTCGAATTCTACTCTCGCTAATCCTTGGCCCGTCCCGTCGCCGCGCGGTGATTGCTGAACTGTCGCGCCGCGCGCCGCTGGACTCGAACCACTATGGAAGACATTCTTCTTCCGTCGAAGATCGAAATCGCCCCGAGCGGCCGAGACAACGAATCGGTGCTCGTGATGGAGCCGTTCTTTCACGGCTACGGCCACACGGTCGGTAACGCCCTTCGGCGGGTTCTGCTCTCTTCTCTTCAGGGGGCGGCAGTGACCGCCGTAAAAATCAAAGGCGCATCGCATGAATTCCAAGCGATCCCGAATGTCAAGGAGGACGTTCTTGAGATCATCTTGAACCTCAAGCAGCTTCGTCTCAAGGTGTTTTCCGATGAGCCGGTGAAACTAACCCTTCACGCCAAGGGTGAAAAGAAAGTTACCGGAAAAGACATCCTGGCTAATTCCGATGTCGAAGTTGCAAACCCGAATCTTCACATCGCGACGATCACGGAGAAAAGTGGCGAGCTTGAAATTGAGATCACGGTCGCCAAGGGTCGGGGATACGTTCCGACTGAAGAACGCGGCAAGGAGAGGGCGGAACTTGGCACTATTGCCGTTGACGCGCTCTACAGCCCGATCCGTTCCGTCGGCTATAAAGTGGACGACGTCCGCGTTGGGCAGGTCACGAACTACGATCGTCTGACTCTGACGATCGAGACGGACGGCACGGTGGATGCCGATGAAGCTGTTCGTCAATCCGCCAAAATCTTGATTGATCACTTCGCGCTCCTGACCGGCATCAACTCGGGCGATGCCCCAGCCGGCAACGAACCCAAGGAGGGCGAAGATGCGTTTGAGGAAGAATCTGATGAACCCTCCGCCGACGGAGAAGAGAAGCCCAAAAAGAAAAAGGCTTCCAAAAAGAAATAAGTATGCGCCATCGAGTTAAAGGAGCCATCTTGAGCCGAACGAAAGGGCCGCGCACAGCGCTGCTTCGCAATTTGGCGACCTCCGTCGTTTTGTACGAGAAGGTTCAAACCACTAAGGCGAAGGCGAAATTTGTCCGTCCGTTGGTTGAGAAGGCGATTACGATCGGCCGCGCCGGAACCTTGGCGTCTCGCCGTCAACTGCATACGATGTTCACTCTCGAAAACGCGATCAAAAAGATCGTCGAAGAGCTTGCCCCGAAGTACAAGGGCCGCTCAGGCGGTTATACGCGCATCGTCCCGCTCAAGCGCCGAGAAGGCGACGCGGCAGAGATGGTGCAGATCGAATTGGTGTAACCCTATGCCGAGCACTAGCATCACACGCAAAGCCGTTGAATTCGACGCTGCCGGACAGTCTGTCGGACGTCTTGCGACTCAAATTGCCCGCGTTTTGATCGGTAAGCACAAGGCGTCCTATACGCCGAATGTCGACGGAGGAGATACGGTTCGCGTCAAAAATGCCAGCAAATTGGTATTGACCGGGAACAAGACGGAATCGAAGCTGTATTACCACTATTCGCAATATCCAGGCGGCATGAAGACCCGTTCGGCCAAGACCTTGATGGTCAAGGATCCGGGAAAAATCCTTCGCTACGCCGTCGATCGCATGCTCCCGAAAAACACCCTGCGCGCTCGCCGTATTAAGCGCCTCACGATCACCAAATAAGCGCTATGACGACGAAGAAAGAAACCGCGGCAAAAAAAACTGCTGCAAAGAAATCGGCCAAGGCTGACGCGTCGAAGAGGCATCACACGAATCACGAGGCTTCGGGAAAATACGTGTACGCTTTGGGTCGCCGTAAGAGCGGTACGGCCATGGTGCGCGTCTATCTTTCCGGCAAAGGAAATATCATCGTCAACTCCAAGCCGATGAAAGAATACTTTCCGGTTGAAGATTTGCAAGACGGAGTTCTGGCGCCTCTCAAGGCTGTTGGTATGGACGCGAATACGGACGTGGTCGTCTCCGCTCATGGCGGAGGTATCCGCGGCCAGGCTGATGCCGTCAAGCTTGGCATCGCCCGCGCCCTCTTGGTCCACAACCCAGACTTCCGAGCCACCTTGAAACCCCTCGGTGTGCTCACTCGCGATCCGCGCGAAAAGGAACGCAAGAAGTACGGCCTCAAGAAAGCTCGCAAATCCCCGCAGTGGGCCAAACGCTAAACGATCATGCAAAACCGCCTCGAATGGGCGGTTTTGTGTTTCCTTAATAAAAAACTATCCACAACTATGCGAGGCCTGCTGTTCTTCTGTAAAATAACAGTGTTACTTTGAAAACCAAGGAAATCGATGGGCTGATGCGGGGTGAGAAAAAACGGGCATGGTACGACTAAGAATCATGCGGGTAACCCTCCGATATATGTAGTTCGCGGCAGGGTGGGCGAGGAGCGAGCGTCATGTTATTTTTTATGCTTCTTATGAACGCCAGAAGATACGCTGTCTTTGCGTCCGTGCTGGGTATCCTTTCATTATCCGCTTTTCTTTCGAGATCTGTTCCGGTCGGGTCGGCGGCTAATCTGCCCTCGTGTTACGATCCCAGAGATTACGGAGCCTTGACGGTCGATGAATCTCCCGGTTTCGATTCCCGGCCCGCTTTTGAAGCGGCACTGGCGGCGATTCCTGCTTCCGGAGGGACTTTGTGCGTGCCTTCCGGGCGCTTTCGCGTCACGCGCGCTCCCGCAGGGTCTTACAACCGTCTTGCGGGAATCTCGTTGCACAGGTGCAATGTCAGCCTTCGAGGCGCTGGCGAGAATTCCACCACGATCGAGATGTCGGGAGATCAGGGGAACGGTGCTGCGTATGTCATCGCGCTGGATCCGGGAGCCTGCAATATCCAGATCTCCGATCTGGCCATTGATACCTCCGGCATGACCAATACTGACGAGCAGACCCACGCAATCGGGGTAGGAACCGGGGTCTGCTCATCCACCAACGGAACATGTTCCATGCCGGTGGCTGACGTGACTATCGAGAAGGTCAGGTTTATTCATCCTCGTCCCGCTGCGGCTCTCGGGGAGAGAAAGGGTGATTGTATACGCCTTCTGGGGGGATTTGCGAGCACGCCCGTTCTCAGGACAAAAATCATTGGGAATACGTTCTCTAGCTGCGCCCGGTCCAGCATCGCGCTTCAAAGGAATGTGGACGGGTTGACGCTCATAGGCAATCACTTCGCCGCTCCCGGCATCGACCAGCAGGTCGACGGCGAGGCGACTGGCGGAGAATGGGATCATTCCCTCGTGATGATCGGAAACACCTTCGACGACTCTTCGGATGCTCAAGGTGATTTGGCAGTCGCAATTTCTTCACAGGCGCGCGCCGTCGTGCAAGGCAATATCTTCAACGGCCGCGGTCTCGGCATTTATCGGGCTACGGATCTTGTGGTCGACGGAAACGTGTTTGATGCCACGCACAAGGGGACAGGAGGCACGATCGCGATAGGAAACGAAGTCAAGCGGGCGGTGATTTCCGGGAATGTCATTACTCGAAAAGGAGCTCCTGGTCCTATCATTCGCATTCTTCCTCAGTCAGGAGGAATGGCTTCCGATATCACCGTGGCCGGCAACATTATCAAAAACGAGACGGACGGGTCGTCAATTTACGTTCAGGGTGGGACGAACGTGACGGTATCGGAAAATTCAATCAGCGGGAACGGTGGGCCGAATTCGGTTGGCATTGAAATCCTGTCTTCACCTCGAGCAGCGGACGCTATCAGTATTTCGGGAAACCGCGTTTCCGGTACGTCTTATGCGGGCGTTCGCCTGAAAGGATCAACCTACGGTTTCGGGCAAGTGTCTCTTTTCGGAAACCAAGTTTCGGGATCGGCTCGAGGATTGCTGTGCGAGGGGCAAGGTCCGAGCGTTATTGGGATGGTGTCCGCAGCGAATGCTTGGGGCTCTTCGTACTGCGCGTTTCCGATCGGCCCTGGCCAGTAATACGGACGCTTTGACCGCCACCGTTTTAAGCGGTGGCGGTTTTCGTTGAGGCGGCTTTTCATGTTCGCCCGCTTCGGAAGCAAGCAAGATCGCTTGTTTTTTGCCGTCTAGTGCGGCAGAATACGCTTGTTATGTCCGTTGCCAGAAATACTGCAGTTTTGCTTGCTGCCTCTGTTTTTCAGAAGGTTCTGGCTTTTCTGTACTTCGCGTTGATCGCGCGCTGGACCGATGTGGAGAGCACGGGCACGTATTTTTTTGCGCTTTCGTGGACGCTCATGTTTTCTGTCATCACCGATCTCGGTCTTACATCCGTCTTGATTCGCGAGTCGGCTCGAGACCACGCCAGCGCAGAAGCGTTCATGAACCAGATTTTGACGCTCAAAGCCCCGCTCATCGCGATAGCGATGTCGTTGTCGCTTGCGGTCGCGTGGGCCACGGGCACGAGAGGTATGGCGCTTGTCATGATCGCTTTAGGAACCCTTGTTCTGGCATTAGACGGGATCTCGCTTTTGTTCTATGGCGTGTTACGAGGCCACCACAGGCTTTCATACGAAGGTATCGGCCTCGTCATCGGACAAACAATAACGCTTGTTCTCGGTGTTTGCGTTCTCAAAACAGGAATACCGTTGCAGATGCTGGTTTTGGCGCTTGTTGCCGGAAGCGCCTGGAACGCGCTTAACTCTTGGCGTATCGTCAAAAAAAAGCTTGGCCTTCGACCGCGCTTTGCATGGAATCGTGCTCTGGCGGGCACGATCGTGCGGTCAGCTCTTCCATTCGCGCTGGCTGGAGTTTTCGTTAAAATCTACACCAATGCGGACGTCGTGCTGCTGACGAAATTCGCGGGGGAGAAGGCTGCCGGTCTCTATGGGGTTCCTTACAAGCTGACGTTTGCTTTCCAGTTCATCCCGATGGCCTTCACGGCCGCGCTCTATCCAGCCATGAGCCGCGCGTATACGCGAGACAAGGAGCAGCTTGGCGACTTGCTTTACAAGGCGCTTTGGTCGCTTGCCCTTCTCGTGGCTCCGCTTGTGGCCGGCATCGTCGCTCTTGGTCCGGAGATCATCAGCATGGTTTATGGCGGAAAATACGCTTCCTCTGCCGCCCCGCTTCAAATTTTGGTCTTTACGCTCATTTTTGTCTTTCTTGATTTCCCAATCGGTTCACTGTTGAACGGTTCTGACCGGCAAATGGTTCAAACGAAGCTTATGGGCGCGGCGACCTGCATTTCAGTGGCCATCAATCTTGTCTTGATCCCGTCGTACGGCGTCATCGGCGTGGCAGTCGCTTCGCTGGTCAGTCACGCGGCACTGTTCGCCGGCGGTCTTTGGGCAGTTGGAAGATTCCTTCGTTGGCCTGCCGGCCAGTTCTTATGGCGAGCTGCGCGTATCGCGGCCGCGGCGGGTACTATGGGAGTATTTGTCATGCTGATCAAGAACCTCGCTCCGCTCCCGGTGATAATCGGCCTCGGAGCCTTGTCCTATGCCGCCTGTTCGCTCCTGTTCCGCACGCTGGACGTCACGGATGTTCGTGACATATTCGCTCGCGTCTCAAGGCGCTCCATATGAAAGTTCTTCTTGTCACGTATGAGTATCCGCCAGACCTTGGCGGCATCGCCAGCTATCTCGGGGGATTGTTTGGCGCGCTCGAAAACGCTGAAATTTTGAAACTTCGCCAGCCAACAGTGCCGTATTCTTGGGTTTTTGATCTTCCAAAAATATTTCTTGCCGCGCGAAAATCCGACGTCGTTGTCGTATCGCACCTTTTGCCGCTCGGAACATCCGCCCTCCTTCTTGGCAAGCCCTACGCGGTGATCGTTCACGGCCTCGACCTGCGTCTTGCGCTTCGAAAAAAGACGCTGGCTGCGCGCGTTCTTCGGAAAGCGAAAGCCGTCTTTGCCAACAGCCGATCGACCTCCAAGGAGCTTGAAGAGTTCGGCTACAGACCGGAAGATGCTGTAATCGTTACCCCCGCCATCGATCCGTCATGGAATGCCTATGTGTCGAAACCGAAAACTCGAAAACCGCAAAAAACGATTTTAGCAGCCGGAAGATTCGTTCCGCGCAAGGGTTTTGACAGATTGATCCGCATGCTACCGAAGCTTCGCGAGGCGTGCGGCGACGTCGTGTTGCTGCTTGCCGGCTTCGGGAAAGACGAACGGGAGCTGCGCAGTCAAGCGGAAAAGATCGGGATGGCGCCCCACGTGAAATTCGTTATTGCGCCCGACCAGGCGGCTTTGGCAGCGCAGTATTGGGCTTGCGATGTTTTCGCGCTTCCGATCCGAGAATCAAAGAATGATGTGGAGGGCTTCGGGGTCGTCTTTCTTGAAGCGGCGTTTTTCGGAAAGCCGGTCGTTTCCACGCGTACCGGCGGCGTACCGGAAGCTGTTCAGCACGGCGTTACCGGGCTCTTGGCCGATCCGTTGTCGGAACAGGATTTTTCAGACAAGCTGATCCGAGTCCTGAACGATCCCGAGTTCGCCAGGCGTCTTGGACTCGCCGGGCGCGAGCGGGTTCTCAGGGAATTTCAATGGGGAGATCGTGCTGAAATCTTGAACGGCAAACTGTCATGAAGAATATTTCGGTTATCATCCCTTGCTATAACCACGCAAAAACGATTGCGATGTGCTTGGAAAGCCTTTTTGCGCAATCGCTCGCTCCCAGCGAGGTTCTCGTGGTTGACGACGGATCGACGGACGAGCTGGACGCTTCCCTCGCTCCGTATCTCAGCAGAATCAAGCTGATCCGACAAAAGAACGGAGGCGGTCCGGTTGCGAGAAATCGAGGGTTTCGCGAATCGACAGGAGCATTTGTCATGTTTTGCGACGCAGACGCATGCCTTCGCCGCGACGCTCTTGAACGGCTTTTTCGAGCTCTTAAGGATCACCCGGGCGCAGCCTATGCTTACGCTTCGTTCAGGTTCGGTTGGAAGAAATTCCCCCTCGGCGCTTTTGACGCGGATCGGCTCAGGAAGCACAATTATATCCATACCGGCTCATTGATCCGTCGTGAAAAATTTCCAGGATTTGACGAAACGCTCAAGCGTTTCCAAGATTGGGATCTTTGGCTTACGATGCTTGAGCGCGGGGACGTGGGCGTGTGGGTTCCGGAGCTTCTCATGCGCGCTCGCGTGTCTTTGGTTCGTGGCGGGATCTCGAATTGGTTGCCGAAGCTGGCTTATCGTATTCCGTGGAAACGACTGGGCTGGAAGCCCAGGCGCGTTGCCGAGTATGAGGCGGCCGCAGACATTATTCGCAAAAAACATCGCCTTGCATGAGCCGTGCTCCGGATCTCTCCATTATCATCGTGAATTGGAAAGTCGCCGATCTTATTGCTGACTTATTGGGTTCGATCGAGGCCAATAAGGAGCAGGTCGCCTTAGAAATTTTTATCGTTGACAACGCATCGGATGATCATATCGAGCGGGTCGTTGCCGGTTTTAAAAACCGTTCCGGCATTCCGAGCACACTGATCAAAAACGAAAAGAATCTCGGGTTCGCAGCAG
>CAYMBC010000029.1:0-12046 GCA_964388605.1 uncultured Gammaproteobacteria bacterium
CATGACGGCGTCCGCCGGCAAAAGCCCCTCCGCACGGAAACCGTAATCTTCGAGGTCGCGCAGGAGGTTCGCGTGCTTGTTGCCGAAGACGGGAAAGACAAAAACGACTTTTCCGCCCGGCTTGAGCACTTTGGAAAACGCATCGAAGGCGCGGCGGTACAAGCCCATCAGCTCAAGGTATTCGAAATGGATTTTTTGATCGGATTCACCTCCGCGGAGCGGCGGCCCGAGGTACGGTTCGGAAACGATAGCCCCAACCGAACCTTTTGGAAGTTTTTCCGGGAGATGCTTTACGTCGGAATGGAAGACACTTGTTTCCGCGCGCAAGCCGCGCCGATTCAAGATCCATTCAAGGTTCTTGATGGTGTCGGCAACGGCGCGTTCGCTGATGTCCGAGCCGCTGAGCTTTTTGAAACCGAGCGTCGCGGCTTCGGTCAGGATCGTTCCGGATCCGCAGAAGGCGTCGTGCAAGGCTTCGTCTTTTGACGCGCTGGCGATGTTCACCATCATGCGCGCGAGTTTCGGAGGCAACATGCCGCTCTTGGCATCGGCGGCTGGGCGGCCGAAATCGCGCTCGGAAAAATCCTCAAACGCCTGCACGGCGATCGTTCGGGCGATTCGGACGGCGCCCTGGCCGATCAAAACAAGGATTTCGGCGCCTTTTTCGATGAGGCGGTTCTTGTCGACCTGGACGGAGCTGAGCGCCGGCTCGTCATTCAGAACGACGCGGATCGAGCGTCCGCCTTCTTTTAAGCGCTTTTTGAGCGTCAGGGAAAGCGCCTTGAGGCCGAATTCAAGCGATCGAAAATTTCTTCCAGCTGCGGCGTCGGTCGAATAGAGACTGATGCCGAAGTCGAGCGAGGTCGCGCTCCCCATGCTTGAAAGTACGTTGAAGAGGTCGTCTTCAAGGTTTTTTTCGCTGACCCCGAGCACTTCAGCCATTTTGATCGAGCCGCCGAGCGCGTGAAAAAATACCGCGTTCAAGGGTTTCTCGGTTTCCGCGATCATGAGCGCCGAGGAATACGTCGCCTTTTTCGGATCAAAACCGACATCGGCCGCTTTGAGGGTGGCGATGAGTTCCGCGGTCGAGAGGCCCGGTTCGCGTCCAAGGACGAAAGCGTACTTCATATGACGTCTTACTCTAGATGATAGCAGCTTCCGCGTCAATCGGGCAGCCACACGACGCATCGTGGTTCGTAAACAGCCTCGACCTCAAACGAAGATAAACAAGTCGGAAAACAGCTTTTAAAGATGAGGTCTTGCGTCTTTTTTGGTCTTGTGATATCGTCCCGTTGCTTACAACTGGGCGAAAGCCCCGATAATACAAGCCTTTTCATCGGAACCAGCCCATGTTCCGGGAAATTCTATTAAATTATGTCCCGCTACGAACTTCTCTACATCATTCCGGCGACCTACGCCGAGACGGAGCTCCAGCCGGTCATCGACGCCATCACGAAAGCGTTGACTGGACTGGGCGTCACCATCTCCAGGAACGAGATGGTCGGTAAGATCAAATTGACCTATCCGGTCGAGAACGCGCGCTACGGTTACTACATCTTGGTTGACATGGATCTCGAAGCGTCCAAGGTCGCGGCGCTTAACGAGCTTCTGCGCCTGCATACCGACGTCCTGCGCCACAGCCTGATGATCAAAGATCCCAAGGCCAAGCCGGTGTTCAAGCTGAGCGCCATGGAGGAGATCGATCGCGAAGCTCCGCGCCGCGGCGAGTCCGCCGACCGCGATGCTCGCGCTCGCCAGGCAGCCTCCGCCCCCAAGGCCTCCGACAAAAAAGTCGAAGTCGATATGGATGAAGTCGAGAAAAATATCGACAAGATCCTCGAGGGTAAAATCGTATGAACCTCAACCGCGCACAGCTGATCGGCAATCTCACGCGAGATCCTGAAATTCGAACCACCCCGAACGGGCAGAACGTCGCGACGTTCGGAGTCGCGACTTCCAGCTCCTGGAAGGACGCCTCGGGGCAGAAGCAGGAGCGCGTGGAATTCCACAATATCGTCGCCTGGGGAAAGCTCGCGGATATCTGCAAGCAATATCTCGGCAAAGGCCGCAAGGTCTTCGTGGAAGGCCGTCTGCAAACGCGCGAATGGCAGGGAACGGACGGCGTCAAAAAGAACCGCACGGAAATCGTCGCGGAAAACATGATCATGTTGGATAAGGCGCCGCAAGGCACCGGCAGCGCCGGAGCCGCATGGTCGCCGACTCCGCGTGCCGCGTCGCCCGTCGCCGAATTTGCCGCAACCGCCGCTCCCGCCGAAGAGGAAATCAAAGTTGAAGACATTCCTTTCTAACCTATGCCTCCTCAGAAGAAAACTCCCTTGGGACAGGAACGGCACTGCTTCTTCTGCGTGAACCAAATCGACGTCATCGATTACAAGGACACGCAGATGCTTCGCCGCTTCACCTCCTCGTACGCCAAAATCGTCCCGCGCCGCCGTTCCGGCGTTTGCGGCTGGCACCAGCGCAAGCTGGCCAATGCCATCAAGAAGGCCCGCCTGCTCGCCCTGATGCCGTTCGTCATCAAGTAATGAGTCGTCGCGCGTCGCGCGCGTCAAAGGATCCCTTTCCGGCGGAGAGGGATCTTTTTAGAAACTATTCCCGCAGTACATGGAGTCTCGTTGGAAGCAGTTGAAATATTCTCAAAAGATCAAGGAAAACCTTGGAAAACGGGCGCGAGCCCTTGCTTCGATCCGTTCGTTTTTTGATGTCCGGGGATTTCTCGAAGTTGAAACCCCGATCGTCGTTTCCAAGCCGGGGATGGAGTCGCATCTCGATCCGTTTCGAACGGCCGTTGTCGATCCGCGAGGAAATTCGTACCCAGCCGCGCTGATCACGTCCCCGGAATATGCGATGAAGAAATTGCTCGCGGCAGGATTCGGGAATATCTATCAGATCGTAAAATGCTTTCGCAACGGCGAAGCGTTCAAAGGCCGGCATAATCCCGAATTCACGATGATCGAATGGTATCGAACGAAGGCAGACTACGCGGACATCATGAGGGATACGGAAGATCTCGTGAAAGATGTCGCGCGCAACGTGCTCGGGAAAACGGATATCTGTTGGCGCGGAAATGCGATTGATCTCGGTCAGGAGTGGTTGCGCCTGTCGGTGCGAGATGCTTTGCGCGCCTATGCGGACATCGATCTTGATCGCGCGCTCGAAGACAAAGAGATCCTGCGTCAAGCTGCAAAAAAACTCGGTCATGACCTGGAGGAGAAGGTTTCCTGGGACGATGCATTTTACACGGTCTTCTTAAACGCGGTCGAGCCGCATCTCGGGATGGATTGTCCGACCTTTCTGTACGAGTACCCTGTTTCGATGGCGGCTCTTTCAAAGGTGTCAGGGCGCGATCGGCGCTATGCCGAGCGTTTTGAGCTCTACATCGGCGGCCTTGAAATCGCGAATGCCTTCACGGAGCTGACGGACGCAGCGGAGCAACGCCTGCGTCTTCAGGAAGAACGTGCCTTGCGCCTTTCGCTCGGCCGATTTGATCACGGTCTCGATGAAGATTTCCTCGCAGCGCTCGAAGAGGGCATGCCTGATGCGGGAGGGATCGCGCTCGGCGTCGACCGGCTCGTGATGCTGCTTTTAGGCGAGGAGGATATCAGAAACGTGGTGGCCTTCCCGGCCGATTCGATGTTTGGAAACGAGTCCGAGTGATCCATGCCACGGCCTTGTCAAGAATCCACGAGGCGGCTACACTTTCCGGGAAGTAAACTATCGATATGCCATCCGTAAACGAAATCAACAAAGAAACGGTCGTCATGTTCAAGGACGAGCCTCATATCGTCGTCGAGTTCCAGCACGTGAATCCTGGCAAAGGCGGTTCCTTTGTCCGTACGCGCCTCAAGAATGCCCGTACCGGCAAAGTCTTTGAAAATACGTATAAGGCTGCCGAAACGGTCGAGTTTGTCGATCTTGAGCGCCGCAATCTCCAGTACACCTATAACGACGGAAAAAACTGGTTCTTCATGGATCAATCCTCTTTTGAAGAAATCTTCATTCCCAAAGAGGTCCTCGCGGAAAAAACGAATTATCTGAAAGAAGGCCAGGAAATTCAAGGTTTCTTTTACGAAGGTTCTTGTTTGAACGTCGTTTTACCGAAAAAGATGGTGCTTAAAGTCACCGAGGCTTTTGATGCGGTGCGCGGAGATTCTTCGGGAAACATCAGCAAAGAGGTCACGCTCGAAACCGGATATAAAATCAAAGCGCCTATTTTCATTAAGGAGGGGGATTTGCTCTCGATCAATACCGATACTGGCGAGTACGTCGAACGCGCCAATCAATAGACAAGAAAGGGAAAACTGCCTACTATGAAGGCAGTTTTCTTCTATAAGAGTATGCTTTACGACGTGAACATTAATCTTTGGGCCATGCTTGCGGCCGCCTTCGCCCACATGATCCTTGGATCGCTTTGGTACGGGCCCTTTTTCGGCAAGGCTTGGATGAAATCCATAGGCAAAGATCCGAACGTCCCGATTGATGATAAAATGAAAAAGGAGGGGCAGAAAGCCATGATGATGGTTATGCCTGCATCGCTCCTCACGGCATATATTCTCGCGCATTTCATCGATTTCACTGCTTCGGTGACCGCGCTGGAAGGGGCTCAAACGGGTTTTTGGATCTGGCTCGGCTTTCAAGCGACCTTGATCTTCCAGTACGTTCTTTTTGAAGGTAAAAAGAAGATGACGGCTCTCATCAACGCCTCGTATCAACTCGTCGGTTTCATGCTCATGGGCGCGATTCTCGCGGTATGGGCATGAAAAAATACGAACCGATTCCTTCCAAAACGCTCAGAAGGAAGCGAGGCCTCAGCGGCCTCGGTCTCGTTTGTGCGGAGGATATCAAGAAAGGCCAGACGATCGTCGAGTACAGCGGCAAGCGCGTGAATGACGAAAAAGCGGACACGCTCTCGAACCGCTACATCTTTGAAGTCAAAAAGAACGTGAATATTGACGGATCCTCTCGTAAGAATCTTGCACGCTACGTCAATCATTCCTGCAAGCCGAATTGCGACTACAGCATCAGGAAGAGCGGTCGGGTATTTTATTATGCGCGGAGGATGATCCGCGCCGGCGAGGAACTCACGGTCGATTACGGCAAAGACTATTTCGAGCACTATATTGCTCCGCATGGATGCAAATGCGGCGCGATCAAGCATCGGCATCAACCGCGCGCGAAGAAGAAAAAATAAGAAAATCCCCTCGAATCGCTTCGAGGGGATTTTCTTAAGCCGCCGCGGCCTCTTCCATTTTTGCTCGATGTTCCGCTTCTTCCGCGCTATCTGCTGCATTGTCGGCGCTCACCTGTTTCATGACCAGTTCGCGAACGGCCTTCATCATCTTGGGGTTTTCTTTTAAGAACGCCTTGGCTGTCTCGCGTCCGACGCCGAGCTTCTCGCCGTTGAATGAGTACGAGTTGCCGTTCTTCTGGATGATGCCGTGAAGCACGCCCGTGTCGAGGGTGTCTCCAGAGAGCGAAATGCCCTCGTTGTACATGATTTCGAACTGTGTCGTGCGGAACGGGGGAGCGACTTTGTTCTTCACGACTTTCACGTTTACTTGGTTTCCGATAACCTTCTCCTCCTTCTTCAGCTGGGCCGATCGACGCACCTCGACGCGCATCGAAGCGTAAAACTTGAGAGCCGTGCCGCCCGTCGTCGTTTCCGGGTTGCCGAAGACGACGCCGATCTTCATGCGAATTTGGTTGATGAAGATGACGCAGGTTTTCGTTTTGGAGACGATGCCGGTCAGCTTGCGGAGCGCTTGCGACATGAGGCGGGCTTGAAGACCCATGTGTGAGTCGCCCATCTCGCCTTCAATTTCGGCTTTTGGAACAAGCGCGGCGACCGAGTCGACGACGATCACGTCGACGGCGCCGGAGCGTACGAGCGTTTCGACGATGTCGAGCGCTTGTTCGCCGGTGTCCGGCTGGGAGATCAGCAGATCGTTGATCTTCACGCCGATCTTCTCGGCATAGGCCGGATCAAGCGCGTGTTCGGCGTCGACGAACGCGGCGAGACCGCCCATTTTCTGAACTTCCGCGATCACGTGCTGCGCCAGTGTCGTTTTACCGGAAGATTCCGGGCCATAAATCTCGACAACGCGGCCACGCGGCACGCCTCCGATGCCCAGAGCAAGATCAAGAGAAAGGCATCCGGTTGGAATCGCGTCGACCTGCATCTTTTTCGCTTCTCCGAGCCGCATGATCGATCCGTCTCCAAACTTACTGCGGATTTGGCTGATCGCTTCTTCTGTCGCTTTGAATCGTTCATCAACAACTGCCTTCGCCATACGTGCGCTTTAGAAATGAATGCTTAGACATCTTACGCGTTGCGTCCTTTCATATCCAGAATCGCGCTGTCAACAGTGTAGATGAACAAAAGGCGAACACGGCAAGTGCCCGCCTGGGGATATCTTTACGGAAGGGCCTGCGTGCTGCTCGCGCCAGTGCTCGGAAGAGGTTCTTCGATGACGACTTTGACGAACAGCTCGCTTTCCCGAGAATGCTTCTTTCTGGCAACGAGACGCAAGGTTGAAACGCCTGTCGGTAGATTCAGGACATCCTTAAAAGATCCGTCTGCTTCGATCGGGATCAGCTCCCCGTTCACAGCCAAGTCGACTTCGCGCTCCGTGCTGCCTTCAATTACGACCCGTCCTGAGGGAAAGACCTGTGCGTCGCGCGGGGAATAGAGCGTGATTTTTGGCGGTTTCAGGATGCTGCGTACGGAATAGGTAAAGTATCCGAGAATCCCGGCAAAGATGACTCCGATGACGGAAGATTTGAAAAGCAACGGATAGGAAACGAGCGATCGTCCGGCAACAAAATTGACCGGATGCTTGTTCGTCAGCGCGCCCGCTCCCGCTGCCATCTCGCGCAGGAGGATTTCCGCGGACGCGTCGGGTTCGAGTCCGTAATAACCGGCGAGGGCTTTGACGAACTTCCTTGCGTAGACGGCCTCCGGAAGCTTCTCAAGCTCGTTGCATTCGAGCGCAGAAATGTATTTTTTGCTCACGGAAGTCGCCCGTTCGACGGCGTCGATCGTTTCGCCGCGTTCTTGGCGGGCATCGCGAAGGACTTCGCCGATCGTGCGATCGTCGAGCTTTTTTTCCTGAAAGGCAGCCATAGATCCGCTACACTACACCCTCGTCCGGATTTTCGCCATCGGGCTGCTCCTCGTCGCTTTCCGCTTCGGCGCCTGCGGGCCTGGGCGCCAGGATGTCGCGCGGCTTGGCGCCGTCTCCGGGCCCGATCACGCCCTTCTCTTCAAGCAAGTCGAGGATGCGTGCCGCTCGCGCGTAGCCAATTTTCATGCGGCGCTGGAGGAACGACGCCGAAGCTTTGCCGGCGCGCACCACGATCTCTTGCGCTTCTTGGAGCAACGGCTCATCGCCTCCGCCGTCATCGTTGAACGTGACGCCGTTTGACGTGCTGCCAAGCCGGTCGACAATTTCGTTCTGGTATTCTGGGGCGTCAAAATTGCTCTTGATGAAGTCGGTGACTTTTTTGATTTCCGTATCCGAAATGTACGTTCCTTGCAGGCGCTTCGGCTTGGAAAGCTCAGCGGAGGTAAACAACATGTCGCCGCGACCGACAAGCTTTTCCGCCCCGAGCGAGTCAAGAATCGTTCGCGAATCCGTTCCCGAGGCGACGGCGAACGCGATGCGGGCGTTGAAGTTTGCCTTGATAAGCCCGGTAATGACGTCGACCGACGGCCGTTGCGTGGCGAGAATCAGGTGGATGCCGACAGCACGCGCCATTTGCGCGAGGCGGATGATGCAGGTTTCGATGTCCTTCCCCGCGCTCGAAGCCATGAGGTCGGCGAGTTCATCGATCACGACCACGAGGTACGGCATCTTTTCGTCGGACGCCTCATTATAAGAGCCGATATCGCGCTTTCCGTAACGCGCGAGCTGCGTGAAGCGGCGGTCCATCTCGCCGATCGTCCATTTGAGCGCGTTCAGCGCCTTTGGAACCTCCGTGATCGCAGGAACGAGCAAGTGCGGAATATTGTTGTAAGCCGTGAGTTCGACGCGTTTCGGGTCGACCATGATGAAGCGGAGCTCGTCCGGTCCATGGCTATAGAGAAGCGAGACGATGATCGAGTTCAAGCAGACGGTTTTGCCGGAACCGGTCGAACCGGCGACAAGCATGTGCGGCATCTTGGCGAGGTCGGCAAGCCACGGCTTTCCGGCGACGTCTTTGCCGAGCGCTACGCGTAAGGAGGCGCGCGAGGAACGGAACTCTTCCGACTCCAGGACTTCGCGAAGAGTAACGATCGCCACGGCTTGGTTCGGGACTTCGATGCCGACAAGCGACTTGCCCGGAATCGGCGCTTCAATGCGGATCGGATGCGCCGCCAGCGCCAGCGCCAGGTCGTTATTGAGCGCCGTGATACGGTTCAGCTTGATGCCGTCATGCGGCTTCAGCGTAAATTGCGTCACGGTCGGTCCTACGGAGACTTCCCCCATTTCCGCCGGAACGCCGAAGTTTTCCAGCGTTTTCTGGATGATGTGCTGGTTTCGTCCGATATCTCCCGAGGTGGGTTTCGTTGATTTGTTGGTCAGCAAATCAAGCGGCAGCGTGACTTTGCGCCAAACTTTTTTCTTGAGTCCGGTCTCGACGGGCTCTTCCGCCATGAGAGGTGTCGGCAGAGGCTCGTCGTCTTCATCCTCCTCTGTGTTCATCACCTTCGCCTCAAACACCGGTTTCTGTTCCTGCGAAACGGGAGCGCTAGCCCCAATGGTACCGCCGGCATCTTCCGGCTTCTTTTTCAAAAAGGAAAGAATAGCCTGGTGAGGGAAGACCAAGCGTTCCAACGACGTCTTGAAGACAAGAAGCAGGGCCGCAAGCACGCCACCGGCAAGCACGATCGTCGCCCCCCAGAACCCGAGTCCTTGTTCCAGCAGATAGCTGACCAGCATGCCGAGGTAGCCGCCTCCTGCTTCGAGATTTTTTCCGAAAACGATGCTGTCCGGCCTGGCCATCATGAGGTGGATGAAGGAGCCGAGCATCAAAATAAAAAGCCCGGCACCGAGCTTTCCAGCCGCATCAAATGTTTTCCACGTGCTGCGCAGGCGTCCGGTGGCGACAAACAGAAGAAAAATCGGAAGCAGGAAATAAAGCTTTCCGAGCAATTTGTGATTGAATCCGTTCAGATACCCGCCGATCACGCCCGCTAGGCCGAAGGCTGAAAGCGTAAAAAGGACGGCCACGATCAAAAGAACGATCGTGACGAGGCCTCGTTTCGTGTCGTCGCTGAGTTCAAGCGCATCTATGCGCAGTTCCTTTTCTTCGGACTTCTCTTTCTTGCCGTTCTTCCGTGATTTCTGTGACATGCAGGAGGTATTTACCCGGCTATTGTAGCAGGTTGCCGTGAAACAAAAAAACCCGCCAAACGCACAAACGCCGTCCTCTTGAGAAGTGGACGGCGGTCTTTTCCGACTGAGTCCGAGAGCCTCAGCTCTCGGTGGTGACGGCGCCTACGGGAACCTCCGTCTGGGTCTCGACGGGCTCGGTGACCTTGGTCCTGGGGACGACGGCGAGCTTGGCGAGCTGCGCGATGGGGTTATGCGGCGTGGTGTTGTCACCTCGTGCCGCCTTCGACAGCTTGGCGGCCTCGGGAGGCTGCTTCGGCACCGGCGCGAGCGCGCGCAACTTTTTCGCGCGCGGCGGCGGTTCCTGCGGCGTTACCGCCATCTCCGCGTCGGTGGTGGCGGTCTTGCCAGCCTCGACCTGGGCCGTGTCCTGCACGGTCTCGGAGACTTGCGCCTCGTTGCCCGACGGGTCGTTGGTACGGGCCTCGAGCTTGCGCAGGCGCTTGGCCTCGTCGCGGGCAGCCTTCGCCGCCTGAGTCTCGCGCTCCTTGGCCGCCCTGGTCATATCCTCGAGCTCCCTGTGGAACTCGAGGACACCTCCCAAGATGCTCTTCAGGTGCTCGATGCGCGGAACGCGTCCATCGATCACGTCGATCATTGGCAGCGTTGCGAACAGCGCCTCGCTGATCTCGATGAAGAGCTTCATCTCCCCGGGGTCGCGCGGCACGCGCACGACCTTCGCCGTCCGCTCTTCGGTTTTCTCGTCGTCCTGGTAGACGACGGTCTCGACCTCGAGCAGCTCGTCGAACATTGCGAGCAGCTGCTTCACGCCACCCACGACCATGGGATAGTCGTGCTGCGTCGCCTTCCCGGCGAGGTTGTAGGCGTCGATGGCGACGTCCTGCTTCACCGGCTCGTCACACGCCTCCTTGATGGAGGGGCAACGCCGCGGGATGTTCACGACGTACGGGCTGCCGTCCTTGCGACGGTACCGCAGGACCTCCGCCTTCAGGTGGAAGACGAACTCGCCGCTCGCCTCCGTGTACAGGACGATGAGGACCTTGGTCTCCATCATGCGGGGCTTCTCGTTGCCGTCCGTGTGCTGCCACTTGTGGATGTTGGTCCAGTTCGTGACACCATCCGGGTTCTCGAGGAACTCCCGGGTCTTGCTGGTGGGGAGTTCGAAGAAGTACCAGTTGATGCCCACCTGGCGCAGCGCACGACGCTCTGCGTCGGTGAAGCTGACCTTGATGGTGGGGTAGCTGCGGTCTGCGAACAGGCCGAGCTCGACGTCGGGGCCGATGAAACGAGCGATCTTGCCTGGAGTCGTCATGACTCCCTCCTTACGCCGGCGCTGGTAGCCAGCTGTTGTGTGGGTGTTTAGCCCACGGCCAATGGACGTGACACGTAACGACCCTTTGCAGGGCACCCGTAGACGCAACAGACCGGACTCACCATTGAGCCGGCCTGCGTTTCCACGGTTGATCTGGAGGCGTTGGTGGCGCGGGTCGCCGAAGCGATGCGCCTTGCGAGTTCGCTCGGAGGAGGGTTCCAGCCGGAGCCGGAAACTTCCTGCGATGTGAACTCGTCCCTTCCGGCTTTTTGAAGGCCTTCTGGGAGAGCACTCCTCCAAGTCAACAGGGGAAAGCGTGCAAGCCTTGTGATTGCCAGGCCTTCTGCCGAAGGAACTGGGGGGTTATGGTTCGCGTGCGCCGAAGCGTTGCGTTCCGCGAGCGTGCCCCGTGAGCTTTTCCAGCCGGAGCCGGAAAAGCACGCAAGGAAACGCCCGTACCCCGTCGAACGGCCGAAGCCGGCATCGGGGCGAACCCACCATGTCTTTCGGGAGAAGGATCATGCTGACCGGGCACTCTAACACACTCTCCAAATTTTGTCAATAGTTCCTGTCAGTATTTGGTCATTTTTGCTATTTTTAAGCTTAAAAAGTGTTTTTTAAAACTGGCAAATAAGACATATTTCTATCCCCTTGACACGTTCGCCTCTTTTTTCTTGACAGGGGATATCTTGCATGTTAGTCTTGTCCAGAATTCAATATCGTGGTTTTCCGCTCCGTCTACCACCAGTAAAACGCACTCTCCCTGCGGTAGGGCGGGTTGTTGTTTTTTTGGGTAAATGACGCAAAAACTGCGGTGGCGATCGCCACTGTCCGACCTCTGGCTGATTTGTCTGAGAGAGGCCCGGAGTGGGGTATTTACTCACCCCTGGTTTTTCTGTCCTTGCAGAAAGGCCTTCACTCCACCCGATGCGTATGCAAATCACGCGTACCGTGCCGAAAACGAGGGAGCGTACTTCGTTTTCCAAGCTGAAGGAAGTGTTCCAACTTCCCGACCTGATCGAGGTTCAGAAAGACTCGTACTCCTGGCTCTTTAAGGAAGGACTTCGCGAACTGTTCGACGAAGTTTCCCCGGTCAAAGACTTCATCGGTCGCGACCTTGAGCTCTATTTCCAGGACTACTATCTCGACGAGCCGAAATTCGACGAGAAGACGTCGATGGCAAAGAACCTGACGTACGAGGCGTCGCTGCGCGTGAAGACAAAGCTCGTCAACAAGCGCTCGGGCGACGTGCGCGAGCAGGAAATCTTCCTCGGGGACTTCCCGGTCATGACGGATCGCGGCACGTACATCATCAACGGCATTGAGCGCGTCGTTGTCTCGCAACTTGTCCGTTCAGCGGGCGTCTTCTTTACGCACG
>CAYMBC010000030.1:0-11431 GCA_964388605.1 uncultured Gammaproteobacteria bacterium
GGAACCTCTGGTACAATCCCGACAAATATTTCCCCGTTCGCGCGACACTGACGCGGGTACGAGTCCATGATCGGATTTCCGGCGGCGACGCATTCCTGGAACGAACGAACCTGTTTTTCCTTTTCGCAACCGGCACCCGCAAGAAGAAGGGCGGCGGAAGCGAGCGTTATGGCGAAAACGGCGTGTTTCATATTAAACGTTTGCGGTTGATTATGCGTTCGCAGCACGTAATTTCGCCCACCATCCTAAGTTCTCATATCGATGCTCGATATACAGGACGCGCCACCAAAAAACGCCCCAGCGGTATCCGAAGACGGCACCGACGATCAAAAAGAGGGCGCTGAGCACGCGACGAACGGCGTGCCAGCGTTCCCAAGAAAGACTGATCCCATAGCGGTCGAAATCGCGTAGAAGCAGGGAGATCGTCGCTAATTCAAGAAGTACGTGGACCAAAAACTGCAAAAGAACGCCCAAGAACGTGAACGCGCATACGTATAAGGCGCGTTTTGCGAACGTTTGCTTTTGCATGCATCGCATGTTCCTATTGTGCCAAAAAAAATGATTTTCTCCAACTGCCACCGCTTGTTACCGCACGATCTTGAGTTCGTCCCAACGCGTAGTATACCGGGGCGTTCTTCGTTCCGATTTCGGTTTCCAACCCCGCGCAACGCCTTCAGCCGCGAATTTCACCGTCCCTGTCCCCCATTCCGCATTGATCGCATCGAGCGCCTTCCACGCGGCTCGCCGTTTCGGGTCGGGTTCTCCCTCGCCAAACACGCGAAGCTGGCGCGCCTCTTCGCCGGAAAAATCCGCGAGCCGCACGCCGGTTTTTTGGTATCTCTGGCCCTCTTGATACAAAAGATCCAAGAGCGCATGCGCCGCGCGAAGAAGCTCGGGGGTATCGTTGGTCGGCGCGTCGAGCGCGGTCGAACGGCCGGAAGGATACGGCATGCCATATCCTTGCTTGCGCGCCCCGACGAACACCGTCAAAAAACCGGCACGCAATCCTTCGGCACGCAACGTTTCCGCAGCCGAGGCTACGTGCATCGACACAGCCTCTCTCAACTCCGCCCGTGAAGAGATCGGCCGTCCGCACGAACGCGAGCACACGATGCTTTTCCGATGGCCTCGCGGTTCTGAAAACTCTCCGCATGGCATGCCGCGCAGCTCCATTGCGACGCGAAGCCCCGACGATCCCAACTGCCGTTCAAGCCATCCATCGGAAAGGTCACGAAACGCGCGTGCCGAACGCACCCCCGCGCCCAGCAGCTTTTTGGAAAATTGGCGGCCGATCCCCCAAAGATCTCCGACATCGATCGACTCGAGCAGGTCGTCCTTTCTCGGATGGGCGTAAAAAGAAAAAACGCCGCGGTGTTCCGGATGACGCTTGGCGATCTTCGAAGCGGCCTTGGCAAGCGTGCGCGTCGCGTCAAGGCCGATCGAAACGGGAATACCGACCCGCCTCTTGATCGCCTCACGCAAAACACGGCATGTTCCTTCTGCATCTTGTCCTGGTTCAAAGCGCAAAAACGCCTCGTCGATGGAATACGCTTCGTACTTCTCGATAAATTCAGAGATGGTACTCATGACACGGTTGGACATGTCGGAATACAGCGCATGGTTCCCTGAAAGCACGAAGACGTTTCCGCGGCGACATGCCTCGCGCCACGCGAACATCGGAGCTCCCATGGGAATACCGAGCGCCTTGGCCTCGTTTGAACGCGCGACAATGCAGCCGTCATTCGACGACAGCACGACCACGGGCTTGCCTTCGAGCTTCGGTTCAAACACGCGCTCGCAGGACACGAAAAAGTTGTTGCAGTCGACCAAGCCGTAGAGCCCCGTCATGCCAACGCCCGGATCAGGTGCGTAACGACACCCCACAACTCGACTTCTTCTCCCTCGGAACGACGCAAGCGTTCGATACGCAATTCTCCCTCCCGGACGACGACGGCTACCGCCTCTGGAAAACCGGAAACCGATCGATCAACGACCAAAAGATCGTCAGGACGAACATCGCCGCCGAACCGCACGTCCGAGCCGACGCGCAAAAAGAACGTCGAGGCCGGATGCCGGACGAGAGAAGCGTTAAGATCAAGTGGGCCGTCGAAACGCCGGCCTTCATCCGGTTGAAAAAATTGAATGGTGGGCATGTCATCACCTTACCGTTCGCCATGGCGAACAGCGCAAGCCCCTCCCTGAAACCTCACGGAGCCGCGAACGAAGGCGTTAAAAAGCTTCTTCCAGCCGGGAGCGCTTCCAGCCATTCCTCAAAGCAGCTTCTCAAAAACGGGCTTGACCGGTTTTCCTTGCAACAGCGTGGCTTTGAGCGCCAGGAGAAGACGGCGTTTCTTGGCGCGAGTTCCGAGAACTTCCAAGAGGGGCGCCAAGGAGATTTTTCCCTCGCTGTCGAACGGGGCGTTCCCGCGCTTCGCCCAAGCTTCTCCGAGCGTGCGGTTTTTGGAATAGGGACTGAATCCCGTCGCGACCAGATCGCCGACCCCCGCGGTACCATGAAACGTTTCTCTGCGCCCTCCGAGATCCACAAGAATATCCCCTGCTTCCTGGACGGCGGCCGCCACGAGCCAACCCCTAGCGTTCGCTCCCCAACCAAGCCCCTCGGCCATGCCGAGAGCGATCGCATAAATGTTTTTCAACACCGCGGACCACACCGTACCGGAAACATCGTCTGTCGTTTCGATACGAAGGCGGGATCCGGAAAAAAGTTTTTCCATCCGATGGAGCGCTGCCGGATCAGCCGAAGCAGCGACCCCCGCCCCCGGCTGCCCGGCCAACAGCTCGTCGGCCAAGAGAGGGCCTCCAAGAAAAACGAACGGCGTGCCTTCCGGCAAGGCTTGATGCAAAAGCGCGTCGGACGTCAAGTAGGTGTCCTTTTCCAATCCCTTGGAAACAGAAACGATCGCCGTCTTCTTCGATAGAAGCGGCGCAAGCGTTGCCGCAGCATCGCGCAAACACCACGAGGGCAGGCACAAGAAGACGGCATCCGCCCCAGGCACGATTTTTTCCAGCGGTTTTTGCTTCGGAACCTTTCCCGGCAACACGTCCCAAGAGTCCACACGCACGCCTTTTTTGACAAGCACGCGGGCAAAGGCGCTTCCGAGCTTTCCGGATCCCATCAAAACGATATGCGACATAGGCTGAAAAGTTATCTCATCGAGCGGCTGACAAGGCAGCTGCCCGCGTCGAGCAGCGTCAATTCTTACCGCCCTCCGTTGAGGCGTCGAGCGAGAGGGTGGGGAGATAGGGCGATTCCATTTCTCTCCGCCACCAAGCGCCGTCGCGCGCGCGCTCTTCGAACGTCGTGAAACGATAGGCGTATAACGTCGCGCGCACGTACTTCGGTGGAGTCCCCGGAAACGGGTTGGTTTTAAGAAGCCTAAGCACGGGTTCTGATCCTTGCAAAAGACGGATCATCATATGCGTGACCCATGGATGATCTTCCGGCTTTCCGCGCGCGGCATTCGACAGGCGCCGATCGAGCCGGGGGTCGGAAAGAAGGCTCCATCCAGGAGCGCGTTTCGCGTCCCCTGGCTTGAACGCGAACCCATACTCCTTCCAAACAACGCCGTCCTCGGATCCCTCAAAAACGATTTCATGCCTCTTGAGCGGCGCGAATGGAAGAAAGCCATACTCGTTGGAGATGCGCAGCGGCGCGATAGTAGCGGCCAAAAGAAGCGCCGGAACGGGAATGCGCACGAACGGAGCGAGCAGGCGCGTAAGGCCGAGCATGACAAGCATGGCAGCCAGTGCCGGAAGCGCGCGCGAGCGGCGCGGTTTGCGCAAAGCGGGATCAGAGCTTCTTTTCCCTAGAAAAACTGGAATAAAACGCTCAAACACGGCATCATCGAGCAACAAGAGACAAAGCGCCATCGACAACCAATGAAAAAACGCTGGGGCGCCTGCCACCAGACAAAAACCGTGGAAGAGCGAAGCAAACACAGCTCCGGCGCGGCGTGCGCGACGCGGGAGCAGGAAAAGGAACGGCACGGCCAAACCAAAGAACAACGTCGCGCCTGCCCCTACCTTCAACACGGCTTCTGGCGCCTGCTGCATGAACCAGGCGAACGGCGTCGGCAGCGCTTGCGTCTCAAGAGAAAAAGACAATAACGAGAACGTTTGCCGCGTGCCGTTTCCCAAAAAAAGTTTGACGAGCCCGGAAGCCAGGGTGACGCGGAAAAGCAGAAAACGATAGAGCCATACCACCGTTTCTGAGGCTTCGAGTCTTGATCGATACCCTGTAGACCTCCCAAATGGCACCAAGAAGATCGCCAAGAACCCGGCTTCGAGAAGAAGCAAATCCCCTTCGGAACCGGCGAACGATTGTCCCGCCACGACCAGCGAGAGATACAGCGTCCACATGAGCAGCATGCACGGCCCGATCAGGATCCCCCCGAAAGACAGGAGCGCCGCGAGCATGCCGAGCAACGTCATGAATTGCAAGACGCCCGCGTGCGGACCGAACCACGCCAAAGTCGGCGCGATCCACCCGGACGCGAACCCGCGTTCAGCTCGCAACGCTTCCAAAAAGGATTGGATCGGCAGCAATCCACGTTCTCCCACCAAGCCTGGAAGCTGCGAGAAAAGAGAGACGAACGCGAAAAAAAATAACGCCGAAAGCGCCTGCAAAAAAATTCTCGCTGTCAACCCGTAGCGCGCCGGTTCCAGCGTCTTTCCCCAAAGCAGGCGCGTGCCCCTGAGGAAAAAAGGCCTGTGGCGGGCGATAAAACGATAGGCCAGATCCGAAACCGGGGCGATGGCCGGGGCATCGTAGAGCTTCTTCGCCCAACCGAATCCGGAACGCTTCGCAAGAAGTCGAAAAACCGCCTCGGCACCATGAAAGCGCGTGCCGTCCTCGTCGATCAACAGCACCGCGCGGGCATAGCGCTCGCGCGGCATCTCCGGAAACAGCACGGCGATCTCCTGACTCGTTACGAATTGGACGCGGTTTTCCGCCAACAACCGCCATCGATCGATCCACAAGCGGCAGAACGCGCAACCGCCGTCGTACACCAAAAGCGCGCGTCCTTCTCTGGGCATAGCTCTCCTACTCCGCCTTTACGCCGCCCTTTCCGATACGCACCGGAAACCGCATTTGATCATCGTTCCGAGGTTCCCCGGAAGGATTATCTTTTCGAAACACGAGCGTCGCGTTCATGTCTCCGGAGAGAGGGGTCGGGAACATCAGTTCGACCTGGAAAGGCACGAAATCGACCGTCATCCAATCGCCCTGAGCCTTCGCAACGCCGTTCGCGATGAGTTTGTTGTTCGCATCGATGATCTCGACGGGAAAACCGGCTTCAAAATACCAATTCCCCCGCGCCTTGCCCGTCAACGTGAGCGGGCTGGAGACGACATCTCCGATCCGCAGCACATCGACGATGATTTCGTTCGCTTTGTAGGAAGGCCCGTAAACCACGTCTTCGGAAAGAATCGGCGCGGATACGGGTTGCTGCTGCGCCGCTGGCTGCCCGTTCACGCCAGAAGCGGGATCAGGCGAGGAAGAAGCGCAACCGGCACCGAGCAGCACCAGCACCGCGGACGCAAGTACACGTTTTTTCATACGGGTTGAGGAAATTCCTCGTGAAGAGTGAAATCGAGCAGCGTTTCGGTATCAAGAAAGTAGAACTTGGCGTGCACATCCCTCCCCTCCAAAAAAACGGGGAGCCAGTGGCGGTCGTCAGGCCACATCTCGTCGAAAGGGATATCGGTCAGCCGGAACCATGCAGGCTGCATCTCTTCAGATTCCACCGGTTCGCCCCGATACGACAAGACGTCATACACGTGAACTTCGAGCCGATCGGGCAACGTCGCGAACTCGAAATTCAAGACTCCGCGTTTTTCAAGCACGGAGGCTTCGAGGCCGCATTCTTCGCGCAATTCACGCCGCGCCGCTTCCTCGACCGTTTCTCCAGGCTGGACTTTGCCCCCGAAGCCGTTCCAACGCCCCTCGCCGAATCCGCGTTTTTTCTTGCCCAAAAGGATGTGGGTATCGTTACGGACGACGCATAACGTGAGCACTTTGACCATACGGAACCATCGTAGCAGATACAGGCTTGCCAAACAAAAAGACCGCCGCTAGGTGAAGCCGGACAAGCGTGCGGCCGCAAAAAAAAGAAATTGATCCTCAATCCAATGGCGAAAAGCAAGACCGTCCACGCCTCGCTCGCGAGGACGCCAAACCGCGTTCGGAAACGAAAGGTCGCCTGAGACGATATGGGTTGAAAGCAGTTCTTTATGCTCGCCTTTCCCTTTTCCCCAAACATCGCTGGCGATCCTCAAAAGATGCAGCAAGAGCAGAGGATTTCGAGTCGTGACAATCACGCCGCGTTCCAAAACGAACGCGAACGTTTTTTCAGCTTCCCGACCATTGTCCCGCGAAAACGGCTCTTCGATCGTCAAACCCGCGTCTCGAATCATCTTTCTAAAGAGCGTTGCTGTCATGGTGCTCCGATACGCCTTGCTGTCTCGCGCCTGTTTGTATCCCAAGCGCGTTTCCCTACACTATCCTGCGCCATCACGCCTGTCCAGAAGCTTGAGCTCGCGCAGCAACAAACCCGTAGAGACGCCAAGCGTGTTTTCCTCCATCAGCTTGAAAGCATCGTTCCATCCCATTTTCAAGATCTCGAGCGTCTCGCCACCATCACCCAAAGCCTTCCGCCGAGTTCGCGCGTGTGTTTCAGGAAGATCCGCGACAAAAAGGTGCACGAGCTCGGTCGTTCCGCCGATTGAAGGGAAAGCCGAAGCTACCCTCCGAAGCCGCGCGGGCGCGATCGCCAGCCCCGTTTCTTCGAGCAGTTCCCGGATTGCCGCATCTTCGGGAGACTCGTTCCCGTCAATCATCCCGGCGGGCAGCTCATACACGTAGGCATGCTCCGCTTCGACCTCAAGATTCGCCGAGCCATTTCGTTCAATTAGTTTCCGAAGCGTCTTCTGCCCGCCCACGAACGAAACGAGCGGCTTGAGCGGGCGTATTTGCCGCACCATGTACAGTTCCCTGCGAGCAAAGTCAGCCGGCAACACGACGACTGCCGCCGCGCGCGCCAAGCCGTCAAAACGATGCTTTGCTCCCTCAAGGGAAAAGCTAAAGAGCGAAAGGAAACCCTTTCGCTCAAGCTTGAAGTCTCGATAAGCAAGGCGTTCCGGCGCACGGCCGATGCATCCAAGACGTTCGATCATGCGCTTATTTGACCTCGGGCGAGGTCGCCTTGATGGATGCCTCGAGGGGCGCGGCGATGCCCAACACCGGCTGCGCGGCATCAAGGACATCTTTTGCGAGCGGGACGACCACGTTCTGCCTCCACAAGCCTTCGGGCGCATTCTTGACCGGGAAGACCAGCGCGGGCACGAGAATCTCGGCGCTCCTCTCGCCCGTCTGCTGCCACGAGCGCACCAGAACAATCTTCGGCGTGCCGAGCTCCACTTCAACTTTTTTCGTATTTTCCGGCCATTCGCCTCCGTAATTATCGGTGTTTTCCACGATGGAAAGCAGACGCTTCACATCCGTTTCCGCCGCATAGGAAGAGACTTGATACGTGCGCGTCGAAAGGTTCCAGACGCTTTGAACGCGCTTCATGCGGACGTCAACCGTCACGTTCAAGCCGTACGGCGAGCCGTTCTCGTCGTGGGCGATTTTTCCGTCGACGAGAAACGGATAGATGACGCTGACGCCTTCTGGAAACCAGAACGAGGATCGGGTGGCGGAATCCATGGCCGCATACTGCGCGCGCCACTGGTTGCTGATGATCGGATCGGCATAGCCGCCCTTCGGAATGCCGTACTCCGCAAGAAACGCGTCGGCGATGCGAATCGTCTCCTCGTCGGAGAGAAGGTCTGCTTCCTTCAAGCGGTACTTCTCGTAGCACTCCTGGTCCACACAGCGGGAAATCGGAGATGCCCATTTTCCGTTTTGGAAAATATTGATCATCCCCTCCTGCTTATCGACATTGAACACGTATCCCTGATCGCGGTCTTCCGCAAGTGTAAACGATTGCACCATCGGATCCTTGACGTTGTAGAGGTCGATCAGCCCAAGGTTCACGCTTTGGAGGGAAGACGCGGGGTCGCCGGCAGACAAGGCTTTTACGCGCCGATACACGTCGACCTGATCGGGAAGATTTTCCATCGGTTCCCCTGCGTAGGAGTAGCGGTAGATCGTCGGAACCCAGTCCGGCGGGATCATTTTGGAATCGACCGCGATCCCCATGCCTCCACCAGATTGCGGGCGAGGAGACGCCGACAACATGCGCGCTTCCGTTCCGGCAGAAGCGGCGCTCGGGCTCATGACAGGGGCTGAGGCGGAAAGCTTGCCGAACGCATTCGCGCTCACGCGCTCCAAAGAAGGAACGAATGCGACGTGCGGAGGCACGACCAGGCGCCCAGGCTGCTTCATGTTTTGAAAGGCGGCGACCCCGGCCACGGCCAGGGCCAGCACGGCGAAGCCTGGGACGAGAAAACGCTGTTTTGCGGAGAAGATGTTCATAAGATTGAATTTAGAGGGAGTTGACGCGGCACGAGCAAGCCATTCGGCACGAAGTCTCGCGATAAACCGTTCGTCGATCGGCGCATCCGGCTTGGACGCCAGGAGCTCTCGGACAAGCGCACGGAGCGAAGAGTCCTGCGCGCGAAGATCGGGAGCGGCCGCGTAGAGTTCTTCTAGAAGGATATCGAGGCGTTTTTGATCGATCATAGATGCGTGAAGAGAAGGAGGAGCAGGATCGAGGTCGGAACCTCTTTGCGGAGCTTGGCGACGACGCGCGAATAGGCCATTTTGCAGGCGTCTTCGCTCTTGCCCACGAGCTCGGAAATTTCTGCGTACGAGAGGCCGTCCCAAAGGCGCAGCAGGAGGAGCTCGCGCTGCTCCTTCGGCAGGGCTGAAAGGTACGGCTGAAGCTTCCTAACACGCTCGCGCGCTTCTGCGTCCCGCGCGACATCGGCGTCGGATTTCAGATCCCAAACGTCTTCGATATCCAGCGTGTCACGCGATGCGCGATAGTGATCGATTACCGTATTGCGAGCGATACGATAGAGCCAAGCGATGAAGGTTCCGCGGGCTTCATCGTACGCCGCGAATTTGTCGAGCGCCTTCAGAAAAACCTGGGACGTCAAATCCTCGGCCGTCTCGCGATGCTGCGTGCGGTAATAGAGGTATTTGTAGATGTCGCGGACATGCTCGTCGTACAACGACGCGAAACGATGGGTGTCCATAGTGTTGGGAGCGCTCTCACCAGTGTACTACGAACGGCTCCGGAGAAGGTAACAAGCTGCAAAAAAAGCCCGAAACGCGGGGTTTCAGGCGTAGGGATCTAGGCAGCACTGATCAGCTCGGTGCCGCCGAGGCCAAGGACCATCTTCGCGCTCCGCACGATGCGGTTGATCGTCGCGAGATCGCCGGGCTCCATGAGCGTGCTCGCGAGAACGAACGCGTCATCGACGCCGGCAGCAGCCTTGCGCATCGCGCCCTGCCAGTCGAGTCGCGTGCGGAGCTTCTGCTCCCCGCCACGCGCATCGTACCAAGCCTCGACGAGGTCGATCGGCACGCAGTCGCCGCCACACGAGTGCATCATGCACCACTCGAAGCCGATTCCCTTGAGGTAGGCCTGAAGTCTCGTGTAATTGCGGCCGGCCATCGGCAGCTCAACGAGCACATCGTGAACCAGCTCCATCGCCGCCGTCTGCGCCTTGCCAACACCGTTCTTCATGACGGCCGAGAGCATGATCGTGCCCGGCTCCCCGCCGAGTGCCCGGTCGAGCGCATCGATCACCGCGACGAAGAGCAGGGTCTCGACATAGCAGTCGGTCGTGAGGATCTCGAAAATCGGACGAACGTGCGGACGTGCCCGAAGATGCGTTTCCTCGATCCACGGAAGCAGATCTGAGGTGATCGGGCGAAAGAGCGGAGACTTCTTGCCTGAAGACATGGTTTCCTCCTGTGGGCGCTCGGTTGAACTTGTAGACGCGCCGCTCGCAAACATCGATCGTTCGATGACTCCGAGCGGCGCGGCTCAATGCCCATCCGCATACTCTTCCGCCCGCGCGATCTTCTCTTTCGACCGTGCGATGCGTGTGTTTTCGAGCGCAGAAGCCCACGCAAGCAATTTTTCGAATTCCGCAGCGTAGGATTCCGGCACAACCGTCGTTGGACGGGAAACCTCCGCATTCTGCGCAAAGATGAAATCGGGCGCGCGTCCGAGTTCGGCGGCGAAGATCTCTTCATCCCCCGCTTCACGCGATTTATTCAGAGCGAAAACGTGCGGTGTTTTGAAGAACATGAGCATTTCGGAAATCTGCTTGGCCGCCTTGAGGCCGTGAAGCGTGGGTTCCGCTACGACCACCGCAGCGTCAAAACCCGTTGTCACGCCCGTGCCGACACCGTCGACGCCAGCCTTCTCATCGACGACGACGGCATGGTGCTCATCAAGCTTTAAGAAAGGCAGGTACACCTTAAGCGGCGTCACGAGGGAGTGGCTGCAGGCTCGGTCGTACAGAATGCGGTCAGTGTGCGGCCCAGCAGTCATCACGCGCAGGCATTCCACGGGGCTGATCGAGTACGCGTCCGTGATCGCGTCCGGAGGCGCAATGCGGAATTCTGGCGGGGTCCCGAGTGCAAAGACCTGACGGTAGTCGCCTTCAACCCCTACATGCGCCAGCACCTCCTTGAGGCCTTGACCGATATACTTCGACGTTTCCGTCACGCCCAGGTTGTAGGTGAGATCCATGTTGTGATCGGCGTCGACGGCGAGCACCGTCTTGCCCCGCTGAAGCAGAAAGCGAACGTACTGCGAACTGAGCGTCGATTTTCCTGAGCCCCCTTTTCCGAGAAAGCCTACAATCATATCAACGGCATTTTTTACAAAATCCAAAAAGCTCGAAGGCATGGCGCATCACTTCGAAACCAGAGCGCTTGGCGATACGATTTTCAGCAGCTTCAAGCTCGGCATCCGCTTCCACATCCTGCACGGTCTCACACTTCAAACAGATGGCATGATGGTGATGCTCCAAGCCGGCCAGCTCATACCGTACGGCACGATCCTCGAATCGCAACGGTACGGCAACGCGGACTTGCACCAGAAACTCCAGCTCACGATAGACCGTCGCCCGATCGACTCGCATCTGTTTTTTTATGAATACCTTCAATACATCAGCCGCGGAGAGCGGGGTCTTTGCTTCCGCCAAAATACCGACGATGGCTTTGCGAGCTGCTGTCAGTCGATATCCGGATTTTTGCACTATTTGAAGCGCAGTCTCGTTGGATGACGGCATATGAGGACAGCTTAATGCGACTATATCGCATTGTCAAGTATCTGAGCACTTTCGATCCCGCGACACTTCTCCACACCATATATTGTGGCCATGGTCTCTTTGAGATACAATATCTAGTGGATCGACTGTGCATAAACAGGACCTATGGCCG
>CAYMBC010000031.1:0-10958 GCA_964388605.1 uncultured Gammaproteobacteria bacterium
GGCAACACGATCAAGTAATGCCCGGAAAATATTCGCGCCCCGTTTACGTCCTCGACTTCCCGTGGCAGGCGTACGATCTTGCCATTCTGGCGCTCTTGGGCATTTTCTGGGCGGCCTTTTTGCGCGGGTGGACTTTGGGAGGCGTCCGTGGATGCCTGCTGGCGGCGGCCGCAGGAACCGCTTTCGCGACGATCGCTTACGGCTCGTTCATCGAGCCGCTTCGGTTGCGCGTGCGGAGGAGAGCTCTGGGAACCGGCGCGCGCACCCTCACCGTCGCGTTTCTTTCGGATATCCACGTCGGTCCGTATAAAAAAAAGCCCTGGGTTCGGCATCTCGTGAATCATGCGCAAGCGCTCGAAGCGGACGTGATTCTCTTGGGAGGAGATTTCCTCCACAAAGATGCGTCCGCGCTGCCTTGCCTCCAGCCGCTGCGGGATCTGCGCGCGCCGCTCGGGGTCTACGCGATTCTCGGCAATCATGATGAGCGGACGGCTCGCGAAGAATCGCTTGCCTGGTTCCGATCCTCGAACATTCCGCTGCTGCACAACCGTTCCGTACGGGTTCAAAAAAACGGCGCGACCATCGTGATCGCCGGCGCGGAAGACGATTGGTATGGAGAAACGAACCTGCCGGCCGCTTTGCAAGATGTCGGGTCGGCGGATCTTTCAATCGTCATGCTGCATAATCCCGATCTGGCTCCTCATGCAGGGGCGCTCCTGCGCGGACGTTCCGGAACAACCGTGTTTTTCTCGGGTCATACCCATGGAGGGCAAATCCGCCTTCCATTCGTCGGGCCGGTCTTGAAACTCCCGCATGGCTTAGGGAGGCGCTTTGATCGCGGGGTGTTTTCGTTCGAGGGCGTGCCTCTCGTCCTGGGCGCCGGGCTCGGGGAATCCGGTCCTCGCGCGCGCCTCTTCTGTCCGCCGGAGATCGTGCTGGCAGAAATCAGGTTTTAAACAGGCTGCGCGCGGATATTCGTGGTATACTTCTCCATATGGCAACGTCTCAACGCTGCGAACGTATTGTGATTCTTGGCGCCGGTTTCGGCGGTTTGACGACCGCTGTCCAGCTTTCGAAACGACTGGGCAAGCGTCCGGGTTGCGAAATCGTCGTCGTCGACAAATGCACGCATCATCTTTATCGCCCCTGGCTCTACGAAGTCGCAACTGGCGACGCGCCGGAAGACCGCTTGAAGTCCGGCGTCGCGACGCCGTACGAAGATCTTCGCACGCACTTGTCGGAGCTCGGCGTGAAGGTTGAATACCAAGAAATCGTCAGCGTCGATTGGGAATCGAAAACGGTGCGTCTTTGCGACGACCGCGGGCTGCCCTTCGATCACCTTGTCGTGGCGCTCGGCGCCTCGCCGGACTTTTACGGCATCGAAGGCCTTGAGCAGCACGGCGTGCCGATGTACAGCTTGCAGAATGCGCTCGTCGTGCAGCGCAAACTGAAACATCTTGTCGAACAAAAGCGGCGCAACGAGATCCCGTTCGTCCGCATTCTGGTCGGCGGAGGCGGTCCGACCGGTGTTGAGTTCGCATGCGAAGCGGCGAACTTCATGAAGACGCAAGTCAAGAAAAAAATGCTCGGCGCGGCGGAGTATTCCATCGAACTCGTCGATGCGTCGCCGCGCCCGTTGCAGGCGCTTCATCCGAAACTCTCGGCGTGGGCCAAAGAGCGGCTCGAGAAGCTCGGTGTCAAGCTGATTCTTGATGCCTGCATCAAAGGGGCGCATAAGGATCATGTCGTGCTGGCACCGCGGCCGCTCAAGCAAGGCGAAACCATGGACGCGCTGGTATGCGATTTCAAAAATGAAGGCACGAAGGAAGTGACGACCGATCTGCTCGTTTGGTGCGGAGGTTTCCGCGCCAACCCCGCCGTGAAAAGCCTCGGCTTGACGCTCGATGCGCGCGGCAAGGTGGAAGTCGACGATACGATGCAGGTAAAGAACATGCCGAAGGTTTGGGCTGTCGGCGACTGCGTCACGCTGTTTGATCCCGCACTGAAGCGTCCGGTGCCGCAACTCGCGCAAGGCGCGATCCATCAGGCGGAACTCGCGGCTGAAAATATCGTTCTCAGCATGCAGAACAAGCCGCTCGCGCATTACCAGTACCCCGTCATGCACGCGATCGTGCCGATGGGCGGCATGTGGGGCGTTGCGGAAGTCTACGGGCATCATTTCAAAGGCGTTTTCGTCTGGCCGATCCGTCTGGCTGCGGATATCCGGTATTTCCTGTCGACGCTGCCGTTTAGGAGCGCTTGGAAACTTATTCGCGCCCCGCTCACGGTCTTTCGACGCAACAACCTATGAAGCTCCGCACGCTCGGTGATCTTAAGGGCTTGAAGGGCAAGCGCGTGCTTCTTCGCGCTGATTTCAACGTGCCGGTGACGCGCGGCAAGGTCAGCGCTGATGAAGATTGGCGCATCCGCAAAGTCGTGCCGACAATCGATCACTTGCGGAAAGCTGGCGCGCGCGTCGTGATCGCGACGCATCTTGGGCGTCCCGAAGGAAAAAAAGTCGCGGCTTTCAAGACGGATCCGATCGCCAAGCGCCTCTCCGTGCTTTTGCACGCGCCCGTGGAAAAGCTTGATGACTGCGTCGGCGAGGAGGTCGAGGCAGCGACGGAAGCCATGGAGAACGGCCAGGTGATCATGCTTGAGAACCTGCGTTTCAAGAAAGGCGAGGAAACGAACGATCCCGGTTTTGCGGAGGCGCTTTCCCGTCTCGGCGACGTGTACGTGAACGAAGCTTTCGGCACCTGCCACCGAGCGGCCGCATCCATTGTCGGCGTGACGAGGCATCTTCCGCCATATGCCGGGCCGCTCCTGGTATCCGAAGTCGAAGCGCTTTGCCGCGTGATGGAATCGCCGGAATCGCCGTATGTCGTCGTCATGGGCGGAGCCAAGGTTTCCGACAAGATCGGCGTCATTTCCCAGATGCTTTCCGTCGCCGACCGCGTGCTGCTCGGCGGCGCCCTGATCGCCCCGTTTTTCAAGGCGCAAAGCCATTGCATCGGCATGACGCCGTGCAGCGACGCGGATCTCGAAGCGGCGCTCGAGCTCATGAAGCATCCGTACTATAAAAAACTGATCCTGCCCCACGACGTCGTCCTCGCCGATCCGAAAGATCCGCGCAGCGCGCAGGTCGTCGATTTGCAAGAAGAGCCGTTCGACCTGTGCCGCGATCACGAGTCGATTCTCGATATCGGCCCGAAAACGATTTCGGCATACGCCGCCTACATCCGCACGGCCAAGACGATCGTTTGGAATGGTCCGCTCGGATTGTTCGAAGTGCCGAAATTCAGCCACGGCACGCTCGCGATCGGCCGCTTCATCGCCGCGCGTTCGAAAGGAAAAACTTTCGGTGTCGCTGGCGGCGGCGAGACGTCCGTGGCGCTCGCGCGAACCGGCTTGGCCGACTGCATCGATCACTTGTCGACGGGCGGGGGAGCCATGCTCGAATTTTTGGAGGGTACCTTGTTACCCGGTCTTCAGCCATTACGTAAAGATGAATAGGCTTCTTGCTCATAATTACGCTTTATGGAAGGAAACATGCCCGGAAAGAGCGCGCTTTGGAACCTGCTGCTTGCGGCAGGCGTCGTGTATCTCGGCGTCACGGCGATGAACGCGGTGAAGCAAAACAGCTATATCGGGCGTCCCGATGCCGCGCGCGACACGATCTCGATTTCCGCCGAAGGCAAGGTGACGGCCTTGCCGGACATCGCCACGATTTCCGTCGGCGTTCAAACGGAAAACAAGTCGGTTTCCTCGGCGCAAAAGGAAAACACGACGAAAATGAACGCGATCATCGAGAAGGTGAAGAGCTTCGGCCTCACCGCGGAAGATATTAAAACCAGCAACTACTCGATCTACCCGCAGTACGATTACGTGAACGGGCGGCAGGTCGAGCGCGGGTACATGGTGACGCAGAATATCGATGTCAAGGTGAGGAGCCTCGACAAGATCGGGGAAATCCTCTCCGCCGTCGGCAGCCTCGGAGCGAACCAGGTGGGAGGCGTGGCCTTCACGATCGACGAGCCGGAAGAACTCCGTCAACAGGCGCGCATCAAGGCGCTTGAAGCGGCCAAAAAGAAGGCGCAGGCGCTTGCCGACGCTGCGGGCGTGAAGCTCGGAAAAGTGGTTGGTTTCAGCGAGAACGAGGAGTACGCGCCAGCGCCAGCGTACTACGCGAAAGACGCTGGGCTCGGCATGGGCGGAGACGGGACCCCGTCGATCCAATCCGGCTCCCAAGACGTGGTCGTCGATGTCACGGTGTTGTACGAAATCCTTCCGTAAAATTCGGTTGCGGATAGGAGCCGCCAGCGAGTGGCGGCTCTCGCTTCGAAGCCGAACATGAACTTGAAACAGCTATGCCCACCATTCGCGACATCAAAGGCAGGGAGATTCTCGATTCGCGCGGCAACCCGACGGTTGAAGTGAAGATGGTCCTTTCGGACGGCACGATCGCCAAGGCCTCGGTGCCGTCGGGCGCCTCGACGGGAGCGCATGAAGCGCACGAAATGCGGGATGGAGACAAGCGCCGCTTCGGCGGGCTTGGCGTCTTGAAAGCGATCAAAAACGTCGATGGGCCGATTGCTGACGCGCTTCGCGGCATGGAGGTCCAAGAGCAGCGCAAGCTCGACGCGCGCATGCGCGATTTGGACGGAACGCCGAACAAGTCCAAACTCGGCGCCAACGCTATTCTCGGCGTTTCCTTGGCCGCCGCTCGGGCGGGAGCAACGTCTCTTCAGCTGCCGCTCTACCGGTACATCCGCGACGTCTATGATTTGCCGCGCGAAAACGGATACAAGCTCCCGCTGCCGATGATGAACGTGCTCAATGGCGGAGCGCATGCCAATTGGAGCATCGACTTTCAGGAATGCATCGTGATTCCCCGCCAGAAGAAATTTTGCGACCGGGTGCGGTGCGGGGCAGAAATTTTCCACGCGCTGCTCGGGATTCTCAAAAGCAAGAAGATGCCGACGGGCGTCGGCGACGAGGGAGGATTCGCTCCAAAGCTCAAGAGCAACGCGCGCGCTTTCGAGTTGATTGCTCAAGCGGTCCGCAAGGCCGGCTACGCGCTCGGTCCCGATGTCGCGTTCGGCATGGACCCGGCGACATCCGAATTTTACGACGCCAAGAAGAAGCGCTACGTGCTGGCAACGGACGGGCGCAAGCTGGATTCCGAAGGGATGATCAAGATGTGGGCTTCGTACGTGAAGCGCTGGCCGTTCCTGTCGATCGAAGACGGCATGGCAGAGGACGATTGGGACGGCTGGAAGAGCCTAACCGACGCGCTTGGCAAAAAAGTGGCGCTTGTCGGCGACGATTTTTTCGTCACGAATGTCGACCGACTGCGTTTAGGTATCGAGCGCGGCGCCGCCAACGCGATTCTGGTCAAAGTCAACCAGATCGGAACGCTTTCGGAAGCGATCGATGCCGTCCGCATGGCACAGCAGAACGGCTACAAGGTCGCCATCTCGCACCGTTCCGGAGAAACCGCGGATACGATGATTGCCGACTTGGCCGTGGCCGTGAACGCCGAGTACATCAAAACGGGCTCGCTCTCGCGAAGCGAACGCCTCGAGAAATATAATCGCTTGATGGAAATCGAGGATGAAGTCGGAGGATAAGGAAATCATCAAGCCGGTCGTCTTGGCTATTTGCGACGGTTTCGGTTCGGCTCCTGCCGGGCTGCAGGGCAATGCCGTGCTGATGGCGAGCATGCCGAATTTTGCGGAGCTGTGGGGGAAATACCCGCACACCGATTTGTTTTCTCATGGACAGCACGTCGGCTTGCCCAAGCATCAATCGGGAAATTCGGAAGCCGGGCACATGAACATCGGCGCCGGGCGCATCATCAAGCAGGACGCGGTGTACATTTCCGAAGCGATCGAGGACGGCATTTTTTTCAGGAACACGGCGTTTCTTGAAGCGCTCAAGCATGTCAAAAAATATCGGACGCGCGTGCATCTCATGGGATTGATTTCCAGCGGGAATTCGGCGCATGCATCGATGGATCATCTGTATGGCCTGCTTGAGCTTTGCCGGCGCGAGAACATCGAAGATGTGGCTCTGCACTTGTTTACCGACGGGCGCGATAGCCCCCGCTTTTCGGCCACCGCGCAGATCCACGAAATCGAAGCTCGCCTTCGTCCCGGAGAAAGGATCGCTTCGGTCATGGGCCGGTTTTATCCGATGGACCGCAATCGCAATTGGGAGCGCATCGATTTGGCGTATCACGCGATCGTGAACGGAGAAGGGCTTGCCGCGTCCAGCGCCGAGGAAGCGGTGCTGCGAGGGTACAACCGAGGAGAAACGGACGAGTTCCTGATGCCGACCGTCATCCTCGACGGAGACCGCGCGCCGCGAGGAACGGTGCGAGACAACGACGCGTTATTCTTCTTCAATTTGCGTTCCGACCGCGCCCGGCAGCTGACGAAGTCGCTCCTGCTCGATGATTTCGAGACGAGCGTCCCAAAAGCGTTCACCCGCCGGCGCGTTCCGAAACATACGCGTTTCGTCGCCATGACCGATTTTGGCCCCGATCTGCCGTACATCTTGACCGCTTATCCCAGCCGCGAGCTCAAAAAAACGCTGCCGGACGTCCTCAAGCACTTAAAGCAATTTTACATCGCTGAATCGGAAAAGTTCTCGCACATCACGTTCTTCTTCAACGGCGGGTATCCCGATCATCATTTCGGCGAGGAACGCTTGAGAGTCGAGTCGCTGCGCATTCCTCGGTACGACATGCGTCCGGAGATGAAAGCCCGAGAAGTGACGTCCGAAGCGATCAAGCGCATTCGTTCCGGAGCGTATCATTTCATCGCGATCAATTTCGCGAACGCCGACATGATCGGCCATACGGGCAACCTCGAGGCTGCTGTCAGCGCCCTCGAGGTTCTCGATGAATGCATCGGCCGCTTGTGGAAAGAGATCAATGCCAAGGAAGGGACGCTTTTCGTGACCTCCGATCACGGCAATGTGGAATCGATGATCGATCCGGGAACCGGCGCGGTCGATACCGAGCATTCGACGAACCCGGTTCCCTTCATCGTCGCTAATACGAATCTCAAGGGCGGAAGGGAGTTGCCGCGCGGCGTTCTGGCCGACGTGGCTCCCACGATTTTGGACGTCATGGGCATTCGCCCGCCAGACGAGATGAGCGGGCGCTCTTTGCTTGCCGATTGAAAAAGAGTAGACTGTCCTGACTATGCCTACACCGAAACCCGTCGTTTTGCTGATTCTCGATGGCTGGGGCGTCGCACCCCCCGATCAAGGCAACGCGCTCGCGCTCGCCAAAACACCGAACATGCGCGCCCTCGCTTCGACGTATCCGTCCATGACGCTTCAGGCCTCGGGAGAGGAAGTCGGCCTCATGTGGGGAGAAATGGGTAATTCGGAAGTCGGCCACCTGACAATCGGCGCCGGCAAGGTCTACTATCAGAGCCTTCCGCGCATCAATCGCGCGGTTCAAACGGGGGAATTCCTGACAAATCCCGGATTTTTAAGCGCGGTCGAGCACGTGAAAAAGAACGGGACCAAATTGCATCTCCTCGGCTTGGCATCAATCGGCAACGTGCATGCCTCCCTTGAACACCTGCTTGCCCTGCTCGATTTCGCCAAGGAGCGGGACGTTAAGGAAACTTACGTGCATGCGGTGCTCGACGGGCGCGACACGACATTCAACGCCGGCGTCGATTTCATCACGACGCTCGAGGAGCGCATGAAAAAAAACGGCATCGGCAAAATCGCCACGCTTTCCGGACGCTTCTACGCCATGGATCGCGACAATCGCTGGGACCGCATCGAAAAAGCATACCGCGCCATGGTCGAAGGCGTGTCCGACGCGAAGCGGGAAGACCCGCTGGACGCGATCCGAGCTTCGTATGAAGCCAAGGTGTATGATGAAGAATTCATCCCGACCGTCATTACGGAAAACGGCGAGCCGGTCGCTAAAATCGAAGCGGGAGACGCGGTGATCGTCTTCAATTTCCGCCCTGACCGCGCGCGGGAAATCACCAAGGCGCTGGTGCTTCCGGATTTCGACAAGTTCTCACGGAAACCCGTCGAGGATCTTCGCGTCGTGACGATGACGGAGTATGAAAAAGGACTCCCCGTGGAGGTCGCCTTTCCCCCGGAGCCTATTTCGACATGCTTGGCGAAAGTCGTTTCTGACGCCGGCATGAGGCAATTGCACATCGCCGAAACCGAAAAATACGCGCACGTCACGTTCTTCCTGAACGGCATGAAGGAAGATCCGTTCGAGGGGGAGGATCGCGTCATCGTGCCGTCGCCGCAGGTGTCCTCGTACGATCAAAAGCCCGAAATGTCGGCGCCGCAAATCACGGAGCGCATTGTGAAGGAGATCGGCGCCGAAAAGTACGACCTCATCGCCGCGAATTTCGCGAACGCCGACATGGTCGGCCACACCGGCAATCTTGAAGCGACCGTCAAAGCCGCCGAATACGTCGACGCCGCGATCGGCAAGATCGTCGCCGCGACGCTCGAGAAAGGCGGCATCGTCCTCATCACCGCCGACCACGGCAACGCCGAGGAGGTCGTCAATTTGCAAACCGGTTCGATCGACAAGGAACACTCCACCTATCCCGTACCCTTCCTCATCATCGGCCAGGGGTTCGAAGGCATGGCCGGCGAAGCGCAGGAAATGGTCGGCGGCGACCTCAGCCTCAGCCCGCCGGTAGGAATGCTTTCGGACGTCACTCCGACGATTCTGAAAATTTTGGGCATTCCGCAGCCGTCAGAAATGACGGGAAGGCCGTTGATTTAAATCCGGTATGGAAAAACAAAATTACAATAATCTTCTTCTGAAATTTGAAAAATACTGCCAGAAGCATTCTGCGCAGTTTACAAACCAGGAAAATGATTATGCCAAAGAAGTGAAGAATAAGATTGTAGAGCTGAAAGAAATAGAAGAGACGATTTCTGAGTTAAATGAAAAACTGATTGCAGTAGAGTTTGATTTGCATCCCGATCCAGCTACTGACACCGTCTCTTTTTTTGGCTTCTCAATACGAATGAAAAGGCAGGATCCAAACATTCCAATTCAAGTAGACAACATCACGACCGCGTATTTCAAGGATAGCAGGCTTGGTGTTTCCGATATGGTTCAAAAAATGCAAAGAAAGCTAGAAAGGGACACTGCTATCTTTTACTATACAGCCGCAAGAGTAAGAACTATCGTACAGAGTCTTTTGCCAGGTTTATCATCTTTTGAATGTGAGGGGGTGCGAAATGTAAGAAATCATTTACTCGAACACCCAGAAAGAAAAGATAGTGGAATTAGTCCTGATACTTTCTCATACAGCAAGAATCAAGGACCGGTTGTAAAAGGCATGAGAATAAACGGAGAAACTCATTGGATGGATAAAGGACTGGTCCATAACAGTAATGAGTTTGTCAGGAATCTAACTCAGGTTTTGGAAAAAAAATGAAATCCTGCATCACCTGTGGTATGCCGCTTGAAGGCGACCACGCCGGCGACATCGGAATGGAAACGCTCGACGGATTGGTTTGCAAGTTTGATTCGGAGAACGGTGTTATCAAAAGTGCCTCGGAGATTTTTCGGGGCGGCGTCGAGTTCTTCGTCACGGTGACCGACGGCGATCGCGAGTTGGCGTCGAAACTGACGCGCAAGAATATGAAAGCACTGCCGTACTGGCAGGCGCGGCCGTTTGCGGAGCTTGAAGGGCCGGAAGCGACGGATGAGGAATTTGGAGTTGCGATGGCGAAGTTGTAGGTACTTGCGTAAAAAACCACCGTTCTGCTAGGCCGCAACGGCATGGGCGGGGCCGAGGTGGCACGCGGGACCTGCTATTCCTGCTTTGCGGGTTCAACTCCCGTCCCGTCCATGTCCGCGTGTTGACAAGCATGCGGAAAAACGTGTAGTCTCTACGCATAGCAGGTTCCGCTTGGCGCCTACCAAGGCAAAGCACGCAAAACTCCCCGAAAGGGGAGTTTTGCTTTATACTCAGCGGTATCGACAGCACTATCAAGCGCGTCATGGAAAAAAAGCGAACCAGCAGGGAATTCATCGCGATGGGGGTGCCGGAGGATTTTGATTTGTCCGAGGAGCGGAAGGCCGTGCTTGAGGCGCTCGAGCACACGCGGCAGAACATCTTTCTGACCGGAAAAGCCGGAACGGGCAAGTCGCAGCTTTTGAAATATTTCCGGGCGACGACGCGGAAGAAGATCGTCGTCTTGGCTCCGACAGGGGTCGCGGCCGTGAACATTCAAGGACAGACGTGGCATTCGTTCCTCAAGTGGCACGGCGATTTTCGTGCCGCCAAGAAGCTGAGCATCAGCGAAGCGAAAGTCTTCCGCGAGCTCGACATGGTCATCATCGACGAAATTTCGATGGTGCGCGCGGACCATGTGGATTACATCGACCATTTCCTCAGGCTGAACCGCGTCGCGCGCGACGTGCCGTTCGGCGGCGCGCAGATGTTTTTCATGGGGGACCCGTTCCAGCTGCCGCCCGTGGTGCCCGACGATTTGAAAGAGGCTTTGAAGAGCTTGTATCCCAGCGAGCATTTTTTCGATTCCAGCGCGTACCTCTCGGGAAACTTCCGGAAATTCGAATTGACCAAAAACTACCGCCAGCGCGACGAAAAGAAAGGCGATCGCAAATTTATCGAGGCGTTGGACGCGTTTCGGACCGCGACGTTCGACGCTTCGCATCTCGCGCACATCAACGCCCGGGCGACGAAGCCGAAAAAACGCAAAGCGGCGATTTTCGTCGTTTCGAGAAACAACATGGCGGATGCCATCAACGCCGAAGAGCTGGCGAAATTGGACGCGCCGGCGAAAACGTACCAAGGAATCATTTTAGACAAGTTCAAGGAGAAAGACCTTCCCACTTCGCTTGACCTGACCTTGAAAGTCGTCGCGCAAGTCATGCTTCTGAACAACGATCCGCAAAAGCGCCGGATCAACGG
>CAYMBC010000032.1:0-10672 GCA_964388605.1 uncultured Gammaproteobacteria bacterium
GGAGCGCCGGGCGGCCGACCGAGAGGCCGCTTTTAAAGAGTGCTTGGTATTCGTCGGCTTTGGCGTCGACGCGGATAGCGACGCGCATGGCTTCGTCGCCGTTTTCTTCTTTTTGGAGATCGATCAGTTCTTCGCGGACCCCGTTCATTTCATCAGAGAAGCGTTCTGCGACTCTGGAGATTTTTTCCTCTTTGCCAGGCTCGATGCTGGCCGAGAGCCGAGTCATCTCGTCGAGGCGTCGGCCGGCGATTTCAATGCGCCGTTCCGCGCGCTCCGCTTTCGGCGCGAATCGCAGGCTGACGGCTTCCGCCGCAAGCTTCACTCCGTACAGCGCATCGCCCGGCAACGTGCCGTGAGCGGAAGCGACGACGGCCATGGAGGAAAGTCCGGCGGTCGCGATGAGGAGCAGCATGAGCGCCGGAGCGGCGAGGGCGCGCATCATGTTTTCAGGAAGGAAGATCTTGAGGCTTTCGAGCAGGGCGCGGGCTCCGGTTCGGCGGTCGCGACTCACCGTATTCCCGATTTGCATCAAAAGCGTCTCTCTCGTTGACGCAAGCCAGCGCGCGTCCGGGCTTCCGCCCGCACGTTCATTCTTCAGCGCCTTGAGTTGCTTCACGATCGAGTCTTTCATGGGTGTTGTTGTGTTCAGCGGCAACCAAGTCCCGGATGGCATCCAGCGCGCGATGCACTAGCACGCGCACATTCCCCTGCGTCTTGCCGAGGATCTTGGCGATCTCGAAGGTCTCGAGTTCATCGAGATACTTCATGACGAGCACTTCTCGATAGTCATCCTTGAGCGAGCGCAAATGCTTCTCGAGCATCGAGACGTCGATCTTGGCATCGTTCTTGCCTCGCGTCGTTCTTTCGTCCGCAATCATCTCCTCCGCTTCTTCGAGAAGCGGAACCGTCTCGCGACCCGATTTCGACCGGTAGTGATCGATGACACGGTTGCGAGCGATGCCATAGAGGAGAGCGCTCAGATGCCGGACGTCCTTGCCTCCTTCATCAAGGAGGTAGGACCACGCTTTCAGGAAGACGTCTGCCGTGAGATCTTGCGCCTCTTCGACCGACGATACCTTGAAATAGACGAACCGGTGGATCTTGTGCGCGTACAAATCATAAATCTTCCCGAAGGCTTCGGGATCCTTTTTGACTCGTACTCGGTACAGCAAGAATTTCTCTTGCAGCGGATTGCTCATGGCTTTAGACGGCGGAGGAGAAAAAGCGTTACAGTCCGCCTTTGATGTGGTTCAGGCTATCATGTAAAAGACCGCGGGTCAATCATGACCCCGTTACAAGAAAGCTACGCACAAGGCCTTCTTTCGTAACAGCGGAAACGGATGATTTGCCAAAAAGACAATAATTGTCTACACTGTAGTAGACAAAATAATAGCACTTTATGGAAACCCCAAAAAACATCATTCGCGTTTCCGTGTCCGAAGCTGCCCGCTTGTTCGGCATCTCGACGCGAACAATCCGGCGCGCGCTCACCGATGGCGAGGTCGCCTACGTGGTCGTGCGCGGTCGGTATAAACTGAATTTTGAAAGCCTGGTGAAGTGGTCTCAAGTCCGCCCCACGGTTCGCAACAAGCTCGCGACCGACGGTATCGGGCAATTCGTCGAGCACTGGAAGATTCGCAATAAGTTATACAGCCCGAACCCGAAAGCTTTTGAGGCCAAAGGGGATGAGAAACGGAAGGAGTAATATGGTTGACAACCGGCCAAAAACGTGGTACGTTCTGCTGTCCTAAAAAACCCCATGCCACACGCGCGCGCAGCTTCGGTCCTCGCAGCTTTCACGATTTTTTCGATCGTGGGTTTTTCCGCGCCCCGGCCGGCGACGGCCGCTCGCACGCCGGCAGACAAATTCGTCCGCATCGCCAACAACTACATGAAAGCCGGCATCACGCTCCCCTCTTCCGATTGGAACGCGCTCGCCGCCTACGATGTCCTCGTGCTCCCGGTCGAAGCGCAGATTTTCAATCCGGATTTTTTTGCCAGCGCTCGCCGGGAGAATCCGAACATCCTCATCTTGGCGTACGTGCCGACCAAAAGCTACGCGAAAATCTGGAGCGAGAATCCTCTCGACACGCTGCATCCGAAACTCAAGGCGCGCACGAGCGACGCGCTGCGCCTCCGTTCCTCCGGCGGGCAGATCCTTTCCGTCTGGCCGGGAACCGAAACCTATAACGTGTCGACCGCATGGACGGACGCTCTAATCGCTTTCGTCAAGAACGACGTCATGGCTTCCGGAAAATGGGACGGCCTCTTTTTCGACGAAACGTCGGCGACCATTTCGTGGCTGAACGGCGGCGATGTCGACGTGGATAACGACGGCCGCCGAGACGACCCGGCGTCGGCCGATCGCTTGTGGAAAGACGGCATGATCCGCCTTCTCAAGGGCGCTCGCGACGGCATCGGAGCCGATTCGATCATCATCACCAACGGAGATTCGGATCGCGATTTGCAGCCATATGTGAACGGCCGCATGTTCGAAACATTCCCGACGCCGTGGGAATACGACGGCACGTGGGCAACCGTCATGAACAACTACCTTGGGCTCCAAAAACAGGTAGGATACCCTCCCCTTTTCATTATCAACAGCAACACCGGAAACACCGGGAACAGAAACGATTTCAAAAAAATGCGCTTCGGCTTGGCATCCGCCTTGCTCGGGGACGGCTATTTCGAATTCGATCATGGCGACGCCGACCACGGACAGCTTTGGATGTACGACGAATACGGAGCCTATCTCGGCAAACCCCTTGCTGAAGCTAAAAACCTCACGGGTTCGACCGCTCCGGTGCGCCCGGGCGTCTGGCGCCGGGACTTTCAGCACGGAACGGTGCTCGTGAATTCGAGCGCGGCCGAGCAGACCATCGATCTCGATGCCGATTTCGAACGCCTGCACGGAACGCAAGATCCGAAAACGAATGACGGTTCCATTTCCAACGTCGTGACGATTCCCGCGCAAGACGGGCTGATCTTGTTGCGGCCGCTCGAGATCGTCAAGAACGCAAGCTATCGGAACGGCGCCTTCACGCGCGTGCTGACAAACACCGGCGCGATACATCGCAACGGGTTTTTCGCCTATAACGAAGCGCACAAAGGAGGCATCGACCTGGTCAGCTATACGAACGCTTCAGGCGCCGACATCACGATTGCCGCGCGCGGCAACCGCTTGGAAGCGTACGATGCGAGCGGACGCCTGATACGGAGCGTGTCGCCGTTCGGAGAGTCTTGGAACAGGAACTTGACCCTCGGTTACGGTCGAGCCGGAGGGCGTTCGTACATCGCTGTCGGCAGCGCTCCCGGAGGCGTACCCTACGTACGCGCCTACGACGCCGAACTCGAGCCAATCACCGACGCGTTCCTCGCCTATGGAGAAAAGTTTCGCGGAGGCGTGCACGTCGCGATCGGCGATCTCGACGCGGACGGTTCCCCGGAAATCGTTACGGGCGCGGGAGCGGGCGGCGGACCCCATGTGCGCGTCTACGGGACGAACCAGCAGGTACGCGCGCAATTCTTCGCCTATAGCCAAAAGTTCACTGGTGGCGTTTACGTGGCTGTCGGCGATGTGGACGATGACGGCAGGCAAGAAATCGTGACCGGTCCCGGCTTCGGCGGCGGACCCCATGTGCGCGTCTGGAACCGCTTCGCGGAAATAGAGAGCCAATTCTTCGCGTTCGACAAGAAGAAAAACGGGGGCGTCCGCGTTTCGGCCGGAGACGTGGATAACGACGGCAGAACCGAAATCCTGGTCATGACCAACGACGTCTTTACCCTGGCCTTCGGGGGACGCTCCATGTTCTAAACGTATGAAGATCTTCATCCAAAAGGCCCACGGCCACGCCAAACGCCATTACGAGAAGCATTACAAGATGCGTTATCGGAACCGCGCGCACGCAGTATTCCTGCTCGACGCCGCCCTGGTCGCAATCGCGCTTTCTCTGCTTGGTCTCGCGCTATACTTCCGCTTCGCCTACCATCCCTTGCGCGATGATTTCAAGCTCGCGCTGCTCACCGAACACACAATCGTCGCGGGACAAGAGACCTCATTTTCCGTGCGGATCGCGAATGGCGGCAACGCGCCCTTGCGGGCGGCGAAAGCATACGTCCATCTTCCAAAAACGTTCGTGGCGACCGAGATGCCACCGGGATATGACACGGCCGCGAACGCGCTCGCGGTCGGAGAACTCGGAGCGGGGCAATCAAGGGAGTATCGGTTCCGCGGCATCTTGCTCGGACCGTCCGGTTCATCCGATATCTTCATCCATTTCCTGGCGCAAAGCGACGAAAGGCATTCCGACGAGATCTTGACGAAAGGGTCGCTGCGCTGGGAGACAAGCGCGATCACCACGCGCTTCGAAGCTCCCGAGGCGGTCGTGCCTGGACAGTCTGCCGTATTTGTTTTGCGGGTAAAAAACGGTTCGTCGCTGGCGTTCGAAAACGCCGAAGTCGCGCCGACCTGGCCGAACGGCTTCAAGCTCCTGAGCGCCACGCCCCCGCTCTATCGCGGCGCGGCGGCATTGGGCAAGCTCGAGGCCGGCGAAGAGGTCGAGGTCAGATTTTCGGGACGCTTCAACGGCGCAACGGATCTTCTGCGCCTGGGCGCGGAACTGCGCGGAACGCACGACCGCCAAGCTTTCGTGCTGTCCCGAACGCAAACCGACATCCGCATGGCCGCCGTCGACCTGAAGCTGGAAGCGGCTTTCACGGATGACGCTCCGGATTTTGTGCTGCCCGGAAGCGACATACCGCTTTGGATACGCTATCGAAACGAAGGAGCGCAAACGATCAACAATCTCCGTCTTGCCATTGCGCCCGACGTGAATACGCTGGGAGAACTCCGCTGGGAAACGTCTTCGCGAATCGCCTCGCTTGGCGCAGGCGAATCCGGGGAACGGAAAGCGTTTGTGCGCGTGCATGAGATGATTTCGCGCTACGCCGTCAACCCCGTCTTTCGAGCGGTGCCGCAAGCCGTCTTTTCCATCGACAACCCCAAGGTGGTCGATGCGCACGTAAGCGGAACCCCGGTCGAAACGAAAATCTCCGGAACGGCGCGCTTGCGCGTCGGAGCGCGCTATTACACGAATGAGGGCGACCAGATCGGACGCGGCCCCCTTCCGCCCCGGGTCGGAAAAACGACGCGCTATTGGATCTTCGCGAATCTCGAGACGGGAGCGACGCCGACCACGGACAATCTCGCAACCTTCCGGTTGCCCCAAGGCGTTACCTGGACCGGGCGTTCTGTCGTCACGGTGGGACAAGACCTGGTTCTTGAAGGCTCTCTCCTGACATGGAGGATCGGGGCGACGGAACCGCATGCAGGACTCTTGCACGAAGCGCCGAGCGCCTCGTTCGAAGTCGCGTTCACGCCGACCGAAGAACAGGTCGGTACCGCGCCGCTCCTCCTGTCAGAAGCCGAGTACTCGGGATGGGACACTTGGACCAATACGAACCTGCGCTCACATCGCGACGGATTGACCACGCTGCTGCCGGAAGATCCGGCCATCGGCGCGCGCGGCACTGTCAAACCTTGAGAGAACCGAGCTCAACACGCTTGAAAACCGGCTTGAAAAGGCCGGTTTTCGCTCGTTGGCAATCTTGACAAGATCGGAACTTTATGCTAAGGTACCGGGTTAATTCAGCCGGGTTATACCCCGACGCGGCCACCTATGCGTATTGCCATCATTGGTTCAAAAGGCATTCCGGCCAAAGCCGGAGGCATCGAACGACACGTAGAAGAACTCGCTCCGCGCCTGGCGAAGCGCGGTTTCAAGGTGTCCGTGTATACCCGGCCTTGGTATACCGGCTCCCACAGCGTATCCCTCAATGGCGTGCGACTGGTTCCCCTTGCCTCCATCAAAACGAAGCATCTCGACGCGATTTCCCACACGTTCATAGCGACGCTCCACGCCATGAAGGAGCCTATCGACGTCTACCATTATCACGGCGTCGGCCCGGCGATGCCCGCCTGGATCCCGCGTCTCTTTCGTCCGTCGGCAAAAGTAATCGTAACCTTTCATTGCCTCGATCGCCGCGTCGAAAAGTGGGGTTGGGTCGCCCGCACGATCTTGAAGTTCGGAGAATGGGCGGCTACGCATTTTGCCCACAAGACGATCGTCGTCTCGAAATCGCTCGCTCACTATTGCCGCGAGGTATACGACTGCACCGCCGCCTACATCCCGAACGGAGTAAAGGTGAAGAAACCGACCGTCAAGGACAATGCCGTTCTTGAAAAATTCGCCCTCAGCAAGGGCCGGTATGTCGTCATGGTCTCGCGCCTGATTCGCTCAAAAAATGCCGACAAGCTCGTCATGGCTTGGCGCCGTCTCAAAGCCACCTCGTCCGACCTTCGCGTCATGGGCATGAAACTCGTCATCATTGGCGACGGCGACGCGAACGACCCGTACGTCTGGGAAGTGCGCGGAAAAGCGGCCGCGGCCAAGGACATCGTCCTGACAGGAGCGCGTTACGGCGCGGAGTTGCACGCGCTCATCGCTAACGCCGCGTTCGCCGTGCACCCTTCCGCCTCCGAAGGATTGCCAATTGCCGTTCTTGAAAAAATGGCTCATGGCAAAGCCGTGCTCGCCTCGAACATTCCGGAACACCTGGAAATCGGCGAGGGAAGAGGGTTCACTTTTCGCCTGGATGATGAACGCGATCTCATGCTCCAGCTCTACTGGATGATCACGCATCCGCGCGCCTGCGCGGAGATGGGCTTGGAAGCCAAAAAACACATGGCATCCTATTTCAGCTGGGAAAAGATTGCCAAAGAAACGGCCTTCCTATATACCGCGCTAGCGTCAAAGTCGGCGAAAAAAACGGCCCGCAAGGCCGCCTTCCCGGTCTCTGGCGCCAGCCGGGCTTCGGCCGCGTAACGCGCGACCGTTCCCGCGCAAGAAACACCCCGCGCTGCACGCGGGGTGTTTTTGTCGAGGCAGGATTTCCTGCGGTTCTCTTGGAAACCAGGAAGAGAAAAAGTGAATGCTGCAAATGCCGCCATCCCTGTCTCGAACCCAATCGAGAATGACGCGCCGCTATTGGCTGGCGCGATTTCAAGAATAAATCCGCAGAAAAAATGCCAGAGCAATCAAAGGCGATTCGCTTTCAAAAAGGGATATACTATCCACTTTACTCAGTAATTGCTTACTGCTCCTTTATAAATAGCGTGCATTCTTCCCAAATGCAAACCAGGATTGTACTCAGTTTCGGCAAGATGGCGGCCCGCCCTCCCCATGGCGCCCGCTCGGGCGAATTGCGCGTGAAGCCATGAAAGTCGCTCGGCAAGTTCTCCCGGTTCGCGCGGATCGAACAGAAGGCCTGTTTCCCCTTCACGGACGACTTCCGGTAGCGCGCCGATGCGCGAGGCGATCACGGGCTTGCCCCAGGCATACGCTTCAAGCGCCGCCAAACCGAACGTCTCATAGGATTGGGACGGGATGACGACGGCTTTGGCACGAGCGATTTCGCGATCCAGTTCCTCTCCGTGCAGCGCGCCGAGAAAGTCGATATTTTCAAGTTCCAGCTCATCGGCTAACGCGTGCAACCTCTCTTTTTCCGGGCCATCCCCGATAATAGCGCATCTCAGATGCTTCGTTTCTTTCATCGCCCGCAAGAGGACATCAACCCCCTTTTCTTCCGACAAGCGCCCGACAAAAACAACGCGGGCTTCCGACTCGAAGCGCGGAGATCGGCCTTCAAGGTCGATGAAATGGGGCACGACGTCGATTTTTCCGTCTGGGATGCCGTAGGCCGCAAGCTTTTGCCGCACAAACTCGCTGGGCGCGATAAATGTCGTGATCCACCCATACGCGTCGAGGACGTGGTGCAGCCAGCCTTCAAAAGCGCTCAGCGCGCTTTTCGCGAGCGAACCTCCGATCAATCGCCTTCGGAACGTGTCGCGGTACGGATGCTTCACGGAAGGCTCGACGATGCTTCCGCGATCGAACAGGCCGTAGTTCGGCGAGACGAGATGATAGTCGTGCACCGTCATGACGGCAGGAATCCTGCGCTTTTGCGCGACGTCCAGGATCGACGGGGAAATGTGGTGATAGATGTTGTGAACGTGGACGATATCCGGACGAAACGCGCCGAGAAGGTCCGAAAAATTCCGCGCGGCCTCGAAAGACCACAGCATGCGCCCCGCCGTACGCAGTCCCTCGAGCCCGAACCGCACGCGGTCGGTTTTTACTTCCGAAACGAAATACCGTTCGTACGGGGACGGCGCGTTTTTCTCCGAGCGCATCGCGAATGGCGCGACATCATCGCCGTTGCGCGCCAGGATCTTCGCCAATTCGAAAGCGTAGCGCTCGGCGCCGCCTTTCAGATACTGATACTTGTTAGCCATCACGACGCGCATACTTCAGGAGATTTTTTCCCTGTGATTGTACGCGACGATAAATGCCCCAAACATCCAGAAATACAGGCTGATCGTGCGTACTTCGAGATACGTCCCGAGAAACGCCTGCAACGCGAACGCGATGGTCGCGCCGAGATACCCGAGCGCGAGCCCGCGCATAAGCGGATCTTTCGATCCGCGATACGCGGCGTGCGCCGACCGGAACAGCAAGGAAAACATCCAAACATACAGCGCCAGGCCGAGCGTTCCGATTTCTCCCCACAGCGAGAACCAGTTGTTGTCTATATATCCTTCGGTACCGTATACGCCGAACGGCAATCCCAGCCTGTCGTACACCTCCGTACTGCCGAGCACGGCCGCCGCGCCGCCGCCATAAGTTCCGGGACCGTGTCCGAAAACCGGAGCCGCCGTCACGATTCTCAGCGGCGTATTGAGCATCCAATAGACGCGTCCGTAACCGTAGTATTCTCCGCGCCAGCGTTCGTAGGAAAAGGCTTCCAGCAGACGCGCTAAAACGGTTTGTTCCGGGAGATCGGTCAGCGACCGAACGACAACGCCGGAATAAAAGGTGTACCCCGCGATCAGCGCGATCGCCGCGAGAAACGCCGTCAAGACCCGCTTATCTTTCTTCATGCGCACGGCGATGTACAAAAAGCCGAGCAGGAAACCGAACCAAGAGGCTCGTGAATACGTTAAGACCAGGGCGAAGGAAATACCCGCGAACAACGCGAAAGCGTAACGGATCCAACGGCCTTTTCGGATCTCGTACATCCAGCCGGACAGCAAAAGAAGGAAAAAGCAGAGAAATGTCCCGAGCTGGTCATATCGACCGAGCGTCGCGAAGACGCGCTGCCCGGGAGCCCAGAATTGCTGCGTTCCGCCCGTGAGAGCGAGCGAGTTATAAAAACGGTTCTCGCTAGGCAAAAGGAACGGATCGATTGCGCCGAGCGTCGCGGCTTGGAGGACGCCAAGAAGGCTTTCGAGCGCGACGAGCGCGAACAGCGCAACGACCAGCCGGCGGAGGTACGCGCGCGGAGGGGCGAGCAGGGCGACCGCGAAGAAGAGCAGCATGAAGCGGATGATCTGGCGCGTCCCGAGAATCGCCACGGCGGGATCGGAAAAATTCGAAATCGCCGAAGCGACGGCGACTAGGACGAGAAGCAGAAACGGCAAATCCAACGGCGTCGGCGATCTTCGTTCTCCCGAGAGCGCTTGGCGCAGAAGCGCGGAACCGAGCAAGAGGTATATCAACACCTCCGAAAAATACTTGGCAAAAACAAAGAGCTCGTCCGGAACAAACTTGAGCGCAAACGGCTCGATCGGGATAAACACAGCAAGAACGGCCAACATCCAAAGAGGGCGCGCAGAGACGGCAACGAGCAGCGCGAGACCGAGGAAAAATGCCAAGACTTTCCAGGGCGAAATAAAGACGACCGCAAGGCTGAACACGGCGGCTGCGCCGATAAAAAAAATCATCAGACGCCGCCAAGGCGCGTCGGGAATCTCGAAGAGCTCTCGCACCTTGATTTTCAGCGCGTCGACAAGCGACATATCTCCTTCAGAATAGCAGAAAAAAGAAGAAGGGGCGACTCGCACGTGCGTGCGAATCGCCCCTCTGAGCCGAACTGAGTCTAGTTGACGTTGATGCCGCCGCCGGACACGTGGCAATTGCTCGTCCCGTACTGAGTCGTCTCGTTGGTGACGGTCCAAGCGGCGAGGTTGAACCAGTCGCCCCCGGAAACCGCATCGCCTCCGCTTGCAACGTCGTCGTTGTCGACGACGAAGAAGTTGAAGTCGTTCACCGAGACGGCCGGGTAGAAGATGTAGGCCTGGCCGTTGCCAACCCACGCCTGCTGCTGGCCGCTGACGTTGAGCCGAATGCTCTCCGGCGAAGTGACGGGCGATCCCTCCTGGAAGGTCCCGGCAATGATGCCGTTCGCGTTGGGAGTGATCGTCACCTCGCGCTTCGTAGCGCCGCCCACTTCCCAGAGCCGGCACTTGATCGTGCCGACGTTGGTGACCGCGCTCCCGGAGTGCGTGAACGAGGACGACGTTTTCGAGCAGGTGCCCGAGACGTTGAACTCGGTCACGTCGAACGCATAGGTGTTCGCGTTCACGTCCCGCAACTGGAAGTTGAAGTTCGTGATCGTGTTTCCCATGGTGAACGTGTAGCTCGCGCCGTCGCCGTTCCAAGACAGGGTCTGGGAACCGCCGTACGCGAACTGGAGCAGGGACGGCGTGCCCGGCGTACCGTTCAGGTGCGCCAGGATGCCGCCCGAGACCGTCACGTTCGACAACGCGATCATC
>CAYMBC010000033.1:0-10670 GCA_964388605.1 uncultured Gammaproteobacteria bacterium
CCGTCATGGCATTGAACCTCAAGAGCTCGACAGGCTTGCTCTATAAGCGCCCGGATCAGAAAGTCGGGCGTGATATTTTCCGCTTCCGCTTCAACCCAGCAAAATAGGAGAGGCCGGTTCCGATCCGCTTTGCCGAACAAAAACGGCCACGCATTCCCGCGATGGCCGCCTTTTATTCGTACGAAATTATTGCCCGATCCGGAAATGGACGACGTCTCCGTCTTGCATGACGTAGTCTTTGCCTTCGGTGCGAAGCTTCCCCTTTTCGCGCGCGCCGGCTTCCCCAAACTCGACAAAATCCTTCCAGTTGATGATTTCCGCCCGAATGAAATTCTTTTCGAAATCGGTATGGATCACGCCGGCGGCTTGCGGCGCCTTCGTTCCTTTGGCGATCGTCCATGCACGCGTTTCGATCTCGCCGGACGTCAGGAAGGTTTGGAGCCCGAGCAGGTTGAACGCCGCCTTGATCAGGCGGTCAAGACCGGATTCCGTCATGCCGTAGGTCGACATGAATTCCTTGGTTTCCTCGGGGGAGAGGGTGGCGATTTCCGATTCAATTTTCACCGAAACGGGCAGTTGCTCATCCGCTTTCAAGAAGTCGAGCTTGAATCCGGAAGCAAGCTGGCTTTCATCAACATTCAAAACATAAAGCATCGGCTTGAGCGTCATGAGCTGAGCGTCCTTCATCGCCGAAGTTTCATCCTCGGTATACTCGGTTTCTCTGGCGAGCTTGCCTGCGGAGAGCGTCTCGTACGTTTTTTCAAGCGCTGCGAGAAGAATTTCTCCTTCGCGATCCTTGCCGCCTTTTTGGGCGCGCCGTGCCGTATCGATGCGTTTTTCGACCGTCGACAAATCGGCATAAATCAGCTCGAGATTGATGATCTCGATATCGCTTTTCGGATCGACTCTCTCGTGAACGTGCACGATATCCTTGCTTTCAAAGCAGCGGGTAACGTGCGCGATCGCGTCGACTTCGCGAATATTCGTCAGGAATTTATTGCCCAAGCCCTCGCCCTTCGAAGCCCCCTTCACGAGGCCCGCAATATCGACGAATTCGATAATGGCCGGGATGATTTTGGCAGCTCCGGACACTTTAGCAAGCGCATCAAGACGCTCGTCAGGAACGGCAACGACGCCGACGTTCGGCTCGATGGTGCAAAACGGGTAGTTGGCGCAGTCAACCTGTTTTTTGGTGATGGCGGAGAAGAGCGTGGACTTACCGACGTTTGGCAGTCCGACGATGCCGATTTTGAGCGACATGTTGGATAAAAAGTTTAGCAACGTTCACGCCGGTCACCTTTTCAAATTCGGCGAAGGCGGGCGTGCGATTAACCTCAAGAAGATACGGCTTTCCTCCGACAATGGCAAGATCGACGCCAGAGAGGCCATACCCGAGCGTTTTGACCGCCTTTTCAGCAAGACGGTTCCAGGCAGCGGGGACGGTCGCCTTTTCTCCCGACGCGCCGACCGCGACGTTATGGCGAAAGTCGCCCTCCGGCGAGTATTTGCGCATGGCGCCGACAACCTTGCCTCCGATGACGATGATCCGGTATTCGGCTTCGATTTTCAAATACTCCTGGAACGTGAAAAAACCGACAAGATGGTCGGACAGGTAGGTTTTGGCCTCTTTTGGATTTTCAAGCAGGTATACGTACTTGCCGCGGCTGCCATGAATGCCTTTTGCCACGATCGGCCAGGAAAACCTTTTTAGATACCTGTTAGCATGATCCAGTTTCAGCGTTTGAACGCTTTTCGGGATCGGGAGTCCGGCATCGAGCAGTTTCCAGTAGTCGTAAATTTTGCTGCGCACGAAGCTTCCGTCGGCCATGGAGGGTTCAAAAACATAGATCCCGCGAGCTTTGGCCCATGCAGCCAAAAGCAGGGCTTCCGGGATAAGCGACGGTGGGAAATGCCGAAAATAGACGGCGTCAAACTGTTTTTCAAACGCCTTCCCGGAGATCCGCGTTTCCGTGCGGGTTCCGCGCAAATCAAAATCGATCTCGCGAAACCTCCGAACCGTCACGGCGTGACCGAGCTTGCGTCCCTCGAGGCGCATCCTGCGGTTCTCGTACACGTTCGGATTGGCAATGACGAGGAGTTTCATGAGTGGCAGGCTAGCAAATTCATCCAAGCGCGTAAAGTTGCAACATGATTCGTCGCATTGTTGCAAAACAAAAACTCCGCCGAGAAGGCGGGGTTCCTGATGGTGGACCGTAAGAGATTCGAACTCTTGACCTCTTCCATGCCATGGAAGCGCTCTACCAACTGAGCTAACGGCCCGTAACAGGGGAAAATGTACCAGTTCCTTTGAAATTGATCAAGACCCGGTGTTGCCACTGCCGGTTATCCGACTTAGGCTCGTGTTTGGAGGTGTCCATTGTCAGACAACGCTCTTACTGGAAGCGTCCCTGGAGCCGAATGCCTTTGCGGCAAAGGTCGCCTTGCTGCCCGCTTCGCCCGGCACCACGAGTCCAACCCGCGTTACGGCGGACCTCCGGATTCGGGACCGTTCTTGAGTCATCTTGCGTGCTCAGCGTGCGGGCTGATGTATGAGAGTAGGATCCGCGGCACTCTCAGCAGCCTGTTGGGAAAACAGTTGACGCGAGAATTCAGCAATCCGCCATCCAGGCCGGAGAACTGCCCTCGCTGCAGCACTCACCTACAAGCCCACACGGTTTCCACAGGCTACGCGCAGCAGAATTCGCGAGGCGACTCGGCACTCCGAATTTTGTACTGCCCTGCCTGCCTCAAGGTTCTTTGGAAAGATCCGCCCGATCCGAATTCTGTCACGGAACGGATCGCCAAGGATCTCGCATAAAAACGCCCCGTTGATACGGGGCGTCTTTTCATTACGGTTTCACGGGTTCTGGCAAGCCATCCTCGGTCGGAGCGGTCGCACCCGCCTTTTTTGCTTTAAGGTCGTCCAGTCTTTTTTGCACGTCCGCATTTCCAGGGTTTGCCTTGAGAACTTCTTCGATTTGCCCGATAGCATCGTCGAGGTCGCCCTTTTCTTCGAGCATGGCGGCCAAGTACCATCGTGCGTTCGAGTACTGCGCTTCGAGTCCGATCAAGCGGCGCAGCTCCGCAATCGCTTTATCGGTTTGCTTGTTCTGATAATACAGGATCGCGAGCTGGAATCCCACGCCAAGATCGTTCGGGCTTCCGTTGCGGACGGATTCAAGCTTTGCGGTTGCCTCATCACCTTTTCCTTCGGCTTGAAGCAAGAGCGCTGTCCAATAATTGGCCGCGGCATAATCCTGCTTGAGGAGAAGCGCCTTATCGAGCGCTTCGCGCGCGGATCTTCGCGATTCTTTGATCGTGTTTTCTAACAAAGCCTTCTGATCTTCCTTTAAATCCCTCCCGTTCCCGATTTTCCGCACCGCATCCTCCGCGGACGCCATGTCGATTTTTGCCAATTCGGTGTAATAGATCGGGTTGTTGGGTTCGAGCGCAATCGCCTTTTGATACGCCTCTCTGGCCGCCTGCGTCGCGCCTTCGACGGCCGGGCCAAGATCGCGATACATCCCGGCGAGCGAAGACCAGGTTTGCACGTTCGGAGGATTCAATTCGGTCGCTCGGCGCCCGGCATTCACGGCATTCGCCGCAAGGAGCGTGACTTGGCGGGCTTGATCATCGGTCGGCTTCGCCCCCGCTTCGGCAGCAATACGGTTCGCCTGGACGGCCAACGCTTGCGAAAGGGCGCGGAAGTAAAGGTCGTTGCGGCTGTTCAATTGCGTGGCGCGCAACAACTCTTGGGAAGCGCGTTCAGCCCCTTGCTTTGTCGTCACGTCGGTAGCGATGCCCCGTTGATAATGCGCTTCGGCAACAATGCGCTGACCTTGCAAATACGCGCCGGCAATCGAAAAAATCACCGCGACGATAAACACGAACGAGATCCCGAGCGCCGCCCGCGGCGACTGGTCGAAGCGCGCCTCTGAGCGTTTCTGCCATTGGAGCGTCACGAGCATGGCTGTCAGCATCCAGAACGCGAATTCCAGCGTCATGTTCGAGGAGTACAGAGCCTTGCCGCAAAGCAGCGCGAGCCAGCCGGAAAACGCAGCGAGCGTGACGAGCCAATCGTCATGGTCGCGCCAAAGCTTGATTTTGGTGCGTACCAGGAGAAAGAAGGCCATGACCAAGAACGACGCAAGCCCGAAAATGCCGATCGTCGCGAGCATGGTAAGCAGTCGCGAAGCGGAGCGATCAAACGGTATGCTCCAGAAATCGGTCATGTTGAGTTCCTTCGATCGGAACTGGGTGTAGTCGTAAAGGAATGTTCCGGGACCGGAACCGAACAGCGGCTGGTTCGCGAGCGCCTCGCGCGAAATGTTCCAGCTGGCACGCAGCGAGGGCATGACTTCGGCGGGAAGATTCAAGTTGAACGGGAAGCGCACGAAGATGAACAGCGCGCCGTTCACCATGGCCGCCATCGGAACGGAGAGCATGGTGATGTGCAGATCGCGGTCCGCTTTTGCCATGCCGTACGCGACAAGTGTCGCGCAGCCGGCAATCAGCATGAGCCACAGCGCCCAAAACTGAAGCGCTGCGATATACAAAGCTCCGAGTCCGAGCAAAACGTACATCAGCACGCGACGCAGGGACGAGAACCGTTCTTCTTTGCTAGGCGCCAGCAAGAGCCCCATGACAAGCGTCATCGCCATGGCCGCGTACACGCCGACCGAGTTCGTGGTTCCCAGCGTGTTGAAGGCAGCGCTGGCGTTCGCGGAACCCGGAAGAACCTTGAGCCCGAACGCCTGCACGACGGATTGCGCGAGCACGAGTAGCGCCCCGAAAGACATCCACGCGAGTCCTTTCTTCACGTCGCGCGCGTCGCGCAAGACATTGTTCGCGATGAAATAAAGAAGTCCGAAGCAAAGCGTCGTTACGAGACCGGATTTCTCCTGCCCAAAGTCCCCGATGAAACTGACGTAGCGGCTTTTTGAAAAAATAACGGCGGCCGCATAGGCCAGCAGGTACACGCCGACAAAAAGATTCATGATCGACCCGCGCACTTCAACGCGCCGAGTGATCAGCATTTTTCCGAGCCAAGAAAGCCCGGCCACGACCGTTCCCGCAATCAGCAAAGACTGCTTTGGAAGTTCCAAAACGTCGCCAAGGCCGGGAAAATAAAACAACGGCAACAGGACAAGCAGGGAATAGATCGTCCAGCGCGCGACGGCATCCGCGAACGCCGCGAGCTTCCGCCCTTCTGCAGGGGTTACCAGCGTGTCGTCCGCGCCTCCTCCAAAGACGGGCGAGTGCTCTGACATAGCCAAATACGAAAAAAGTAAGGTCGTAGTATCGCCTTACAATATAGCACACAGGGCTCGGCGCCACCCGAAGATATGCACAAAGAGTTTCTCGAAAGAACAAAGGGACGGGGCTCTCCTGAAGGTTCGTTCAAGAGAGCCCCCTGAGATTAGAAACCGTATCCGGCGTCTTGCCAGAAAACGATTTCGCAGATCATGCCTTGCTGGCGCAAACGCAGGAGTTTTTGCATCTCTTCGGCAAAAACGCTGCCAAAATCGACGAAATAACATCCCTCTTGCTCCGCAGGAGCAGGCGTTTCTCGCTGCGGCATATGACGTTGCGCGGACGATCCTTGAAAGAACATACAAGAACGGATACAACGGCGTGATTTATTTTTGTTTACATCAAGTCAGCCCCGTTCTTGGCGACAGGATGTTTTCACGGGACTTCCCTCGAGCGCGTGGCCACGCGATCATTCAGGGTCGTTCCCGGATTCAGGCTTTCCTCCTGCCTGCGCAGGAGAAAAGCCGCATCCGCGAGCGACGATTAGATTCCGCGTTCGTGCCGGCGAATGATCCGGTCGCGATAGCGGGCGAGCAACCATCTGAATCCCCAGACGCAAGCGAACCCTCCGCCGGCAATGAATACCATGACAAGCCAAGGGATCACCCAAAACCGCTTTGTCGCCGTGAGCACGCGGTCGCTTTCTCCAAAACGGAGGCGGAGTTCCGCTGAGTACGGCCCGAAAGCAAAGTTTTGCCATTGTCGAACGACGGCGGAAGCGCCATCGTTCGTCTTCTTGCGTTTCCACTCGGCAGAAAAGCGCCGAGACGTGCTAGGAAGAATGCTCTTGTTCTCGGCACGATTCATTGCCAGAACAGCTGTTACTTGCCCAAAGGCGTTCCTGATCGTCACTTCCCCGTAAGGGCGCTCGTGGACGGTGCCCTTGTTGGCGAGCAGCGCCTCGAAGCGCACGGGCAAACTCGCGGAAACGGCCGGAACCGCATATTCCTGAAGCTGCAGGTCTTCAACGACGTCGCCATCAACGGTCAAAAGGACGAGCGCTGCTGCTGCTCCCGTAACGCCCGCCTCCTTTGCCGCTTCATCGGCAAGAGCGTTCATGACGACCGCCCCGAAATATCCACCCGGCTCGGCCTCGGACGGCACGGAAACGCTGAAGGAAACTTCCGCGCGCTCTCCCGGAAGCAACGTCGCCTTCGAATGTTCAAACGAAATCCAAGGCCCCAAACCGCGTCCGTCGCGGATCTCGTCCGCAGGGTAGAGGTCGGGAATGCCGCTTGCTTCTGTTTCAGGCTTGGCGGCAAAGCTTGCGCTGGTCATCGCGACCGAAACAGGGCGGGAGGCTTCATTTCTCAGCTTCAACTTTTGCGTCAAAACCTGCCCTGGGCGCGCCCGGAGATCAAATGTCGGTGGCGAAAACGTTACTGCTGAAGCTTCGCGCGGAACAACAAGGCCGATACCAAGGAGAAGCGCGGCGAGCGTGGTCAGAAATCGGTTCATACGTTACGAAAGGCTTTTTCCTTTTTTGGATTCATATCGGCTGATGACGCGCCGCTCATACGATTTCAAGAGCTGCCGTACGGCTAGAAATGCGGCTGCGACAAATACCAGGACGGTCGCGAACGCCATCCAAGGCAGCACCCAGAAATCGGTCGTTGCCGTAACAAGCTTCTGGGCATCTGCGGTTCCGTAATTCAGCGCCAGCGTGGCCGTATAGCGTCCAAAAGCGAAATTTTTCCATTGCTGGACGTACTCGGGAGCGCCTTTCGGCAGGTGCGTGCGAAGCCAGGATGCTTCGAAACGGCGGATTCCCCCGGGCAGGACGCGGCGCTTCTCGCTGCCGTTCACCTCCAACGAAGCAACCTGCCGGCCAAATGCATTGGTAAGGAAGATGTTGCCAACGGGTATCAAGTGAGTCGTTCCCTCGTTCGATACTCGGATCGTGAATTCCGCAGGAAGCCGGGCGTACACACGCTTCTGAGAAAAGAAGCTTTCGATCGCGAGGTCTTCACGCACATCCCCGCTCACGCGAACGAAAAGGAGCGTGGAAGCTTTCGCATTGACGGCGATCTGAGCGCCATCACCTGACGGCGTTTCCTGCATGGTACCGAGATGAATCGCTCCGAAATGCCCTCCTGGCTGCGCGTTTTTCGGTATGGTCAACGTAAACGGAATATTCACGCGTTCGCCGCTTCCGATCGTGAACGCTTCGTCATTTTCAAGCTGTACCCATTCTGCGAGCTCGTGCCCATTGCGCGTTTCGTTGGCGGCATAAAACTCTGGAGCGCCCGATGTTTCGTCGCCTGAATGAAACGTAAAGTTCAGCAAGGTCGGCTTGAGCGTTACCGGGTACGGATCTTCATTATAAACGTGGAGCACGTCTCGGATGACATCGCCGGGTGACGTCGAAAGGTTGAAATCCGGCGGCGAGATCGTCATCGCGCTCGCGAAACGCGGCGAAAAACCTAACACCGCAAGCGATGCGAGGAATGCCGATGCAATGTATGCAGTAGCCTTCATGGTGTGATAATTGACCCCTCTCGGGACTTCGCCGCGCGCGTCGCATGCGGCGAAGTCCCGCGCCCTCCGGACGAAGCCGGAGAGCTCGGGCGCGGACGCGCAGAAACGCGAGCGCTTAGAACGTGCTGGTCGCGATGAACGTGAGAATATCGGCGTAGTCGTTTGCTGCCAGGGTCGTGGCGGAAATCGCGGCCTTCACGAGAATATCCGCCGTGTTATTGGCCGTACCATCGACCGCGGCCGCATTCGTCGTAACGATGAATTGCGGCGCCGCGCTATCAACACCGCCAACGCGATTACCGCCGTTCGAACTGCAAACACCGTTGTACGGCGCGACGCCCGTTGCCGAACCGGTAACGACGCTGGTAGCCGATACGCAGAGCCCGTAGCCTTCCGTTCCCGCCACGAGATCGGTGACGCCGGCGCCGCCGGAGGCGTACGTTGTCCCGATCGTGTCGCCGCTGGAACCGGATTCAAGACCATCAACCGAACCGCTGCCCTGAACTGTTACCACGGCGCCGCCGGAGGCGTTGGTATCGAGATCAAGGCAGATGTGATTAGCAGCCGTCGACACGGAAGTTGGCACGAGCGTTCCAAGAGCAACGGCGTAGGGAGCAGCCGACTCGGTACCGCATGTCGATTGAATGTCGATATCAAATGTCAACGTGGGACTCACCGTCGCCGATACAGCCACTTGGTCGTCTTCCAAAATGGAGACGGCAAAGCTTGCGGAATGGGACGCCGCAACTCCCATATCCGTCATCGAGACATCGATCGTTTGCGATCCGGCGCTTCCGGGATTCGTCAACGTGCCGCCGGAGGCGGTGCCGAGAAGGCCGAACGTGATGGTAGACGTGCCTGTCGAGGATGTATAGGAGGTGCTGCATGCCTTCACGCGGAAAACGTTCGCAGACGTATCGACAGCGACCCCGACGTCGTTGACGCCGGAACCGCACGAAACGTCCGCCACGCCCGCGCCTTGCGCCACGGTCGTAACTGTTCTTGCCGTACCGTCATTAAAAGTAAAGTCTGCGGTCGTCCACGTTCCGGAAGCCGAGGACGTGAAACCCGCCGGAAAATCGTAAGCGATCATGTCGCTTGTCGTCGCCGAACCGCTAAACGTGTAGCTGAGCGGCAGGGTCGTGCGAATCAGGTGATCCGATGCGGTGGACGCCTTGAGGCGCGACATCGTATCGCTGCTCGATGTAAAGCTTCCGGCCTGAGCTGCCGTGTTCACCAAAAACTGAGAGGCCGCAATCGCGACCGCAGCCAAGGCAGCTGCTATCCGTTTCAGAGTATTCTTCATACATGCTGGTAGTTAAGTTCGAACAAAAGAACGAATCTATCCGCTACGGCTGCGGATTCCGCACCCTCCCCTCGATGAGCCGAGAGGCGGTATGGTTCCGGCGCCTCTCCCGATTCGTGCAGGGGAAAGAGCGATTCCGCAGAGCACGGCGACACGCGCGGTTCTGTGTAGCCGTCGACCTTTTTAATCCGGCGCTCGCCAGCAGAAATGCCGAGCGAGTTTGTCTGGCCGGGAGGAACCTCGAACCATCGAGGCTCTTCCCGGCCCCCGACCGTGTCGGGGGCTTTTAATACGTTGCCGTTACCGTCAGTGTTAGCGTATCTCGATAATCGTTATGTGCCGGCGTCACCGGGGAAATCGCGGCTTTCGTCAAAAGCTCGCCGTACGCGTTGGTGACGAATCCGGAAGCGAACCAGACCGTTTGGTTGGCCGAGGTGAGCCCGCCAACCGCATGCTGTGTCGAGGTATCGCAGCTGCCGTTGAATGGAGCAACGGCGCTAAACCCATTTTGCGCGTTCGAGCTGCAGACGCCGTACCCGGCCGTACCGGCAACCAAGGTTGCCGTATTCGATGCAAGAACATCGCTTGGGACTGATTCGGAGGCAAGCCCGGCGCTTCTGATCTGCACGGCCTCGCCGCCTGGCGCATTGGCGCTCACGCGAACGCAGATGCGATTCGAAGACGTCGTTACCGAGCTGGTCGAAAGCACGCCGAGCGGGACGTTATAAGGCGGGCTCGATGCGCTCGTGCCGTCGCAAGCTCCAGCCTGAACAGCATAAATGACGGAGAGTTCCGCTTCTTCCTTTAAGCACTGGTAACCGACGCAGGCGAGATAATTGGCGCTTGAAAGATCTTCGCCGGAAGGAGAGGAGACTTCGGAGACCGTATCTTCGACGATATATCCGGCCGACGTGCTGCGCTCGCCTCCTCCCGAAAACGCGTCGAATGGGACGCGATAGTGCTCAGAGGTCATGACTTGAGCCGCCGCAAGCGCGGGCCAGCACGCTTGACCAGCGAGCAGGGCTGCTACTGCGAGGCAATTTATAACGAGTTTCATAAGCGATACTGATTAGGCATGCGACGCTTTCAAAGCGCTACGTCCGTGGTTGTACTCGCCGATCCCGACAGTTGGCGATTTCCGGTTTCAGGAGTGCTTGTTACCGACTCTTGTTGAGACGTATCCGGAATCTCGCCCGTCTCCCCGCTCAACTGTTCAAGCGCGCCGTCGACGGGCAGGATCCAGTAGGTGAAAGGCGTTTCGTCGATCGCGCCTTGCGCCAGTTTTAGCAGGAAGGATCCTTCGTTTTTTTCCTCGATCCACCAATTTGATCCAGGGTTCCCTTCGAACGTAATGATGATGACGGATTCTTTGGCCGCGTGCTCGTTCTCGATGAGAACGGAATCGTAGCCCGGACGCAAGCGCGCTCTGCCGACAATACGGTCGTTCTCCGCGCTGTTTCTGAGCGTCAGCTTTCCGGTGCTCACCTCTTTAGCTTCAACGCGTTCCGCCGTGAGATACCCCTCCGACGACACGCTCCAGAGCCCGCTCGTCGAAACGAGGGCCGAGACGTTC
>CAYMBC010000034.1:0-10622 GCA_964388605.1 uncultured Gammaproteobacteria bacterium
GCACCACGACCTTTCCCAGGCGGCATTCCGCTCCCGCGTAAACCGCATGCTCAAGACTCCACACGAAGAGGCCCCGCGCCTTCACATATCGACGAATATTCTTCAATGTTTTGACGGGATCGAAGGTCCAGCCGAAACCGTAAATCGAATACACGACATCTACCGGGCGCACGGATATGGGATCTTCCATCGCTGATCGCGTCAGGGTAACGCTCCCTGCGTCGATCCATTTCTTGTTCAGCCGTTCGGCGTATCCCAGCTGTGTTGAAGAGATATCGAGGCCGTGAACGCGGGCGGCTCCCTTGCTCATCAAGTAACGGATCGAATGCCCGCTGCCGCAACCGATTTCTAAAAACGAGCGTCCGCGAATGGATCCAAGAAGCCGCAGCTTTGCCCCGGCAGCGAACGGACCCCAGGCAGGCAGAGCCTCCGCTCCGAAAAACTGTTCGGCCACCTCGTTCCACGTTTTTTCATTCAGCGCTGCATCGCGCTTCAGCCGCATATCACTCCACCAGCTTGTCGTACGCGTACCGCCCGAGTTCAACAACGATACCGAGACCGAAGCATGTCACAAACAGCTGCATGAAGGCGATAAATGGGAGCAGGTTTACCGCGCGGCCGAATTTAGCGAGTACCAAGAAAAGATACGCGGCCTCGGCCAAGAAAAAACCGCAGAGGCCAAACCAGAACAAGGCTCTCCATTGAAGCCGTCCGGCGGCGAATGGCAGGAAGGCTGCCGCGAAGAAGCTGAGAAAAACGAGGTGGGATTGCGCGAACAGCAGGCCCCAGTCAAGATCTGGCTGCCAGCGATACGCCAACGCGAGCCACAAGCAAAGCTTGGCGATGCCGAGCATCAAACCGTATTTCCACCAGACACCTTCAAGAAACTTCCGCTCGAGTACGAGTACCATATGCAGGCAGTATAACACAGGATTGACGCAAAGGCGGTTGCCGTGCAATGCTTGAAACGGTTCTGTCACAAACATCCTGCTACGGAGGGTCCGACCATGCGCGCATCGATCTTTGCCGTACTCACCGTTCTTTGCCTGTCGCTTGCCGCCCGGTCGTCGAAGGCCGACAGCTTCTTTCACCTCCCTTGCGATCCCGATGGCGGGCTTTCGGTCGGAGGAGGCCTCTTCAAGGGGCATACCCGCAGTTCGGGGGTCGGAAATATCGGGTTGGATCGCATCATGATCGGCATGCCGCGCCTCGAACTCACCCTGTTCGAAAACTGCGGGCACGGAGCCCGTGACCGTCCAGAGGTAAACCGCTGGTGGCTCGGCCGCGTGAACGTATTCGGTTCGATCGTGCCTGAAGAAGCACGGCTCAGGTTGCGTAATCATCCTGAGGTGCTTTACGTGCTCGACGAAAACGGCGAGCGCATCTTGGATGAAAACGGAGATCCGCTCACAAAGACGGAAGACACGCTGCTCGTGGCTGATGTCCAAGATCTCCATGCAACCACGTACGCCGTCGGAGCTCGCGCCTCGCTCGTGGACGCGCGGCATTTCCACGTGGAAGCGTTTTATGAACGCACTGGCACCTTTGGATGGAGAGAGGCTGAGACCCTTGCGGTCACAGCGTACGTCAACGGAGCGAATTTCGAAGCTACGAGCCTGGTGCGGACATTCGCCGATGTCATGTACCGATTCACATCGGATACGTACGGCCTGACGATCGGCGTGCCGATCAACAAGCCGAACACGGCGTCACGATTGCGCGTCACCCCATTCCTCACGTTGGGACGCTTGCGCCTCAAAGCCGATGTCGAAGCCCGTATCGATCCGAAAATCGTCTCGATCCTCGGCGCCTTCGGCGCGGACACCGAGACGATCACCCGACGACGAACGGTCGAAAAAAGCTCGTGGTCCGGCAATGCCGGAGCGCGGTTAGACGTGAACGACAACCTTTCCTTCGAAACATCGTTCACATACGGACGCACCGAGCATACGTCGCTCTACAAGGCGACGCTGTCGGCAACGATCCGATTCAGCCTCCCCTCCTTGAGAGATGTAGGCCGATCATCCCTAGCACCTCTCCCCGCGCTGAACTGACGCCCGTCTCGCCGACGGCGTTTTTTTATGGACGCAGTTCTCCCCCGGGCTTGCCTTGCGCATCAACGCAGAAACCGGCCGGATCCGGAGCGTAGCGTTCCGGACAGGCGCAAACATCGCCATCGGTCGTACCTCCGGATTTCTCGCAATTCTCCTCGTTTACACCCGGCGTCGCATCTTCGACAAATTCCGCTTGGGGCGAAGGCGCGCAGCCGGCGCCCGCCAGGAGAAACACGGTACCGATCAAAAAAAATAGTTTCATAGGATTCCGCGAAGATTCATCGCTTCTGCGATTTTTTGCAGCGCCCCGATGAAAGCGCTCGCGCGCAGCGTGCCTCCATGCGCTTTGCGCGTTTCCAGCAGCTCATTCCAAGCGCGCAGCATCTTGCCGCGCAATTTTTCATTGACGGTTTCTTCCGTCCATTCCTCGCGAGTCAGGTTCTGGATCCATTCGAAATAGGATACCGTCACGCCCCCGGCATTCGCGAGCACGTCGGGAATAACCGTGATACCGCGGCGTTCGAAGACATCGTCGGCTTCCGGCGTCGTCGGCCCGTTCGCAAGTTCAAGCACGAGTTTCGCCCGCACGCGTTCGGCGATCTCGGGCGTGATCTGGTTCTCAAGCGCGGCGGGCACGAGCACGTCGCAGTCGCACGTGAGCAGCCCTTCTTGGGTGATCGCTTGTCCGAGCCCGCTTTCAGAGAGGCCCTTTTTATCGCGCTTCGCGGTTTCAAGAGCTTCGATATCGAGACCATCGGCGTTATAAACGCCGCCCTTGGAATCGGAGACGGCAACGATTTTCCATCCCTGTTCCGAAGCGAGGCGAGCGAACGAGTGACCGACATTTCCGAAACCTTGAACGGCGACGCGGCGCGCGTCTTCTTTGAGGCCTGAAAAGACGGCCGCGGAATCGAGCAGGAAAAATCCTCCCCTGCCCGTCGCGGCATCGCGTCCGCGCGAGCCGCCGAGCGCGAGCGGCTTTCCCGTGACGGCGCCCGGAGCCGATCGGCCGATCGTCTTTTCATATTCGTCGAGGAACCAGGCCATCTCGCGTCCGGACGTATTCATGTCAGGAGCGGGCACATCGAGATCCGGCCCGACGTGCGGCGCGAGCGCGCGGGCAAAGGCGCGCGTGAGGCGTTCAAGCTCGCTAAGCGAGAGCGCCTTGGGATCAACGACGATGCCGCCCTTGCCGCCGCCGAGCGGCACGGAGAGGACGGCTGTTTTGATCGTCATCCAAAACGATAGCGCCTTCACCTCATCAAGATCGACGACGGGCGCGTAGCGGATACCGCCCTTGTACGGCCCGCGCGCGCGGCTCCATTGCACGCGATATGCCGGAAACGTTTTCTTCTCTCCGGAATCCATCGCGATCTCAAGATCGAACATCAAAATACGATCAGGGGATTTCAGGCGCTCGAGCGTCTTCGGGTCAAGCCGCATCCTCGCCGCCGCCTTGCCCAACTGCGCCATGGCGTTTTCAAAAGCATTCATACGTGCGTGTACAATTCTTCGATATAGTCAGAATGACATGCTTGTGCCAAAAGAAAAAGCCCCGCAAGGGCGTGGCTGGAAAGCGGCTAGCAATCGGCGTCATCTGGGACAAGCGACGCGATGCCGAGCATGCCGATGCTCATGCCGGCACAGGCCCCAAAAAATGGGCCGAGCAGGGTAAGCGATTTCGTCAGCGCGAAAGACAGGGCGCTCGCGATGGCGCCGACGAAGCCTCCGAATATCATGAAGGAGAAAACGGTCAGAATGAGCGAGAAAGCAAAAGCCTGGCTGAACCATCTCAACGCGTACATGCATCCTCCTTTGGAAATTTGATGAAGGCATTGAATCAAAAAAACGCCTCCCGGTCAAGGGAGGCGTTTTTTATTTGCTGCCGCTTTCCGAAGCGCCGAAGCTGCGGTGCGTGAGCAGGCGCTCCGCTTCGAGCGCCGCCATGCAGCCGGTTCCGGAAGCCGTCACTGCTTGGCGATACTTCTTGTCCATGACATCGCCGCATGCGAAGACGCCTTCCACTTTCGTTTTGACGTCGCCGGGACCGGCGGTGACGAGATAGCCGAGCGGATCGAGATCGAGCTGACCTTTGAAGAGCTCCGTGTTCGGCACGTGGCCGATCGCGGCGAAAAGGCCGTCGATCTTTATTTCCGTTTCCTCATTCGTCAAGACGTTCTTGATCTTGATACCCGTGACGCGCCCGACATCGACGCCGAGGACTTCCGTCACCTGGACGTTCTCGATGAACGAGATTTTCGGATTGTTCTTGGCGCGGTCGAGCATCGGCTTCGACGCCTTGAACGTGTCGGAGCGGTTCAGGATCGTCACTTTCGACGCGAACTTGGTGAGGAACGTCGCCTCTTCCATGGCGGAGTCTCCCCCGCCGACGACGGCAACTTCTTTTCCCTTGAAGAAGAATCCATCGCAGGTGGCGCAGGCCGAAACGCCTTTGCCGAAGAGCGCGGTTTCCGAAGCGAGGCCGATGCGGCGCGCCGAAGCGCCCGTGGCAATGATGACGGTTTCCGCTTCGTACGCCTGCTTATCGGTGACGATCTTGAACGGTTTCGACGAGAAATCGACGGAGGTGACGGTTTCTTCCGATACGCGCGTGCCGAATTTTTCCGCCTGCACCTTGAGCTTCAGCATCAAGTCGGGTCCCAGCACCCCTTGATCGGCACCCGGCCAGTTTTCCACCTCCGTCGTGGTCGTGAGCTGCCCTCCCGGCTGCGGACCAGAAAAAAGCAGCGGATTGAGATCGGCGCGTCCGGCGTAAATGCCGGCAGTGTACCCGGCCGGACCGGCGCCGATGATGATGATTTTTTCCATTCCCGTGCGCCTTACGCGGACATCTGCGCCTTGAGCTTTTCCATCAGCGTATCTTTCGGGGTCACGCCCACAAACTGCCCGACAACCTCGCCGTTCTTAAAAATCATCAGCGTAGGAATTCCCATAATGCCGTATTTCTCCGGGGTTGCCTGGTTCTCATCCGCATTCATCTTGCCGATCTTTACCGGCTTACCCTCGAGTTCCCTGGCGATTTCCTCGATGATAGGAGCGATGATCTTGCAGGGGCCGCACCACGGCGCCCAAAAATCGACAAGCACGGGCACGTCGGACTTCAATACTTCAGTCTCGAAATTCTGGTCGTTCAAAACGATTTCCATAGAAAGTTGCAAAAAGGAGAGAGTAGGGGAAGGATTCGCGCGTTATCTCGGAAACCGGACGCGCCGCCAGGCGGTCGGGTACCAAAGGCGAGCGAAGCGCTCCCAGTATAAACAAAAACAACTCGCTTGTAAAGGCGAGCTGTTCCTTGTTTTAGAATCCCAGTTGCTTCTCGCGCTTTTCTTCCGAGTAGACTTCGAGCACATCGCCAAGCTCGATAGCCTGACCCTTGCCTTCGAAACGAATACCGCATTCCTGTCCGCCGAAAACTTCTTTGACCGACTGTTTCTGGCTTTGGAGATCGGAAATTTTCCCGCTGGCAATCGGCTCGCCGCCGCGGAAAACCTGCGCCATGGCGCCGCGTTCGATTTTGCCGTCGGTGACGATACCTCCGACAATCTGGCCGTCGCGCCCGCTCTTGAAAACGCCGCGAATTTCGAGCTTGCCAAGGTCGGTCCGGATGACTTCTGCCTTGAGCTTCGCTTTAAGTTCCGCTTTCACGTCATTCAGAAGGTCGTAGATGACCTTGTACTGGCGGATCGGGATATTTTTGGTATTGGCTGCGCTGGCGGCGGAAGTGGTCGGAACCACGTGGAAGCCGAGGAGCAGGGCGCCCGTCGCTTCCGCGTTCACAACGTCGGCATCGGTGATGTTGCCGAGGCCTTTGCCAACGACTTTCACGCCGACTTCGGGGTGCGTCATGCGCTCGAGAGAGCCCATGATCGCTTCAAGCGAACCGAGCACGTCGGCGCGGATAATGACGTTGGTCCACTGCTTGTCGGGATTCCCCTCCTCGGACGAGGACTGCGCGGCGGACGTCGAAGACGATTGCGTTGTGCTCTGCGCATGCTTGACCGCTTTCCAATCTTTCAAATCCTTGATGCGTTCCGGAACCTCCAAAACGTCGCCGACCGTCGGCGCAAGCTTGAATCCGAGAATCTTGACCGGCATGCCCGGAGGAGCCGCTTCGACAGCCGTTCCCGTAAAATCCTTCATCGCGCGCACGCGTCCGTAGTTGACGCCGCCGATGCCGGCAACGTCGTTTTTGTGCAAGGTTCCCCCTTGAATGAGCACCGTCGCAACCGGACCTTCGCCTTTGTCGATGTGCGACTCGATGATCGTACCGATGGCGCGGCGTTCCGGGTTCGCGCGGATCTTGTCCTTTTCCAGATCGGCGACAAGCAAGATGGTTTCAAGCAGGCCGTCGATGCCTTGCTTGGCTTTGGCGGAAATCGGCACCATGACGGTTTTGCCTCCCCAATCTTCGGGGATCATGCCGAGATCGGAAAGCTGACGCTTGACCTGATCGGGATTGGCGTCGGCCTTGTCCATCTTGTTGATCGCGACCACGTACGGCAACTTCGCGGCTTCGATAATACGGACGACTTCGACCGTCTGCGGCTGGACGCCATCGTCGGCGGCAACGACCAGAATGGCAACGTCGGCCACGCGGGCGCCGCGCGAGCGCATCATGGTGAAAGCTTCGTGGCCGGGAGTGTCGATGAAGGTGATCTTTCTCCCGTTCTTTTCCGCTTGGTACGCGCCGATATGCTGCGTGATGCCTCCGGATTCATCCTTAGCGATGGCTGCGGCGCGAATCGTGTCGAGCAGGGTCGTCTTGCCGTGGTCGACGTGGCCCATGACGACGACGACCGGGGGGCGCGGCTGCAGGCTGGATTCGGCTTCGTTCAAAACCGACTCCTTGAGCGAGTCGAGGGCGTTCGAAACGGTTTCCTCTTTTTGCGTATCAGATTCCTTAATGGCCTGATAGCCCAAGTCTTCGGCGGTCACGGCAGCCGTATCGAAATCGATGCGCTCGTTGATAGACGCCAAAATGCCGCCTTTCATCAGTTCGCGGATAACGTCCGTCACGGGGCGCTGGAGCTTGTCAGCCAGCTCGCGAATCGTGATGGATGGCGGCAGGGAAATTTTGCGGTCAGCAGTGACTTCGCCCGCTTGAATCTTGCGGCGCAGTTCCATTTTTGCCTTCTCGTCCGAAAGCTGTTTTTGGCGCCAAGCGAATTCTTGCCAGCGGCGAATGATGCGCTCGCCCTCGCGCTGGTCGACTTTAATAGCCTTGCGGCCGATGTCGAAGCCGAGCACGGGAAGCTTTTGGCGAAGTTCTTCGGGGGTGACGCGCAAGCGGCGCGCAAGTTCGGTGATGTTCATGGTAGGGGCAGCGTACGCTGAAAAAACGAGCCTGTCAATAAAAAAGCGCTTCCTTTCGAAAGCGCACCTCTCCGTCATGCGGATCCACGAAAGGAGCTTCACTTCTGCCCTTCTTCGAGAAGTTTGATTTTAAGTGCGATCTCGTCCTGATCGGGATCTCCTGTAGAGGAAAGTCCCTCCTGATCCGCGAGCCATTGAGCAAGCACTTGAGCTCGCGTGAGATTGTGGGCTGGGGGTGGCAAGAGCAGCCAGTCAAGGGGGGCTCCCCGTCCGAACACATTGACAGCGTTCACGGCGTGAGAACATGCCTCAAGCCCCTTTGGCGAAAGCTCGGCGCCGCGCAACGTATCCTCCTCAAGAAATCTCCTGACGTACTCAATTTGCGGATACGTCTTGCACAGAAGCTCTCCCATACCAAGCGCTGCAGCGTGTTCGCTGACGGACATCGTCGCGTCTCCAAGGGCTTCGTTCACTGCCTGCGCCCTCAGGTTAAAGCACCTCATGAGCGAAAAGAGTTTCCAGGCAGCGAGAAGCCACGGGCTCCTCAGCTCCCAGGGAAGCTTTTTCGAAGGAACCGGCAGGGAGCCTAAGCGTTCGTGCCGATCATGCCCTCCTTGCCGCACACGACGCGCCTCACGGACACGATTGACCGCCCATATACCAGGCAAGACCAAAAACCCGATTGGACCAAGGCAGACGTAGGCTGAGAGGTTTGCTACCGCATCAACAACTGCATCTCTCATATTTCCAGATGTCAGACCGAATAGGATCTTGCGGGTCGTGCGTGGTTTATAGGGCGAGGCAAACGACTGCACAAAACCAGTACGCCTAGCAAGCACGGATTCGACCATGGCGTGGCCATCGGCTACGGGTCCTCCCAAGAGAAACATTTTGATCTTGGGTGTATCGGAAAACGCAGTATCGAGAGGGGTACTCCTCTCGTCATGCCAGGTACTGACCACAAGAGCCGGTGTGGCAGGCTCTGTCGGCGCGGCTGGCGTTTCTCCTGATGCCAACGCGATCTCATGATGCTCATCTGCGTGCTGCGAACTCATACGAGCCTCCGTTTCTGAAACCCGGTTGGCGTTCTCGGGACGAACGCGCTATATATGAAAGAACCTGTACGCAGCCTATGACGCAAAAACCTCCCGTGTCAATACCCATTCGGACGGAACCCTCGGGTTTTCTCCTGATCGACAAGCCCGTCGGCCCGACATCACACGATATCGTCGACCGGATTCGAAGGAGGTTCGGAACGCGAAAAGTCGGCCACGCCGGCACGCTCGACCCGTTCGCCTCGGGGTTGCTGATTTTGGCCGTCGGCGCCATGACGAAGCAGTTGTCGAACTTCGTCGGTCTCGATAAAGCCTACGAAGCAACCGTCCGTTTCGGAGCCACGAGCGACACGATGGACTGTACCGGCAAGATCGAACAAAAAGACTGTTCGCCAGTTTCCCAAGCCGAACTCGAATCCGCGCTTGAAAAATTCCGCGGCGAGATCGACCAAACGCCTCCGATGTATTCGGCAAAAAAAATCGGAGGAAAGAAGTTGTATGAGCTGGCACGCGAAGGAAAAGAAATCGAACGGAAGCCCGTGCGCGTGACGATTCATGAGCTGGAGCTCGTTTCCTATTCCTGGCCGACGGCCGTCCTCCGCACGCGCGTTTCTTCCGGCACCTATATTCGCGCTTTGACGGACGACATCGGAAAAATACTCGGCTGCGGGGCGTACTTGGAAGAGCTGCGGCGCACGAAGGTCGGGACATATTCCGTTGAAAACGCCGTGCAGCCGGAAAACATCGCCGCCGACAAGCTTTTCCGTTGACGCACGCGTTTTTTTCTGCTACCTTCGCCCTATCGTTCCTTCGCGAGGAGCACGTCATGAGGAAAAACCAAGCCCGACTGGAGCGCGAACTGTCTCATGAGCCGAAAGAGGCGCAAGACGAGTTCCGCCGCTGTTGCGATCTGATCGAAACGTACCGCAAAGAGCATCCGGGAGACCCGAATTTGGAGAAGTTTAACCGAACTCTCTACAGGAGCGAGGGTGAGACGCGGCGCACCCTGCAAGCCGTCAGGCTCCAAGGGCTGTTGCGCATCGCGGGGTACGACGTCGCGTTGGTCGCTCCCTTGAACTGGCCGGGCAACCATCGCCCCGTCAGCCTCATCTTCCGCCAACTCTTGGAGTGAAGGCTCCTACTTCATTCTCCACACTTCCGCTTCCCCGTCCACATAGACCCGTTCAAACGACGGGTCTTTTTTTATTGTCGTAAGAAGTTTATCGCGCTTTGGATTCACAAAAACATAGTGCGCACCAAAATTGTTCTTGATGAGTTCCGCGGTATTGCGGCGGCGGCCGTCGCCGATATCGCGCCAGAGCCAATACTTTGCCGGATCGTTGCGATAGAAGAACATCGGATCCATGCCGGCGATGTACCGATGCGTTTTGTCCCAATAGAACAGCTCGGGAAAATCGTCCCAGGCCGAATGAAAAACCGTCTCCCCTTCCGGAATATGGGTTCGCATCCAAGTACCGACCGGTTCAAAACGGGTAAAAGAAACGCGGCGTTCATACAGCGTCCGCGCGTACCAAACCCCGTGAAGCGCGAGAAGACCGAAGGACGCGACGCAAAGCCCGACGTGCAGGCGGAACCATCGCCTGTACCAGGCACGGGCGCGCGCAAGAGCTGCGCGCGTGTCAAGCAAGAGCGCATCGCCGAGAAGCGCGCTGAACAACAGGACGAGCGGCAAGAAATACTCCTTCTGCCTCGCCTGCCGAAGGGCGAGAAGCAGGAAGACGCATCCGAGCGCGGCGGCGAAGGCAATATCCTTTCGGCGCGAAGAGGAAATCTCCGGCGGCGTTTCCTTGCTCCACACCATCGTTGACAGGCGAATGAAGGCGGCGGCAACGACGAAAGAAATGACGGCATTTTCGACAAGCAGCCAGCCGATATCCATGGATGACCACTCGTTGCCGACTTGCACCCCCGGATCGTGATTGCCGATCACGGCGATCTGCACGATCTGTTCCCAATTAAAGGCGAAGTTCTCCGGGAAAAACGGATTCACGATAAGGCCGGCCGCCAAGCCGCCGGCAACCACAAGCGGCGTGCGCACATCACGGCGCACAAGCGCGTGGAGAAGCGCCGCGATCATCAGAATCGGCCAGCTGCCATGCAGCCACACGTAGGCGAACGGGAGGACGAACAACGCCGCGCGATTCTTGGTTTTGAGAAA
>CAYMBC010000035.1:0-10417 GCA_964388605.1 uncultured Gammaproteobacteria bacterium
ATGATGCTGGAGCATCGCCAATAAGCGGAAGACAAAGTGAGGCGCCTGCATTTCATGCCGCGGCGCGAACACCGGAATATCGGCCGACTCCGCCTCTCTCGCTTCTTCCTCGCTCAAAAATCCGTCGTTTTTCATCCGTTCAAGCACAAACCGTTTCCGAGCGTTCGCGGACTCGGCGTGTTCAAGAAGGTCAAAACGCGAAGGAGCGCCGATGATCCCGGCTAACAGAGCCGCTTCCGGCAACGACAGGCTCTCCACATCCTTGTGAAAATACTCGCGCGCCGCAGCCGGTGCTCCGAAAATCTGATTGCCGAAATATGCCGTATTCAGATAACGCTCGAGGGTTTCTTCCTTTCTATGCGTGAGCGACCACCAGCGCGCAGCGGCCAATTCGCGCGCTTTTTGAAAAACCGTGCGACGTGCGGCGGGGAAATAGGCGTTTTTCAGCAGTTGTTCCTCGAGCGTGCTGGCACCGCTCACCACGCGCCCAGATCGGATATTATCCCGCGCAGCTCGGACGAGCGCCGCCCAATCGATGCCGTGATGCGAATAAAAACGCTTGTCTTCCGCCGAGAGAACAGCCTGAATCAGCTTCGAGGGCATCGATGCGAGCGGAACCGGTGCCATCGTTTCGGCATCGTTCGCTCGAGCTTCATAGAGAAGCGAGCCGTCGCGCGCCAAAACGCGCGTCGGCCTGAAATCCGGCCTCTCTGCCAGCGTCGGGATGATGCTCCACGCGAAAAAACCGCAGGCGAGGGCGATCATCCCGCCCGAGAGCGCGGCAATCGTTTTAGCCCTGAAAAACGTCATGTCTTTGCAGTATACACCGCGCGCCATTTTCGGCTTTTAAAGCTCGCAGGCGCCCATCGACAAAAGAGCAATCTTTCGGATACCCTTGAAAGGCTCTCTTCACTATCTTCCCTACCCCCTCACTATGAAGGCCGCTGAAGAAACGCGCATGCCGCTCGAACGCACGAACAAGATCCTGCTCTCTTGGAGCCTCGGCCTGGCGTTGTTTTGGGTCGTTTTTCTCTGGGGATTCATCGAACGCGGAATTGTTGCTCTGGGCTTGAACGCCTTCGTCTATCTCGGCGCGACCTTGGCACTGTTCCTGTGGGTCATGAAGAATGAAGGAGTTTCGCTCAAAAAAAACACCGCGTGGATCGTGCCGATCGCGCTGATCGTGGCAAGCTACGCCCTGTATGACAATCCGATCCTGAAAGCCGTAAGCATTCCCGCGCTTCCAGCCCTCTTCGCGCTTTTTTATAACGAAGCTTTCCTGTCCGCGCACGGACGGATGCGCTGGGACGGCGGCGCGCTTTTGACGCTCGTGCGGCGCGCATTTTCGCCTTTCATCCATGTCCGCAACGCGATCGATCTGACCGAGCGGGCACTTGCTCGGGTTTGGAAAAATCCAGGCATCGCTAAACGCGTCGCTGCCGGCATCGGAATTTTCGCGTTCATGGCGGCGGCCGTGGTGATCCCATTGCTCTCCTCTGCCGACGCCCAATTCGCGGCCACGATGGGTTTCGTCAGCAGATGGCTTTCGCAGCTTTTTACAGCATCGTTCTTCGGAAAAACGCTCGTCTTCCTCCTCTTGCTGATCGGCACGCTCGCGTTGATCTTCGCATGGGCAAAACCGTCGACGGCCTCCTGGGAAGAAAAAGAACCCGCGCAGGCCGACTCGATCATTGCCGGCATCGTCTTGGGGGGCGTCCTCTCCCTTTATGCCGTGTTCCTTTGGATCCAGCTCGGGCACCTGTGGGTCGGGAAGCTGCCCGTCGAGTTCAGCGCCACCGAACGCCTGGTCAAAGGAGGTTTCTGGCAGCTTTTGACGCTTACCGTCGTCAATATCCTCTTTGCCTTTACGACCTATCGAAAGACCGTGCCGCCGGTACAGCGCCTGCTCGCCGCATTTGTTGCCGCCTCCTTTCTGTTGCTCGCTTCCGCGGCGTACCGGATGGCGCTCTACGTCACGTCCTACGGCCTGAGCTACGAGAAATTTTTCGCTTCGTACACGGTCGCGTTTTGCGCCGCTCTCCTACTCTGGCTCGTTTCCCGTTTCTTCACGCGCGGCCGCGCCGATGTCGTCCGGTTCCCGGTCCTGCTGTTCTTGTGGATGTACGCCGTGCTGGCCGTCATGCCCGTCGAGCAGATCATTCTCCGCTCGAACGTCGCGCTGTCGCAGCGCGAAGGATCGAACATCCGGCTTTTTGAACTCACGATGCTCTCCCCGGACGTGCTCGGCTTGGTGCGGACCTACCAGCGAGAAGGCCTTCTTGAAGAAGAAAGCGGCTATTTTGAACGCGAAGTCGTGCACCAAGAATCGAAAACCGCGCCCCCGAAAGCCCGTTTCGATTGGAACCCGTGGATTGCGGACCGTTCCAGGATCGTGGCGGAGAAAGCATGGTACGAGCTGAACCTGACGAATCTCCTTACGTCGTGGCAAGAGTCTCGCCGGCCAAAGCCGGGATCCTCGGTCGAGGGGACACGCTAAGACACATCAACCATCGGGGAAAACAGGCGGGGAATCGCCGACGCCGGCTGTAATCCGGCGTTTTTGAAAAAGAAAAACCGGATGTCATGCATCCGGTTGAAAAAGGAACGTTCAGTTGAGGTAACTCAACGCATAGCCGAGCGCTCTCCAGACGACCGGGAACCCTCGATAGTGCCACGAGTACTTTCTCGGTGGCGACGCCCGGAACATGGACGCTCCGGCATCGATTGTACCCTGACCTGTTCTGGTCCAATACAGGACAGAAAGGTCGTGCGTCTTGAGAAGCTCTCGTACATAGAAGGCCAGGTCGGCCTTCTGGGCTCCGTCGGCGGCGAAGTGCGTACCCAGCGCAATTGTGGTGGCCACGTCGGCGCAGTGTTCGAACCCGACGAACGGATTGTCGTCGTCGGCATCGCCTGGAGTGCCGAACGAGTGCGCGATGTAGAAGGGGTAGTAGTACCCTGCCGGCATCGGACCGTTCGTCGCCTCCTTGCGCGGCTCAATGCCGCGCTCGACTTCGCACTGGGCGAGATCGACCAGTGCTTGCGGTACGACGGGTTGCCCCGTAGCCTGGAATCCTCGGAGCAGGCCGTGCGCCAGGATGTTCGACATCCACGGCGAGAACGTGTGTGTCTGCCCCTCGGGCGGATAGTTGAAGCACCCGTTGGGCGCGTTCCCATCCATCGGAGAGACCTGACGTAGCCGCATCGCGGTGATGCCGCCGTAAACGACTGCTGTTTCATGCGCGCTTCCTGTAAGCTCGGCGTCAATCGCGTGCGCAAGAAGCGCGTATCCGAGCGTCCGTTCCGTATTCTCGCTGGTGAGCGGGTTATGAAACTCGCTCGCCCACGAAATATACCCGATGATCGGGAGCACCGAAGCGTCACCGGTCAGCATGTAGTACGTGAACAGGTTCTCGCTCGTCGAATACTTCGTATCCTGGAACGAGTTGTTCGGATCCTGATTCTTGAACTTGAAGCTGCCGACGCAATACGGATAATACGTACCGCTGCAATCGGCCGGCGTCCAGATCAGCTGGCTGAAATGGTTCGCCGCGCGATGCGCCTCGCGGAGCATGTCGGCGTTCCCGCTCATCAGATATCCGTTGTAGAACACCTGGCCGCGATCATACAACCACGGCTCCTCATCCGTTCCGTATGGAACGATGTCTTCTGCCCGGGTCACCGCCCAAGGCTGACGCCATTGGTTGATGACCGAATAGAAGAAGTTCTCGATGCTCCCCTGTGAGCCCGCCATTTCCGGCTGGTCGCCGTTGACGGAAGCCAGCGGGAAGAGAGACGTGCAGGCCAAGTACCGATGATCGATCGACGCCGTCACAGCGGGCTCGCGGACGATGACGCCGGGCGTCAAGGGAACCGTAGGAGCATACGTGCCGTCGTTCACGACGCGGTAGGTGTCGAGGACGGGCACTTCGCTGGAGAGGCTCTGCGTGCGAGGTCGGTTCAATCCGACCGTGACGGTCACCGGACTCGTACCGGAGAAGTTCATGTCGAACTGTACCAGCACGCCCCGGATGCCGGGGTTTCCGGACGCCGTCAAGCCCTCGCAGAGCAGTCGTTGATCGGGCATCCCGTTCCACTTTCCAAGAGACCGGACATAGGCCGGAACCTCTTGCCCGGTGGCGTCGGTGACACGGATCATCTCCGTGTTGACGATCACGCCCGGGGGAAGCGGCAGACCGAACGACACGCGGCGCGTTTGGCCAAGGGCGTCGGCAGCGGGGATCAACGTCACGTTCACGTCCTTGGGAAACGCGTTGACCGCGTCGCCAAGAGACGAGAGATCGTTCCGGAAATCCATCTGAGCGGTCATCGACCGCCATCGGGTCGGGCGCATCGCGAAGCCGTGGATCTCGAGATCTCCGGCGGTCGGGTCGGTCGGGTCGGGGCCTGGACCTGGTCCTGGACCCGGTCCCGGACCGGGATCGGGCGTCGGAGCCGGAGTGCCGACAACGTACAGATGCGCGTTGTCGAGCACCGCGGTCGCGGTACCCGTATCCTGATGCGTGATCATGAAGTACACGCGATCGAGCTGGCGCCTGCCGACAGGAATCGACAGATAGACATTCGACACGATACTGCTCGATGTATCGAGCTCCTGGCAAGAGGTCAGGTAAGACCCATCCTCCGTATAAGCCACGGCGCAGACGCCGACCGTTGAACCGCTCTCGACGCGCACGCGCGCCTTGGCGGTTACCGAGTCGCCGATCGGGCCGCGGCCGTACGGATAGTCGCGATCCACCGAATAGAAACGCGCCCACGGAGTCAACGTCACGGACAAGCTGCCCGTACCGTCGATCGTGTTCTGTGTCACGCGCGTCGCCGTACCGGCGGCGTCGCTCGCGAAACTTCCGGTGGACGTCTCGAAGTCGCCATCAACCAACACATCGACCAACGTCGAACCGTCAGGGACGGTCGGCAGATCGCCGGATGGAGGCGGGGTCTCAGGACAGCTCTGCGAGGTCGCCGGTGAAGGCGTCTCGACGAGCGGACAGTCGCTCACGATCGTACAGGCACGACCTTGCGTCCCGTTGGAGCACGCGCTCCAATCGGTGCAAGACCACTCGTCTGCGGTGCAGGCGGGTGGATCGTTCGTGCAGCTCTGCGTAGTTGCCGGTGAAGGCGTCTCGACGAGCGGACAGTCGCCAACCAAGATACAGGTGCGTTCCTGCGTCCCGTTGGAGCACGCGCTCCAATCGGTGCAAGACCACTCGTCTGCGGTACAGGCGGGCGGATCGGGTTGGTGGAAGAGGACGTACAGGCTGGCATCATCCAGCGTCGCAGTGATGGTGCCGCTATCGGGCAGCTTGAGCTGGTAGATCACCGAGCTCAGTTGCTCGCCGCCCGTCGCAAGGACGAGCGAAACCGGAACAACCATCTGCGGAGCTACTGGGAACAGCTGACACTGGGTCAACCGGTTTCCCGTAGGGTGAAGGTACGCGATCGCGCACACCTCCACTTCCAACCCCGGGTCCGAAGCCGCGTCTACACGCAGCTTCCCGCTCGCCGTGACGGAGTCGGCCAGAGGGCCGCGGCCGTACGGATACGGATGGTAATGGACAATGCGTCCATACCCCCGGATGACCGTGTGCAGGCTCCATGAGCCTGCGATCGACACGGAGGTGCGATCCACCGTGCCGTCGACAGCTCCGGAGTTCTGGCCGAATCCACCGAGAGTGGACTCGAACCCTCCGTCCGAGATGAGCTCTTCGCCCATCTCAGCGAGGCTGCTCGCGACCAAGCGCTTCTTCACAGAAGCGCTTTGCAGTTCGGTGTCGGTCTCGGTGCCGAGACTGGCATCGATGCCGCAACCGCCGATGGTGAGTAGGCTGAACAACAACGCACAGGCAAACAAACACTGGCAATACCTTTGTTTCCTCACTCTATCTCCTTAAAGAACAAACAACGCGCGGAATGCGCATTGCACTGCGGCATACTAAAGGAAGGCGCACATTCTGTCAAGCGCAATGATCGCAGGCGTTGTCGCTACAGCCTCGACGTATTGATCCGATGATTGTCTTGACATATCCTGTGATCAGAACTCCTATGCCTCCAAAAATCCATACAACAAACTATTTCGACGCATTTATAGGAGTAGCCGAGGATTGCCCGGCTCTCTCGGGCGAAATTCCGCCTCGTGCTGAACCCCCCAGCATCGCTTCTTTGCAGTTTGAGCTGCTTCACCATCATCCCTATACCCAGACGTCCGATGACGTTCTTTTCGAGGCCTTCGCCAAAAAGAACGGGGTTTCCAAAAAAGACCTTGCCAAGCAACGTGCCGTGTTTTTTTCTAAAGGACAGCCGTGCTTCAGAGCTTCCCCGCTCACGAAAAGATACGGATGGGGAATCCACAGCGATGCGCAAGGAAAAATAGCGATGTATCCCGTGGGCTCGCCCGAATACGTCAAATTTTCCAAAGACAAGAATTTGAAACAGCTCAAAGCCATGCGTTCGAAACGAGCGTAATGAAAAAGCGTCCGCCTTCCAGCGGGCGCTTTTTTTTCTGTCTCCACAGTTACAACGCCATGAAGTGCCAGAGAAAATACCCGGTAAGGAGAGCCGCTCCCGCAAAGGCGGCAACGACGAGGGTATACAAGGAACGCGCAGCCTGCTCGGGACGAGCGGGTACGGAGCTCCGGCTGAAAACGGCGAGCAATACAGCATAGACCAGAACCGTTGCCGCGCTTTTCGTCACCCAATGATGTCCGGTTATCGACGCAAGCGTGCTCTTGAGCGAAGCTGAAAGTTCGGCAGCGATCGTGATTCCGACAACGAACGCTGTCGCAAGCGTCGCGGCGCGCGCCGAAGCGCGGATGAGCGTTTCAGAAGACATAGGGATGCGTTCAAGCCGCGCCCCAGCGGGCGGCGGCGGAAATGATGTATCCCATGAGGCCGAGCGATAACCCCAGGGCGGCAAGGCTGCCGGTAAGCCACATGAGAGGTTTGCGGAGTTCCGTCGAGTTCGTGCCCGCGGCGATAAGGGCGGTCAGCGCCATAGGGATCATGAAAAGGAAAATATGCTCTTTCGCCTCCATGACCACGGCGTGCGCCCACGGAGCCGCGCCAGCCTTGATGATCGGCTTCACGGCTGGTCCGTAAAATACGACATAGTAATACCCGCCGACCAGCCAGCTCATGATGAAAGAAACGGAACCGAGCAGGGCCGCAAAGACGCGACGGCGCGCATGTTCAACATTCGCCGCCAATTCTCCGAGCAGCCACAAAAACGCGTCGATGCCGACGATGGCAAAGGCGAGGTGCAAACCGACCAGAATGGGTTTTACGGGCATAGGCCGTTACGAAATCGATAAAAGCGATGCGTTCAGTATACACTTCGACCCGCTCGCAAGACAATCAGATTGACATGAGGGCTGTTTTTATGGATACTGGATAACCTATGCATCAACGCCCCCTTCCCGTCATTTTCCTGACCGTCTTGGTCGACCTGATCGGTGTCGGAATTTTGATTCCGGTCATGCCGCAGCTTTTGGCCAACCCGGACTCTCCGCACTATTTGCTCGCGCGCGGCATGTCATCCGGGGAAGGATTCGTCCTGCTCGGCGCTTTGACCGCCGTCTATCCGCTCATGTCTTTCCTTGCCGCTCCCATCCTCGGCCAGCTGTCTGACCGCTATGGACGACGCAAGGTCTTGGCGGTTTGCCTAGCTGGAACCTCGCTCGGATACGGCCTGTTCGCCATCGCGATCCTCCTCAAGAGCATTCCCCTCCTCTTTCTCTCGCGCGTCCTCGATGGCATCACGGGCGGCAATATTTCGGTCGCCCAAGCCGCGGTTGCCGACGTTTCGAGGCCGGAAGATCGGGCCAAAAACTTCGGATTGATCGGGGCCGCCTTCGGCCTCGGGTTCATTCTCGGCCCGTTCATCGGCGGAAAACTTGCCGATCCGGCATTCGTTTCCTGGTTCAATGCCACGACGCCATTTTGGTTTGCCGCGGCCTTGGCAGCGCTCAACTTCGCCTCGGTCACGGTCTTCTTTCCAGAAACGCGAAAGCTTGACCCTGTCACGAAAGCGTTTACGTGGGCGCGTTCTTTGGGAGATATCGGCCGCGCCTGGCGCTGGAAAGAGCTCCGAAGCTTGTTCATCACCGGCTTCCTCTTTTTCTCGGGATTTTCCTTTTTCGTTTCGTTTTTCAACGTGTATTTGACGAAACGCTTCGGTTTCACGGAGGGCCGTATCGGCGACTACTTCGCCTATATCGGCTTCTTTATCGTGCTCGCGCAAGCGCTCTTGATCCGTTTCGTTTCCAAACGCTGGAGCGAAAGCCGCATCTTGCGGGTCTCAATGATTGGCACGGCGTTCTCGGTCTTTTCGATGCTTCTCGCGCGCGAAGCTTGGCAACTCTTCCTGATCCCGCCGTTCATGGCAGCGTCCAACGGCCTCACGGTCGCCAGCCTCTCAAGCGTCGTCAGCAAAACCGCCGGTCCAGACAGGCAGGGCGAAATTCTCGGCTTGAACGCCAGCATTCAATCGCTCTCGAACGCGCTACCTCCTCTCCTCGCCGGTTTCGTCGCCGCCAAACTCGCTCCGGAAGCTCCGATCGCGATCGGCGCCCTCATCTGCCTGTCGGCCTGGATCGTCTTCGGCCTCACGACACGCGCCGCAAAAGAGGCGTAAACAAAAAATGCCCGCTGGCAAGCGGGCATTTTTCCTATTCGTCCTAGAGCGCTGTCAGATCGACCGTGAACTCGCAGCCTGCAGGATTAGACAGTTCGACTCTCCAGCCGCTCTGATAATCCGCATCCGTCGAGCGCATTTCGACCAGCCTAGCCGTGTATCCAGCACCGCCTTGAATCCGAAGGTTGCCGGCCCTGATGGAACCGTCCGCTTGGATCGTCGGCTGAGTCGGGACATGCACCTGGAAGACGGCGCTGACCCCGGAAGCGACCTGGCATGTATCGTGGACGCGCAGGGTGTTTCCTTGATAACGCAGGTCTCGCAACCAGGATTGTACGTAGCTCGAGCTGCGCGAGTACGCCGGCGTCAGGTTGGCCTGTACCGTCACGATATCTCCGGATTTGGCGTACGTCATCGATGATGTCGACTCGTTCTGGCCGATCACCGTACCGCTCCGCGAGAAACGCAGAACGTTCTGAGCCTCGACGCCTTGCTGGATGCCGCTGTGCGACCACATGTTTGATGTCGCCGCGAGCCAGCCGTTGCGGTAGAAGGTGAAAGCGCCTTGGTCTTGATGGGCATGCGATTCGTCGTACGGTCCGGCGGCAAAGGATAGCCACGAAGCGTCGCGGTTCCACGAGCTGCGGGCGAAGAAGTGACCGACGCCCGTGGCGTGATATTCAAGCGCGGTCGGAGCGGTTGCGACGTCGGATGTCGTCATGAGGGACGGGCGCAAATTGAAGCCCGAGAGCGAAGTCACCGAATTGTTGTTCAGCCACCACGTTCCACGGCGTGCTTGCTCGGTACCGGCCGCAAGGACAACCGCCTCGCGAACGAGATTCTCGTGATAGTCATAGAGCTCCGGCTGAGAAACGCGCGATTGGTCGCCGATCGGAGCGAAGCGATCGAGGTTCGGAACTGTCGCATGGATCCAATAATCAATCGTGTCCTTGGCATGCGTCGAGAGCCTCGAAAGATCCTCGCCCGTGGAGGCCTTCCACATGCGGTAGTCCTCGAAGAGGTTCTTCTGCGCGGTTCCATATCCCGTTCCTTCGCGCGATCCTCCTCCCGGCAAGCCCGCGAAGTAGTTGGCAAGCGGTGGATATTTGTTCTGCTGCAGGAAGTTGAACCAAGCCGTGTTCTGGGAAGCGAGCGCCCAAAGCTGCGTCGCCTGCAAGAAGCTGAAATGGTAATTATTGCCAGGATTGTTGGTCGACCAGCCGCTCCACCGGGCCGCGCGAGTTCCCCAACGGGCATTCTCGGGATCCCAGACATTCGCGATCGTGCGTTCAGCGAATGCCGCCCAGCGCGTACGCTGCGAAGAGGTGAGCCTGTCGTATCCCCAATCATACGTCAGCGCGAGCTGTTCCATGTACCAACCGACTTCGAGGTAGGAGTCGCCGGCAACCGCAGGATTTTGACCGGCAGCGATCGCCGCTTCCGCGGCAGCGACGATGGCATCAACCTTCGCGATAGCATGCGTGATATACGAAGCTTGGTTCGTAATTGCGTACATCACGACCGCATCGCTCGGAGCGTAACCGTATCCGGGAGAACCGGCGACCGCAGAATCAACCCAGCTCTTGAAGCTCGCATAGGTAGGGGACGATTGCTTGAAATCGCCAAGAGAAATGTAGGGCCGGCTCGTCGGCAAATGATACGTATATCCGGGATAGGCGGAGTTTGCAGGAGGCGGCGTGCAGCTCTGGACGGTGGCCGGGCTCGGGGTCGTGACGCCGCTGCAATCCGTCGTCAGGGTGCAGGTGC